>JAYWBR010000435.1:0-3319 GCA_043781315.1 Verrucomicrobiota bacterium | reverse complement strand
TGCCGCAGTTCAGGATGGTGATCCGCCAGGGCGTTGATGAGGACGAGCGTGGCTTTTTCGCCGCCGATCTTTCCGAGCGCGGTGACGGCGGCGCGGCTCACGCGCATGTCCTCGTCGCGGATGGCTTCGGCCAGCGCATCGAACGCGCGGGTGCTGCCGGCGTCCGCCAGGCGCTGAACCGCCAGCAGCCGGGCCTCCGGGTCATTCGATTTGATTTGCAGAAATACCGGCCACCACATTTTTTTGGAAACTAGCGCAAGCGTGCGGGGGTGTCACGAATTTACGGTGCCCTTGAACTTGGGCCGAAAAAAACCCGCCCCCGCATTTGACTGCGGGAGCGGGAAACATTTCCCATGAAAACTGTGGCAGCGGATTATTTCGCGCCGTTGATGATTTCGCTCATCTTGAAAATCGGGAGGAACATGCAGATGACCATGCCGCCGATGATGACGCCGAGGACGACGATCATCAGGGGTTCGATCAGCGAGGTCAGGCCGGACAGGGTGGTTTCGATTTCTTCATCGAGAAAGTCGGAGATGCGTTCGAGCATGTTGTCAATTTTACCGGTCTGCTCACCGGCGGTGATCATGCGGATGATCATGTTGGGAAAAATGGGATGCTTGCCCAACGCGACGGAGATGCTCTCGCCGCGTTCGATGTCGGTGGCGGCGTCCTTGATGGCTTTTTCCATGACGACGTTGCCGACGGTCTGGGAGACGATCTGCAGGACTTCGAGAATCGGCACACCGCTGCGGATCAACGACGCCAGGGTGCGGGTGAAACGCGCCAGACAAATCTTATGGGCGATGCCGCCGAAGAGCGGGAGCTTGATGCGCCGGGAATCCCAGAACAGCCGGCCGGACTTGGTCTTGATGAAATGGAACCAGCCGTAAACTCCGCCACCCGCCGCGAGCGCGAGGAGCAGGAAATACTTTTGCAAGAAGTTGCTGAGGTTGATGAGGTACTGGGTCGGGGTCGGCAGCTTGGCGCCGAAGCCGGAATAAATATCGCCAAAGACCGGCACGACTTTGATGAGCAGAAACGTGGTGATGAGGATGGCCACGACGGTGACGACGGTCGGGTACATCAGCGCGGTCTTGACCTTTTTCCGCAGGCGCGCGGTGTTCTCCTGATAGACGGCAAGCCGGGCCAGAATTTCCGCGAGCAGACCGCCCTTTTCACCGGCGGAAACCATGCAGACATAGAGACGATCAAAAACTTTAGGGTGCTTGTGCAACGCTTCGGAAAAACTGTCGCCGCCTTCCACGCGCGTGCAGACATCCTTGATGACGTCGCGCATGGCTTTGTTGGGTGATTGATCGGAGAGCGCGGAGAGCGATTGCACCATGGCCAGACCGGCGTCAATCATGGTGGCCAACTGGCGGGTGAAGATCACGAGATCGGCGAGGGCGACCTTGCCGCCGGCGGTGCGGCCTTTCTTGGCGAGTTTTTCCTGGATCGAAACGACCAGGAGGTTGCGATTGAGCAGCGCGGCGATCGCGGCCTGCTCGGTGGCGGCCTCAACCGCGTTGCGAATCTCGCGGCCCGTGGAGGTTTCCCGCGCCGTGTAAACGAATGAAGGCATATTTTTGACGTTAAGCGATCAATGACTGACTCGACCGTTCTAACTTTGAGAACTGAATTAGCAGACTCCATTCCACGACGCCGGAGCCGATGAATCTGTGGTTTGCGGCGGAATCGAGTCCAGTATGCGAGCGTCGCCGTCCCATCCCGGGACAATTCCGTTGGCCAAAAGGTGTGCCGCCACGCGATTGGCCGGAGGGGCAAACGTGAAAATATCTTTGAGAAAAGGCAAAAATTGTTATTGCCAAGCCCGGCCGCTTTACTTATCAATGCGGGCAAATGCACCGGGATGGTGCCAGGGCAAACTGGTTTTGCCCCAACAAATGCATAGTAATAAACAGACAACAAACTAACCTGGAGGAACCAATGAAGTTTAATAAATGGACAGTCGGTTTGGCCGCAGCGGGAATCGTGACACTTCCGTCACTGACCCAAGCGGTTGACGCAAACATGGTGCAGACGGCGGCGGCGAGCACAACCCTGAGCGGTTATGTGGACGTGGCGGCGCAATGGAATCTCGGCACCGGCAACGGCAATAACCCGGCCTATACCTATGGCGGTATGAAAAAGGCCGATGGCTTCAACCTGAACGTGGTTGATCTGGCGCTCGACAAACCTTTGGACGAAACCCCTTGGGCGGCCGGATATCATGCCGAACTCTGGTTTGGCCCGGATGCTGGCACCTTGGCCACGAGCGGCGAGAATGCGTTTGCCATCCGTCAGGCTTACGTCGCTTTGCGCACACCCATCGGCAATGGCATTGACTGGAAGATCGGCGTGTTTGACACGATCTTGGGTTATGAATCCACCAGCGTTGGCAACAACCCGAACTACACCCGTTCCTACAGCTACACCGTGCAACCCACCACGCACGAAGGTATTCTCGGCACCTATAAACTCTGTGATGCCGCCACCTTGACTGCTGGCGTTGCCAACACCTTCGGCCCCATGATTGGCAGCCGCAAACCCGGCAGCGAAACCGACAAGGTTTGGATGCTCGGCATGACGCTGACCGCTCCCAAGAGCATGGGCTGGCTGGCTGACTCCTCGATGACCGTTGGCTACATTGACGGCTTCAGTTCTGCAACTGTCAATGGCAACGGCAACGTGAGCCATCTCTATACCGGCTTAACCTTGGCGACTCCCGTCACCGGATTGAAAGCCGGCTTTGCCTTGGACTATCGCCATGAGCACGACGCGCCCAATGGCTTCGCGGACACCTGGGTGTATGGACTGTATGCCTCCTACCAAGCCACGGAAAAGTTGAGCCTGCACCTGCGCGGCGAATACGTGGACGACGGCGCTGGTGTGACCTCGACTGACGGAAACGATAAGGTCAGACTGTTTGAATTGACCTACACCGTTCAATACGACCTTTGGAAGAACGTCCTCAGCCGGGCTGAAGTCCGCTGGGATCACGCCTCCAACCGTGGCCAGTTTGGCTCGAACGCAAACCTCCGCAACGCGGTCATGTTGGCCGCCAACGTGGTTTACAAGTTCTAATCTGGGATAACTCCCGCACGGCCCCTTTGCGCAAGCAAAGGGGCCTTTTTATTTTCAGCGCGACGATCCAATTCCATCGGAAATCGTTTTGACTCACCACCGCGCTGAGGTATTCTCTGCGCTCCCGTTTTTCGGGAAATTTTATTTTTATGGCAAAGCTGACAATTCGAGATTTGAACGTGCGCGGCAAACGGGTCTTCATCCGCGTGGATTACAACGTGCCGATGGAAGA
>JAYWBR010000434.1:0-3327 GCA_043781315.1 Verrucomicrobiota bacterium | reverse complement strand
ATTAGCGCGGATTAGCGGTCAAAAATCAGCGGTCAAAAATCAAACTTGTCTATGTTGGCCTTGTTAAAGATGAACGGCTTGCCGAGCAGGATGCTGTCGCCCTCGATTTGGAATTCACCAAGCGAACCGGCCTTGATGCTTGTGTCGCCGGCCTTGAGCGTTCCTTTGGCCAGCGCATTCGCGGAATAAACCGTGAGGTAGCCGAGGTCTTCCGTGTTCCAGAGAATCACGCTGTCGGTCACGCCGTCGTGGACGTAGCGTTTGTTCTCGTTCGGCAAACCGAGGCCGAGCACCTTGACCTTGCCGGTCTGGCCCGCCTGCTTGACCGCTTCCGCCGCGCCGGGGACGCCGGGCGAACAGATGGCGAGAATGCATTTGAGATTCGGATTGGCGCTCAACAACGCCGTGGTTTCGCTCTGCGCCTTGTCCTTGAGATCGTCGCAGGGGCGCAGCGCGATCATTTTCATGTTTGGATATTTGTCCGCGCGCCGGGCTTCGATGTGCTTTTGCCACTCGATCATGTTCGCCGCCGTGAGGCTGGCGGTGATGATGGCGAACTCGCCCTCGCTGCCGCACAACCGGGCCGTCTCGTCCATCAGCGCGAAGCCGATGCCTTCGGGCGTGGCTTGGTTCACAAAAAATTCGCGCGCGTCCGGCAACGCATCGGCATCGTACGTGATGACCTTGATGCCTTTGGCCTTGGCCTTGCGCAGGGCGGTGGAGATGCCCTCGCGGTTCTCGCACGCCACCGCAATGGCATCCACGCCGAGCGCGATCCAATTCTCGACAATCTCATTCTGCTTCGCGGGATCGGGGTCGGTCGGGCCGTCGAAAACCAGGTCCACGCCGAGTTCCTGCGCCGCCTTGTCCGCGCCTTTCTTGCAGGAGATGAAATACGCGTTGCCCTTGGACTTGGGCATCAAGGCGACGGTGATTTTTTTGCCGCCAGCGGAATTGTTGGAGCCGCTGCCGCCGGAATCGGATTTGCCGCAGCCGCCCGCCAGCACCAGTCCGGCGACGAGTGAGAGGGAAAGAAGGTTTTTGTTCATGTGATGATTGGTTTAGTGGTGGAAGTTTGCCGACGCGCCCGCAGGGAGGCGAGCATTTTCGGGAGGATGGAACTGGTCAGGGCGAGGATCAAAAGCAGCCCGGTCAACATGCCCGCGACCTCGCGCGGCTGGCGGGCGTGAACGAGGCCGTTGTTCAACACCGCAATCGCCGCCACGCCGAGCAGGGTTCCGTGAACCGTGCCAACGCCGCCGAAAATACTCGTGCCGCCCAGCACCACCGCCGTGATGGCGAACAACTCGTAGCCCATGCCGGCGTCGGCCTTCGCCTGACCGAGCCGCGACGTGTAGATGACTGCCGCCACTGCCGCGATGATACCGGCCAGCACGTACGCCATCGCCAGCCGGCGTTCGACGGAGATTCCCGCGTAACGCGTTCCTTCGGGCGCAAAACCGATGGCGCGGAACGAACGCCCGAACGTCGTGCGATGCACCAGCAGCCAGATGCCAGTCGCCACGGCGATGAAGATGGGCGCTTGCGCGGGAATGCCGAGCCAGCGTTCCTGGCCAAGAAACAAAAACGACGCCGGAAAATTCGTGAACGTGTCCGCGCCGCGCGTGATGGCCTCCGCCAGTCCGCGAAAGAGCGAGAACGTGCCGAGCGTGACGATGAGCGGCGGCAATCGCAGCCAGGTGATGAGCGTGGCGTTCAGCCCGCCCGCCAGCGCGCCGACGCCGATGGTGCAAACCGCCGCCAGCGGAATCGGCATTCCCGCATCGCGCCAGAATTTGCCGAACAAGATCGCGCACAATCCCAGCAGCGAGCCGACCGACAGATCAATGCCGCCCGTGAGAATGATCGGCGTCATCACCAGCGCGAGCAGTCCGATTTCCACCGAGTGCCGCAGGATGTCGAACGTGTTGTCCACCGAACCGAATCGCGGCCCGACGGAGTTGAAGTAAAGCCACTCCAGCAGCACGACGAACAGCAGGATCGTCTCGTGCCGGAGCAGTATGGCTTTGAATCCATGTTTATCCGTGTTCATTCAGTGGTTAACTCCTTTGCTTTCTGGTTCGCAAACCATCGGCCACAACCGCGAGCAGGATGATCCCGCCCTGGATCGCCTTTTCCCAATACGCCTCGATGTGCAGATGCGTCAGCGCCGGACTGATGCACGCCAGCAGCAGCAGCCCGACGAACACGCCCCACAGAATTCCGCGCCCGCCCGACACCGCCACGCCGCCGACCACCGCCGCCGCGATGACCTTGAGCTCCAGCCCCGAACCGGACTTGGGATCCACCTGCGGCGATTGCACCACGTTCATCATCGCGGCCAAGCCCACCAGCGCGCCCAAGAAAACAAACACGGAAAACGTGGTGAGCTGCGGGCGGATGCCCGCCAGCCGCGCGGCTTCCGCGTCCGTGCCCACGGCGTAAATGAAGCGTCCGGCGGAGAGATGTTTCGTCGCCAGCGCCAGCAACACGAGCAACGCGAGCGCGGCGAGAATGAGCGTCCATTGCCCCGCGATCTGGCCCAGGCCGAGCCATTGCAGGCCGTCCGGCAGATTCACGAACTCACCCTGCCGCTGCCACCGCAACGCCTCGCGCCACGTCACCATCGTGGCCAGCGTCACCACGATGGACGGCAGGCGCAGCCCCGCCACGAGCCAGCCGTTGACCGCGCCCATCATCGCGCCCAGCGAAACCGACGAGAGAAACACCAGCGGCATTGGCCAGCCTTTCGCGGCGAGCAAACCCGCGCACACGCTGCACACGGCGAACTGGGAGCCGACCGAAATGTCAATCTGCCGGCAGATGATCACGAGCGCCATGCCGCAGGCGACCACGAGCGTCGGCGCTTCGCGCGTGAGCAGCGAGAGCAGCGGCTGCGGCTGAAAAAATGCCGGCGCAACAATCGCCAGGCCGATCAGCACGAGCGCGAGGGCGGTGGCGACGGAGAGTTCGCGGAAGTGGCGTTTTGTTTTCCGGTCTTCAACTTTTTTTGTTGAGAAAATTGGAGGGGTCGTGCTCATTTCGCCACCCCGCGATTAAAGCTCCAAGTTCCAAGTTTCAAGTTCCAATATGCAAAAACGACGCGGCAACCCGCACCAGTTCGGAGTTTGGAGTTTGGAATTTGGAATTTGGAACTTTTCATTTTGTTTGTCCCAGCGCGGATGCCATCACCGTGTGTGCATCACTCTTACCCGGCAGCATGGCGGTGATCGTTCCGCCGCGCATCACAGCGATGCGGTCCGCCATGCCGAGAATTTCCGGCAGGTCGCTGGAAATCATCAGCACGGCCAGACCTTCCTTCGCCAG
>JAYWBR010000433.1:0-10042 GCA_043781315.1 Verrucomicrobiota bacterium | reverse complement strand
TTCGCGGAGCAGTTCCATGAACACGCCGCGTTGTTCGGGTGTGAACTGTGCGGCCGTCATGCCCGCCGGTTGCAGCGCGGTGACGTGCCGGTTCGTGCTGGTGATGATCTCGCGCGGCGCATTGGTGGTGACAATCGCCACGGCGCGCTGAGCTTCCGTCAACGATTGCATGAGCGTGTGCGCGAGATCTTCCTCACGGGCCAGCACGCGCAAGCCTTGGCGCGGGCCGCTTCGCACTTCCGCCGGATTGGAACCCATGAACGACGGCGTCTTGGCCACCGCGCCGTTGCCGACGGTGAAGTTCAGCGAGAGATGATGACCTTCGATGCGCCAGCCCCACGGCTCTTTGCCGGGCGTGCCGAAGATGGAGATGGAGTATTGGCCGGGAGCGCGTCGCTCGGCGTGGTTTTCCACTTCGTAAAGCACCTGGTCAAGCGTCATGATCGTGGCCGCCTTGAAATATCCGCGATGACTGAGCGGCGTCATGAGGAGGACTTGCGCCAAGGTTTGCTGGGGAAAGGTCAGGTCGCGAAAGGCCAGCCCTTTGCGGGCGCGCGGAATGAAATGCCAGTTGAAGCGTTCCTCATCGCGCAGTTCAAACATCGCCGTCGCGCGCTGCTCGGGCGTGAGGGCCGCGAGAAAGTTGGTGGCGGCTTGGGTCATTTCCCCGCCGACATCGTGGGCGAAAGTTCGGAACGTGGTGAATGATAGAAGGAGCATTGTCGCCGTTAAAAGCGTCGGGGAAAATCGCATGGGCAGATGACAACGCATCTGACGCTCAAACACAAACACAAATCCGGGGCGACGTTTTGCCGCGTGATACGCCCAAGGCTGACGCGCAATGATTTGGGAAGGTCATTTTGGACTGCGGTGGCAAGCGGAGCGCGACACCGCTTTGGGGATGGGCTTGGACAATCGAACCGGGCCATGTCCTTCGAAAGCGCCGTCGCCGCTACCGCTTTGCCGGCGCAGTCCAAAACGCAAGGCTTGACCGCAGGCTTCAGTCTTGGGCGAAACCGCTTGGCCCGTTCCCGTCGCGTCGTTAGTGTGAGGCCGTGAAACTTCTTTTCATCGGTGACATCGTGGGGCAGCCGGGCCGGCGCGCGGTCAAGGAACTCCTGCCTAAGTTGCGGGAACAGCACGGACTGCACTTCGTCATCGCCAACGGCGAAAATTCGGCGGGTGGCAACGGCATCACGCCCGCGACCGCCAACGAGATTTTTGCCGCCGGCGTGGATGTCATCACCAGCGGCGATCATTTGTGGGATCAGAAGGAAGTCGTGGAGCTGCTGCAAAACGAGAAACGCTTTCTGCGGCCCTTCAATTATCCGGCGGGCACCGCCGGGCAGGGGAGTGTGGTCGTTCAAATCCCAAACCCCGGAGGCCAGACCCAATCCCCCATCTCCATCGCCGTGTTGAATCTGCAAGGCCGCACGTTCATGCCGCCGATGGAGAATCCGTTTTCCATGGCGCTCGACAAGGTGAACCGGCTGCGGCAGCAGACAAAAATCATCTTCGTGGATTTCCACGCCGAGGCGACTTCGGAGAAAATCGCTTTGGCGCGGATGCTCGACGGGCAGGTGAGCGCGGTGGTGGGCACGCACACGCATGTGCAGACGGCGGACGAGCAGATCTTTCCCAATGGCACGGCGTATCTGACGGACGCCGGCTTCACCGGGCCGCACGATGGTTGTCTGGGCCGCGAGATCGAGCCGATCATCAAGCGTTTCCTCACCGGCATGCCGCAGCGGTTTGAAGTGGCGAAGAACCGGGTGATGTTGCACGGCTGCGTGATTGAGATCGAGGATGCCAGCGGGCGGGCGCTGAAAATACAACGCGTGTCTGAAGCGGTTAGTTGAAGCCAATGAGCCAGCCAGCCAAATCGCAGTGGGACTTCGGTGAATTGTTTCCGGCGGCGGAGACGCGCCAGGTCTTGTCCGTCTCGGAACTGACGACGCAGGTCAAACGGTTGCTGGAAAAATCGGTCGGCCTGGTCTGGGTCAGCGGCGAGGTCACCAATCTGCGCGCGCAAAGTTCCGGGCACCGGTATTTCACGCTCAAGGACGCCGGATCGCAGTTGAGCTGCGTGCTGTTTCGCGGTGCGGCCACGGGCGAGCTCGACCTGCTCGCGGATGGTCAGAAGGTCTTGCTGCAAGGCGACGTGACGGTCTATGAGGCGCGCGGGCAATATCAACTCATCGTGCGCGCGGTGGAGTTACAGGGCGTCGGCGCGCTGCAAATCAAGTTCGAGAAGCTCAAGCTGAAGCTTGCGGCGGAAGGCTTGTTTGAGCAGGCGAGGAAACGTTCGCTGCCACGCTATCCGCAGCGCATCGGCTTGGTGACTTCGCCCACCGGCGCGGCGATTCGCGATGTGCTGCATGTCATCGAGCGGCGCGATCCCGGTCTGGAAATCATCCTCGCGCCGTGTCGCGTGCAAGGGCAGGGGGCGGCGGCGGAAATCGCGGCGGCGGTGCGGATGCTCAATAAATTCCAAATTCCAAATTCCAAATTCCAAATTGATTTAATCCTCGTCACGCGCGGCGGCGGTTCACTCGAAGATTTGTGGGCGTTCAACGAGGAGGTCGTGGCGCGGGCAGTTTTTGAATCGGCGGTGCCGGTCGTGTCGGCGGTCGGGCACGAGATTGATTTCACCATCAGCGATTTTGTGGCGGACGTGCGCGCGGCCACGCCCAGCGCGGCGGCGGAGATCATCACCGAAGGCGTTTTTGCCAGCCGCGAATTCGTGATCGAGTCCGCCGGACGAATACGGGAACTGGTGGGCCGACATTTCGAGGGCAAGGTGTACGAGCTGGCGCAGTTGAATGATCGCTTCGCCCGGGTGCATCCGCGCAAACAATTGAACGAGTCGTTGCAGCGGCTGGACGATTTGCAGACGGGCTTGACGCGTTGTGTCCGGCAGGGTGCGCGGGAGCGGCAGGTGGCGTGGCGGAATTTTTCAGAACGCTTGCGGCGGGTGCGGCCGGCGCAGTTGTTGCAGCAGCGGCGGGAGTTGTTGAACGTGAATCGCCGTCGTCTGGCTGAACTGGCGAAGGTGAATTTGCAGAATAGCCGGACGCGGTTCCAGGCTTTGGAATCGCGCCTGCGTCTGCTCGGGCCGGAGCAGGTGCTGGCGCGCGGTTATTCGATCACGATGGACGCGGCGACGGGGAACGTGATCCGTGATGCGGGAAACGTGAAGGCGGGGCAGCGGCTCAGGACGCGGCTGGCGCAGGGCGAAATCAAAAGCGCGGCAGAATGAAATTCCACCGCGCTTTCGCTTGAGCCTGGGACGATTTCAGAATCCGACGGACGAGCGGGTTCCCTGCTTGCCGATTTCTTTTTCACCTTCCCACACCTGGACGCCGGCCTTGGTGTCGTTGAGCGAGAGCTGGAAGCTGTAGGTGGTGCGGCGGGTGTTGCCCGCGCGGTCAACGGTTTCGATGATTTTTCCCGAGAGGGTGAAATCCGGCAGGCGGGTGGCCTTCTGGTCGTTCATGAATTCGCTTTCTTGCTGATAGCCGGTCGCCTTCTTGTCCACGGACTTGGTGAGGGCTTTTCCGCTTTGCAGCAGCGCGATGCTGATCTTCTTGGTCAACAGGTCGGTGTCCACCTGCTGGCTGGTGTTGTTGACGATGCGGCTGATCTCTAGCAACGCCGGCGGATTGGCCACTTTATCAATCGCGCCGGAGTCGAGCAGTTCCTTGACGGCGGCGTTGGCGGCGTTGGCGTAGTCTTGAATGTTGATCTGGCCCAGGCTGACAATCTGTTGCTTGTCGCCGGTCTGGACATAATGTGCGTCGGTGGCGCAGCCGGTGAAAATGACCGGGATGGCGGCGGCGATGAGCGGAAGGAGGATTTTAGTTTTCATATTTTTTCTGGTGGCGGGATGATTACCTGGCTTCGATGAATTTTACGCGGAAATCTTTGCAGCTTGGACTGGGGGCCAGGCTGTAGATCATCTTGCTTTCCTTGCCTTCGATTTGTTCGGGCACGGACGCGGAAAGGATGTTGTTGACCTGCATGCCGCTGGCGTCAAACCACTCGAAGCGGTAGAGGAACCGCTGGGGCGAGCGGGTGCGGTTTTCCAGCTCGACCTGCACCTTGAGGAGGCCGCCGGGGGTCATGGCCGAATTGACGCCCACGATGGCGACCTTGCGGTTCAGGCTGGCGTCGGTGATCACGCGCTGGTCGGTGACCATTGCGCGGCGGCCTTCTTTCTGGGCGTTTTCAACGGTGTTGACGGTGGTGCAACCCGTCAGCGCGAGCGCGCTGCCGGCGAGGGCCAGCAGTAATAGTTTTGAGGTTTTCATTTTAATTTAAATTGCGACACCAGCAGGGGTGTTCCGATATTGACGGATTTGACATAGACTACATTCACCGTTCCGTCGTTGACGGTCACGGATGTTTTCATGCCGTTGGGGGTGGTCAATTCAATTTTACGATTTGCCGGCGTCGGCACGCGGGCCACTTGAAATTCCTTGGGCAACGTCGTCCAGGTGCGCTCGTCGGCAATGTTGACGGCGGCCTGGTAACCCGCCGTGGCCACCTGTGTCAGCAATCCGACCAGGTTGTTGCCAAGGGCATCTTCTTTGCCGCCGGACTGCCGGGCGGCATCGTTGGCGGCATACGCGGCGACCGCCTTGATGACGGTTGAAGCAATGGTCTTGGTGATGACCACCGGCAGCTCGTTTTTGAAATCCAGCGCCACGACACCATCCACGCTGCCGACGCGGGCGGTGGTCGCGCTCGTTCCGTTGGCGCTCACCGTCAGACTGGAGAAATAATTATCCTGCAATTTCAAGGTGGGGAACGCCGCGCCCACATACGAAACCTTGGCCACGATGATCGGAACATCCACGCGGATTTGTCCACGCTCCGGCCCGCAGCCGGTTTCAAAAACTACATAGGTGACCGGCAGCAGTGGCCTGCCTTGCAGCAAATCATCGGTGGCCGCGAGATCTTGTTTCACGTAGTCGTTGCCGGGCGCAAATGCATGAACCCGTTCCAAGGACTTATGGGCGCGCTCGAGATCAGAAGCATCCACCGCATTCGCCATAAAATACAAACCGTCGAGATATACCGTGAACGGGTTGACATAGTCCGCATAGACACCGACGGCGTCGAGGTTGCTGGTGGCCGCCGACAATTGGGATTGCAGTCTGGCGTCGCCCTGCGCCTTTTCAATCGCGGCCTTGTCCTTGTTTTTTTCTGCGGCGTCCCGGGTTTCTTCAATGCGTTTTTTATTCGCCTCCACGGCATCCTGCTGGCGTTGGTAGGCGCGGATGAGTTCGGGCCGCGCCTTGTCGGTCTCGCCCAGAGCCAGATAATTCAAGGCCTTGTAGGTGTTCAACAGGATGCCATCGTAGGCACGACCTTCGTAGGCCAGATTGGCCTGGTTGGAAAGCAGCGCGCCCGTTTCCTGGCCGATGCGGACCTTGGCTTTCTGCGCGTAGTCGTCAATTTTTTCCTGGGCCTGGTCGAAGGCCCGATTGCTGTCGGCGTATTGGCCGGCGGCCCGCAGCACCGCGCCCTGTTCGAGCCGCCAGATGACGGCGTCCTTGTTCCGGGCATTGGCGTCGGCCAGCTTCCCGGCCTCGACCATCGCCTTGGGCAAGTTGCCCTGCCGCCAATCGGTGACCACCTTGTTTTGCTGCTGATACGTCCGGCAGCCCGTCGCCAGCAAACTGGCGACGCCCACCAGCAACAGTGATAGAATATTTTTTTTGAATTTCATGCCGCCGAATAATTTCATTTGCTTCCCTTGGTTTGATTAACAGCCCCAGGCCCGGCCTCACGGGGCTTTGCGCAGGACGGCACCCGCCACGATCCCGGTGTCCTCCAAAACCTCCGCCTTGGAAAATTTCGGCGTCACTTCGGAGATCTTGACCTTGCCTACCTTCACCTCTTCGCGGCCCAAAGATTCCTTCGTGTCCGGGTCAATCATTTCCTCGCCCAGCGCAAACGCATTGAACATGTCGCCCACCGTCACGCCCGCGCCTTCGCCACGATTGATGGTCACCTGCGTGTCGCGTTTCACCAAAACTTTTGCCGGGAAAACCACGTCCGCCACGCGGTTCGCGATTTTTTCCGCCAGCGAACGCGAGACAGCCACCATCATTTCATCGCTCAACTCGCCGTCTTTCACCGAATAATTCCGCTCCTGCTGGATCTGCTTGAACGCGTCGTTGCCGGTCTGGAAATTCGCCGACTCCAGCAGTTTGCCGGTGGTGGCGTCGTAGATTTTTCCGACGATGGAAAAGCGGAACACGCGCTTGGTCGCCTGCCGCCCGGTGCCTTCAAACGTGGCCTTCTCGACGTAATCTTGAAAATCATCCACCGTCGCCACCAGCAGATATTTGGCACCGGCGAGTTTGCCGGCCTTCGCGGCGGTCTTGGCATCCACGTTGCCGGACGCGCCGAGTTCCTGCTCCTTGAGGACGTTGTTCAAGTCGCTGCGACCGACAACCTCGAATTTCCGCGTCGCGTTCACCCGGTCCAGCAACTGGCTGTCGAGCGATTCAATGATGCGGTTCAACTCCGTCTTTTTATCCGGCCTCGTAGCCTCCGCCAGCGACGGCGTGGGCTTGATGGCTGAAATGGCCAGCGTGGATTTTTCCTGCGCCAGGGCGACGAGCGGCAGCGACAACGCGGCTGCGAGAACAAAAAGGGAGAGATGTTTTTTCATGTTGGTTTGGTGGGTGGGTTCGGTCAGAAAAGGCTTTTGTAGGTGACGTGGAGGTTTTCCTTCGTGTCCACGCGGTAATGGCTGTTCTTGAAAAATTCGGCGATGCCCTCGAGGCGTTTCACTTCCGCATCCGTCAGCTTGCGGCTGGCATCCAGCGTGGCCAGAAAATCCGTCGTGTCCTTCCAGCGCACATAACCCTCGTTGCTCATCTGCAAGGCCACGCGCAGATTCTGGCCGTCATAAATGTTGATTGTGCGTTCCCACGTATCGAAACCTTCGCGCGCGAGCCGGATTTTGTGCAAGCCCGGACGCCCCTGAAATGTGCCGGGCGCTGAACCAATGGCCACGCCGTCCAGTTCCACCGTCACGTCCATGGCTTGAACGGCAATCGGCTGGTTCGTCACCACTATTTTATTGTCCGCCGTGATGCCGAGTGCGAAAATTAAAATCGGCTGCTGGCGCGGGTCGGTCATCGAGCAGGCCACTTTGAAGCTGACCATCGCCGCCTTGGCCACTTCCGTCGGCAACGCGCTGCCGCCTTGCACCATCGCTGCGGCCAGTTGATCCGCCGCGTCATCCAAGAGTTCGTTGACCACATCATCGCTTTCCGTTTTCAAACCCGCCGTCTGCCGGAGGTTTTTCTCCGAGGTGAACACCCCGCCATGCACCGCGCCGCCCTGGCCCGCCTCCACGATTTTGTAGCTCACGCGGAGCTTGTGCGTGACGTTCAGCGTGCTGATGCCGTTGCCGGTGTAATCTTTCTTTTCCGTGCCGAGGCTGACAATGGACGGAACCAGGATGTAATCCGCGCCGAGATTCTGCGCAAGCCGCAGCGCGGAACTGCCGTCCTCCAGCGAACGGTCCACCGTGTTCAACTCGCCGTTGGGCTGCTTCTCGTGGGAATAATTTTTCAGCGACCGCGTGACGTCCTCGCGTGAGATGACGGAAAAACCTTTGCCCGCCACGCGGCTGGCCACCAGGTCTTCGAGTGCGGAAACTTTGTCGTTCAAACTGGCGTCGGCGCGGTTCTGCACGATGATGGCGATTTTCCGCAGCGGCGCGGCCGGCGCGTCGGCGGAGAAAGTGTTTCCAGTCGCGAGCAAGACGACAGCCAGTGACAAGGCGGTGAGGATTCGCATAATTTTTTTGGGGGTTGGGAATTCTATTGGGCCGGCGGGTTGGTCGGAGCAGGCGGCGGCGTAGGATTGCCCGTCGGGGCGGGCATGTTTACCACGCGGCCGTATTGATCCACCAGCACATCGTAAGGCACCCGGATGACCCGGCCATCCGAGGTGGTTTCAGTCCGCCACTGGCGCACCATGCGGTAGCTCGGATCAAAGGGCGCGGCCAGCCCGTGGGCCGTGCCTTCCACCGCGCCGACGCCGACGCCGACAACATTGCCGCCCACCACGCCCACCGCGCTGCCCACCGTCTTCCCGACCACCGGGCCGGGATGATAGGGGCTGGTGTGTCCGTATTCCCGGTTGGCGCAGCCGGCCAGCAGCATGCCAGCAGCTAGGGGAAAAAATCCCGCAAGGACGACCCGGTAAAATTTTATTGCCATAAAGCTTTTTGTTTCCACCCCCAACCACAATGCTGCCTGTTGAGAATTGTGACCAGTGAGAGGGTTTTATATTCCACCCGCCATACCGTCAAGGGGTTTTAATCCCGACTCCGAACTGGACGAGCGCGGCCATTTCATTTATTTATTTCCCCATGTCCAAACCGGGCCGAACATCCGAAGCGGCCAAAACCAACGACCTCCCGTTTGAAGAGGCTCTGAAAAAGCTGGAAGCCATTGTGGAAACGATGGAGTCCGGTGATTTGCCGTTGGAGACATTGCTGGCCCGGTACGAAGAGGGCACGAAGCTGTCGCAGATTTGTCAGGCCAAGCTGGCCGAGGCGGATTTGAAAATCCAGCAGTTGGAAAAGACCGCCGCCGGCGAGATGAAACTGAAGCCGTTGTCCGCCGATTTGACCGAAGAATAAATTTATGAGTAGCCACCTGCAAAAGCTAAGTGACCCGAAACAAATCAAGAACCTGTCGCTTGAAGAAACCAAGCAGCTCGCCGAAGAAATCCGGCAGGAGCTCATCACCGTGCTCGCCAAGAACGGCGGCCATCTCGGCCCGAATCTCGGCGTCGTGGAGCTGACGCTCGCGATGCACCATGTGTTCAGCACGCCCAAAGACAAGTTCGTCTGGGACGTGAGCCACCAGGTTTATGTTCACAAGCTGCTCACCGGCCGCAAGGATCGCTTCCACACCATCCGTACCACGGACGGCTTGAACGGCTTCGCCCTCCGCACCGAGAGCGAACATGATTGTTACGGCGCGGGTCACGCCGGCACCGCGCTTTCCGCCGCGCTGGGGATGTGCGCCGCACGCGACAAGAATGGCACGGATGAAAATGTCGTCTGCGTTTTCGGCGACGCCGCGCTGACCAACGGCGTTTCCTTCGAGGCGCTCAACAACATCGCGCACACGACCAAGCGGTTCATCGGCATCCTCAACGACAACGAGTGGAGCATTGCCAAAAATGTCGGCGCGATTTCCGCCTACCTGAACAAGCTCATCACCAATCCGTCGTACAACAAACTGTCGCGGGAATTTCAAAGTTTCCTGCGCCGCCTGCCCAAGGGCGACATCGCGCTCAAACTCGCGCACAAGGCCGAGGAAGGTTTCAAGGGCGCGATCAACGAAGTCGGCCTGCATCACTCCGGCCCGGCCATTGACTCCGATGGACGCGGCGGTTTCGGCAGCCCGGTGTTGTTCGAGGAAATGGGCGTGCGCTATCTCGGCCCGATTGACGGCCACGATCTGCCGCTGCTCATCAGCACGCTGGAATTCGCCAAGCTCTATGACAAGCCCATCGTCATCCACATTCTGACGAAGAAGGGCAAGGGCTTCGATGCCGCGATCCAGCATCCGGAAAAATTTCACGGCACCGGGCCGTACAATGTTGTCACCGGCGATTCACCGGCGGCGAAAGCTGGCGCGCCGCCCGCCTATCAAGACGTGATGGGCCAGACGCTCGTCAAACTTTGCCAGAAGAACAACACGCTCGTCGGCATCACCGCCGCCATGCCCAGCGGCACCGGCATGAAGCATCTCGAGAAAGCCATGCCCGACCGTTATCACGACGTGGGCATTGCCGAGGAACACGGCGTCATCTTCGCCGCCGGCATGGCGACGATGGGATTGCATCCGGTCGTGGCGATCTACTCCACGTTCCTGCAACGCGCCTACGACTGCATTCATCACGACGTTTGTCTCCAGGATTTGCCGGTGATTTTCTGCATGGATCGCGCCGGCCTTTCCGCCAACGACGGCCCGACGCATCACGGCCTGTTCGACAT
>JAYWBR010000432.1:0-3330 GCA_043781315.1 Verrucomicrobiota bacterium | reverse complement strand
TGGAATAAACTTTCGCGCCCCACGCCGCTTCAATCGCACGGCCTGACGCATTTAGCGCGAAGCCTGGGTCACGAATCGGTTCACCGATGCACACGGTTTTTTTTACGGAGCATTTCCGCAGATTGAATTTGGTTTCCCGCGCCTTGTCGGCGATGACGCGGAGAAACGACGGCACCGCGACGATGGCGGTGGGCTGCACGCGCGCGATCATTTCCAGCACGAGCAGGGGCGAGGATGCGCCGGTGCGAACCACCGCGCAGCCGAGTTCGCGCAGGCCGAGCCAGTAGGCCAGCCCCGCCATGAAACAGCGATCCATTGCCACCGCGACGAGCACCGTGTCTTGCGCGGTCAGACCGGCGCAACCGAAGGAGATTTTTTCGTTCACCGCGAGCCGTTGCACATCGGCTTCGGTGAGCATCCACAGCAACGGTTGTCCCGTAGTGCCGCTGGTGGTGACGACCTCGACAACCTTCGCGCGCGGCACGCACAGAAAATCCAGGTTGCGCTCAGACAAAACTTTTTTGTCCACGGTGGGCAGCGAGGTCAGCGGCGGCACGCGCTTCAACCCGCGAAATTGTTCGCGGTAAAAGGGCGAGTACTTCGCCGCGTGGCGAAAGGTCCCGGCCCAAAGCTGGTCGAAGGCGCGCGTCATTTTTTCGGCGGTGATTGTAAGTGTTGCGCCGCCAGATGGCCAGCCGCCGCGCCCGTGGCCAGGCAGCAACCCATCACTCGCGCGCTGGCGATGGCGGTGACATCCGCACTGAGGGTCTTGCCGGCCATGAAAAGATTTTCCACGCGCGCGGCGCGCAGGGAACGCGCCGGGATTTCATAGTGGGCCCCCGTCGGCAGATACTGGAAGCGCGCCACGCCGTCCGCGCCCCATTGCTCAATTGGCCACGCACACCGCGCCACGGCATCGGAAAATTTCCGGCCCGCCAGCACGTCGGCACCCGTCAGCACGTATTGGCCAACGATCATCCGACCCGCGCGCGGCGTGGGTGCAAATTCTTTCAAGGGCGTGGCGCAGTTTTCAAAACCCCCGATGTTCGCGCGCAGAAATTCGATCAGCGGTCGCACCTGTTCCGGCGGGCCGGTGAACTTCACCGTGAGCTGGTTCGGTTCGAGGCTGGCTTGAAAATTCAACGGCGGAAAACCCGCGCGCGCCAGCGGCAACAACACTTGGGCGACATCCGCAGCGGAATGGAATTCGCGCGTCACGCCGTCGAGTGGAAAAACCACGGCGGGCGCTTGGGTGGTCGCATCAGTGGCCAGACATTCGGCGTCCACGAGTCGCGCGACTTCCGCGCCGCCGCTGCCATCAATCACCGCGCCGACGGCGAAGTCATTCACGCGGACGATGCGGTTGTTTTCCGCAACCACGGTTTGCAACGGCGAGTTCCAGTGCGCGCGGAGATTGGGGGTCGAGGAAATCAGTTGCGCCGCGAGCGCGCGGAATTTTTCCGGGCGATACGGCAGCACCCAGACGCGGCCCATTTTGATGGGAGCGTCGGCCTCCGAATCGGCTTGTTGCGGTGGTGCAATTCCAGGTTCGAGCCGATTCGGAGATCGGCGCTCCGCGAGCGCTTCCGCAAACTCCCGCGCGAAACCGTCGTTGAGAAATTTCCCCTCGTCATCATACAGCCCGCAGAGCGTGGTCAGTCCGCTGAAACCACCCGTGCCCCCGGCGGCCGGTCGTTGATCGAGCAGCACCGTGGTGCAACCGGCGCGCGCGGCGCAGACCGCTGCGGCAATGCCCGCCGCGCCCGCACCGACCACCGCGATGTCCACGGCCGCGCTCACGGATTCAGCAGGCGCGCGCGGAGTCCGGCGGCGAAGCCATCCACCTCGGCGGCGGAAAAATATTGTTCGAGATGCAGCACCGTGACGCGCATCGCGCCGCGAAAATAATAGAAGATCACCCCGATGCCCGGCGACGGCGTGATGGCGGCGACATGTGCGAAATCTTCAATGTCCGCGCCACAGAAGCGGGTCAGCAACGGACTGACGGCCGCCGTGTTGCCGTAGAAGAGCGAACAGATTTCCCCGTGCAAACCGTGTTTCACAAAAGCCATGAAGACGGGCAGGGGCAGAAAGCGGAAGGTTTCCAGCAGGATGACGCTGCTGTCCACCAGGCCGGCGCGCATGGCTTTTTCGGTCTGGGATTTCAGCGTGGCCACGGCCTGGCTGACCGAGCCGAGTTGGTCGGGCAGGAACTGGAGCATCAGCATCGTCACCTGGTTGGCGAAGAGCGGTTCGATGCTGCCCTTGGGCCGCAGTCCCACCGGGACGGGCAGGACGTAGCTGGGGCTGGGGCAGCCGATGCGCTGGTGCAGTTGGTGCAGTTCCAGCACCGAAACCACGGCGTGAAACTGGGCGTCGCTCAACACACCGCAGGCTTTCGCGCCGTTGGTCCGGATGCGGGCGGTCTCCTCGGTGGAAAATTTTTCAACGCGATAATGCAACTTCGCCAGCGCGTCTGGCCGCCGCACGCCGACCGTGCGCGGGGCGGCTTTGCAGAACTCGTCGAGCTGCAAAATGTTTTTTTGGATGAGTTTGAAGCGTTCCTTTAACGGCTTGGATACGCGCTTGGACACGACGGATTCGGTGGACGGGAGCGGCACGTCCTCACGCCCCACGAGGGCGAGAAAATGTTCGGCGCTGTTGGCATCCATGAGCGCGTGGGTCCAGGTGAAGAGCACATCCATGCGTCCGCCGGCGCGTTCGACGAGGTCGAAGCGGAGGAGTTCGCCGCGCTGCAATTGGAGCGGCTCGTTGCAAATTTTTTCGCGGAGACCCGGCTCATCGCGGTGGACGCGGACCGGCGGCACCGTTGCGGACGACGGCAGTTTCCAATTGGGAAAAATTATTCCGCCCGGTCGCGCGCCGAGGATGGGGTGGCGGGCGACGAGTTCGGCGAGGCGTTTGCGCAACACGTCGGGGGCAATGGCCGCCGCGAGTTCGAGCACGATCTGGCAGGAGTTGCCCGCGTAGCCGCGCCGCCGCAGCTCGTAATCGAAGCCGCGCATCAGGTTGTCGCAGCCGCTTAATTTTTGTCGGGCCGGCATGGTGAAAAGCTTTTGGTGGCGGTGGGGTTTTATGCCGGGCCGAAAGTCGCGGCTAACGGGCATTCAACAACCGGGCGACGGTGCTGGCGAGGGTGCGGAGATTTTGAAGGGACTCGCCGGTGATTTCACTTTCCGGAACCCACATGCCGTAGGTTTGCTCGACGAAGACGAGCAACCGCACGAGCGACATGGAGTCGAAGCCCGCCGCGACGAGGTCGGTGTCCAACGTGGCGTCCACATGGGTGGCGAAAACCTCGCGCCGCAC
>JAYWBR010000431.1:0-10045 GCA_043781315.1 Verrucomicrobiota bacterium | reverse complement strand
CGCTATCCCAAGTTCAGCGCGAACCATCACGCGATGGAATTTTTGTGCGGCGCGCTCCGCCCGATCATTGACGGCAAGATCAAGCCCGACCAGTTGCGCGTGCTGCTCGATGTCGAAGTGGCCCGCATGGAAGAGGAACATCACGCGCCCGTCAGCGTCCTGACCAAGATCGGCGATGCGATGCCGGGCTTCGGGATCGTTGCGGCCGTCCTGGGCATTGTCATCACGATGGCTTCGATTTCCGGCCCCGTGGAGATGATCGGGGAACACGTCGCCGCCGCGCTGGTCGGAACCTTTCTCGGCATTCTCGTGTCGTACGGTTATCTCGGCCCGTTGGCGACCAACATGGAATTTGTCGGCACGGCCGAACTGGATTACACCAAGTGCATCGTGGCCTGCGTCACCGGTTTCGCCGGCGGCATGGCCCCCGTGACCGCCGTGGAACTAGGCCGGCGCGGCCTGGCCACCGACATGCGCCCCACCGCCGACGAACTGGAAAAAATGTTCAAGGCGCTCAAACCCGCCGGCAAATGAAAAAGGGAAATACTAAAATGCTGACATTCCGAAATGCTGAAATGATTTCAGCTTGTCAGCTTTTCAGTTTTTCAGCATTTCGCTTTTTGAAATGAGCAAAAAGGGCGGCCATCACGGTGGATCCTGGAAAGTGGCCTACGCCGATTTCGTCACGGCGATGATGGCGCTCTTCCTCTGCCTGTGGCTCACCTCGCAAGATCAGAAGATCAAGGACTCCGTCGAGCGCGCCTTTCGCAATCCGTTTTCCTCCGTCACCAAGGAATCCACCGGCATCATCTCCAGCGACAACACGTCGGACGGCCTCAAGGCGTCTTCGCAAGGCCAGTTTAATTCCGCGACCGCCGTCGAGATCGAAATCATGAAGCACATCAGCGAGGATCTCGCGAAGATCATGCAGCAGCAGGACGAGGAGAAGACCAGCGTCAAAATTGATGTGACCTCCGACGGCCTGCGCATCAATGTCTTCGACCGCGCGCACAAGCCGGTGTTTGAACCGGACAGCGACGCGTTCACGCCGTACGGCACCTGGATTTTTTCCACCCTCGCCTGGGAGATCGCCCGTTACACCACGTTCAAAATCGAACTCGAAGGCCACACCGAAACCGCGCTGGCGGAAGGTGGCGCACCGAAGCGTCCGTGGGAAATCTCCACCGAGCGCGCCAACGCCGCGCGCCGCCAGTTGATCCAGAGCGGCGTGGTGAGCACGCAGATTTTCAAGGTGTCCGGCTTCGCGGACACCGCGCCGATGCCCGACGCGCCGGCCACGTCCGACGTCAACCGCCGCGTCACCGTGCTGCTGCGCCTGAAAGAATCCACCGCGGCCGTGACCGCCGCCGCCACCGTTGCCAATGATAACCACGCCAACTGATCAACCCTTCGTGCCGCTCACCGCCGCCGGCCGGCGCGGGGAATCGGCGGAGCATCAGGTCAACGTCCTCTCGCAGCCCGGCCACACGCAATCCTTCAAACCCCTGACCACCGAAACGTCGGCCACCAGCCACGCCGGCCACGGCGGCAAGCCCTGCGATCCACGCGTATCCATCCAGCGCGAGGGCGATCAGGTCACCGGCATCCGCATCCACTGCGGCTGCGGCCAGGTGATTGATCTGGCGTGCATTTACTGAACGGTGTTGGGAAAGTGTGGTTACGAAATTTCCCGCTGGCTCTTCGCTCTGCTCCCCCGCGTAGTTTTCGTAAAACGTGAAACGTGAAACACGGAGTTCCCCTCACGCCTCACGCCTCACGCCTCACGCCTCACGCCTCACGCCTCACGTTTCACCTTTCACGTTTCACGTTTCACGCCGCACCCGGCAACTTCTGCTTTCACCCGGAAATTTGTTCCCCCATTTCCCGCCCGGCACCCGCAAATACAGGCAAATACTTCATGGTACAGGCGTTGCTAGGTAAGCCGTGAATGAATGTCAGTCTTTATCAGGCCGCCGCCGCGATGAACGCCAATGCGCGCTGGCAGGACATGATCTCGGAAAATCTCGCCGCCAGTTCCACCCCCGGCGCCCGCAGCCGCGACGTGGCGTTTTCCTCCGTCCAGACCGGCTCCAAGTTTGTCATCCCCGCCGCCCGCACCGGCATCAACTTTACTCCCGGCGAACTCAAGTCCACCGGCAACCCGCTCGACTTCGCCCTGGAAGGCAAGGGTTTCTTTGAAGTGCAACTGCCCAACAACGAACACGCCTTCACGCGCGACGGCGAGTTTCACCTTGATTCCCACGGCCGGCTCATCACCAAGCAAGGCTACAGCGTCGTCGGGGACGGTGCCCCGGCGCAGGTGGATCCGACGAACAATCACGCGCTGACGATTTCTGCCAACGGCGAGATTAGTCAGGGTGGCGAGATCAAAGGGAAATTAAAATTCGCCGAGTTTACGAATCCCAAGCTACTCACCCCGCTCGGCAGCGGTTTGTTCCGCGCGGATAATCCGAAGTTGACCCCGAGCGCCACGCCCACCACTCAGGTGCGGCAGGGCTTCGTGGAGGCGTCCAACATTTCCACCACCACGGAGATGGCCGGGCTGATCAGCGCGATGCGCGCGTTTGAGGCCAACCAGAAAATCATCCAGATGCAGGATGAGCGCATGGGCCGCACGATCACCGAACTGGGAACCCCGAGCTGAACCGCCAATGAAAAATTCAAAATTTGAAATTAAAAGTTCCGCCCCGCGCGCCCCGCGCGGCGGAGGACTGGCCCGGCCCCATTTTTCATTTTTCATTTTTCATTTTTAATTCTCATGCTACGCGCCCTCTACTCCGCCGCCGCCGGGATGCAGTCCCAGCAGATGAACCTTGACGTCATCTCCAACAACCTGGCCAACGTCAACACCACCGGCTACAAGAAGAGCAAGCTGGAATTCCAGGATCTGCTCTACCAGACCACCCGCTCCGCCGGCGCTGACCAGGGCGGCGGCGATCAACTCCCGGCCAGTTTGCAAATCGGCCAAGGCTCGGTGCCCATTTCCACCAGCCGCGTGTTCACCGCCGGCGACCTGACGCACACCGGAGAAAATTTGAACGTGGCCATTCAGGGCGAGGGTTTTTTTCAAGTGCAGATGCCCGACGGCTCGCTGGCTTACACGCGGGACGGCGCGTTCAAGACCGATTCCTCCGGCCGCATCGTCACCAACGACGGCTATCCGTTGCAGGGCGGTTTTCAACCTGTGCCCGCCGGCACCACCCACATCACCATCTCCGCCTCGGGCGCGGGCACTTACAACACCGCCTCAGGCGCGACGAATTTCCAGCTTCAACTCTCCCGATTCAACAACCCCGGCGGCCTCGATGCGATGGGGCACAATCTTTACAAGGAAACTTCCGCGTCCGGAACCGCCGAACTCGGCAACCCCGGCCAGAATGGTTTCGGCGAACTCCAGCAAGGCTCGCTCGAACTCTCCAACGTCCAGGTCGTCGAGGAAATGGTGAACCTCATCCTCGCCCAGCGCGCCTACGAGGTGAACTCCAAGGCCGTCCAGGCCGCCGACGAAATGATGCAACAGAGCAACAACATGCGCCGTTAAGCTAAGATGAAAGCAACATCGAACACCGAACACCGAACACCGAACACCGAAGTAAGGGACGCGGACGTGCGCCTTCCGCGTTCAATGTTCGATGTTCGATGTTCGATGTTCGATGTTTTCCATTTCCGTTCTTTCCATAGGCACCGCACTAAACTCCCGCGATTTCCGAAAAGGTTTTTCCCTATTGTTTTCCTTTTCGGCTGCCTGTGTGGAGGGTTCGTGTTTCCCGCGCAAGCGGTCGAACCCTCGAATTTCCAGCTCCGCGCCACCGTCGCCGCCGACAGCCCGGGGATTTTTCTAAATCAAATCGTGGACACCCGCGAAGCCGTGCCCGCCTTGCGGCTCGGGGATTCGCCCGCGTTTGGAAAAACCTCCACGCTGAACCGCGAACAAATTTCCACCCTGCTGCGCGCCGCCGGTTCCGACTTGTCCCTCTCCAACTGGAGCGGCCCGGAAACCATCCGCATCACCCGCCGCACTCACACTTTTACGGAAGCCGACTTGCTAAACCTCGTCACGGAAACTCTCCAGCGCGATTGCGTCAAAGACAAAGGCGAACTCGAACTGCGCCCCACGCGGCCGTGGGTCGAACTGAATCTGCCCGACGAACCGCTCACGTTGAAAATTCTGGAGCAGCCCACCGCCGGCGTCACGGCGTCGTTCGTCATCCGCTTTGAAATCCGCACCGCCCGCGAAGGTCTCGGCGTCTGGCAGGCCGGCTTTCAAGCCCATGTCTGGCGCGAAGTCTGGGTCGCTCACGCGCCGATCCGCCGCAGCGAATCGCTCGACACCGCCGACGTCATCCGCGAACGCCGCGATGTTTTGTCGGTGCGGGAAGCGCTCGCCGATTTTGTGGCACCCGATGGCGCGCTGGAATTTTCCGAGCCGATCCTGGCGGGAAATATTTTGCTCGCCCGCACCTTGAAGCCGCGCAAGGTGGTGCATCGCGGCCAGATCGCGCAGGCCGTGCTGCAAAACGGCTCGCTCTCCATCAGCATGAAGGTGGAAGTCCTCGAGGACGGCGCGCCTGGCCAGATCATTCGCGCCCGCAATCCCCTCACCCGCCGCGATGTCAGCGGCAAAGTCGTCAACGAACAAACGCTCCTCATCACGTTGTAACATTATGCGAACCGAAAAAGGAAATTCCAAAATCCAAGTTCCAAGTTCCCAAAAAAATCCCGTCGCCGCGCGTGCGAAAAGATTGCCCGCCTTCTCCGAACTGGGAATTTGGAATTTGGAATTTGGAATTTTAGCCCTCACGTTCACCACACTGACGACGGTGCCAGCCGCCGCCCAATCCCTCTGGCGCGAAGACACATCCAAACCCATGTTCGCCGACAAGCGCGCCACCAGTGCGGGCGACATCCTCACGATCCTCGTGCAGGAATCCACCACGGCGGCCAAGGATAACAAGTCCGCCACGTCCAAAGACAACGGCGTGGACGCGAGTGTTTCGACTTTCCTTTACGGTGCCGGCACCGGCGGTGCCGCCGCGTTGCTGTCGAAGGGCGGCACGATGCCCGCGTTGAAGTACAGCGCGAAGAATACTTTCGCCGGCAGTGGCTCGGTCAACAACTCCCAGAAGATCGTCGCGAGCGTGGCGGTCAAAGTCCTCGACGTGTTGCCCAACAAAAACCTTGTCATCGAAGGCCGCCGCGAAACCTCGTTCAGCGGCGAACACCAGGTCGTGATCCTGCACGGCGTCGTCCGCTCGGAAGATGTCAGCGCCGCCAACACCGTCTTCAGCTACAACATCGCCGACGCCAAGGTGGAGATTAATTCCAAGGGCAGCATTGACGACGCGCAGCGCAAAGGTTGGTTCACCAAGATCTGGGACAAGCTCACGCCGTTTTGATCCATGCCACTCGTACCCCGCCATCTCAAACCCCGCGTCGGCTGCGGCAGCAACCAGGCCGCGTTGCCCAAGCCGGAGCCGCCACGCAAAATTATTCTCCATTGCCTGCGGAAAATTTTCGGCAGTATTTTGCAGATCGGCACCGTGCGAATGGAGCCGCAGATTTACCACCACCATCGCGGTTTCAACACGGCGGCGAGCACTTTGACTGCGTTGCTTTGCTTCACCGTGGCGCTCGGGGCTTCCGCCAACGGCGTCCGGCTGCGCGATTTGACGATGGTTTCCGGCGTGCGCGACAACCAGCTCGTCGGCTACGGCCTCGTCGCGGGTCTGGCCGGCGAAGGCGACAAGGACCCGGCCTACACCAAGCAGACTATCGCCAACATGCTGTTGCGTTACGGCATCAGCATCCCCGCCGGCACGCTCTCGGCGAAAAACGTCGCGGTCGTCATGGTTACGGCGGACATCCCCGCCTTCCTCAAACCCGGTCAGCGCATTGATGTGCAGATCGCCTCGATGGGCGATGCGAAAACATTGCAAGGCGGCGTGCTGCTGCAAACGCCGTTGCTCGGTGCGGACGATAAAATTTACGCGGTGGCTCAAGGTCCCGTGTCCATCGGCGGATTTTCCGGTGGTGGTGCCGGCGCGAGCGTGACCAAGAACCATCCAACCGTCGCGTCCATCGTGAACGGCGCGCTGGTGGAAAAAGAAATTCCCACGACCATTGTTCACGACAAGACCATCGAGCTGATGCTGCGCGAGCCGAGCTTCACCGTGGCGTCGCGCATGGCCACGGCCATCAACAATGTTTTCACCAACGCCGCGCACGCGCTCGACACCACTTCGGTGCGGATCAATGTTCCCGACACCTTGGAGGCGTCGCCCGTGGATTTTCTGGCGCGCCTGGAAGAAATCGAAGTCATGCCCGACACGCCGGCCCGCATCATCATCAACGAACGCACCGGCACCATCGTCGCCACCTCGACCATTCGCATTGCGAACTGCGCCGTCTCCCACGGCAACATCACGATCAACATCGCCACCACTTTGACCGCGTCGCAACCCACGCCCTTGAGCAGCGGCGGTTCGACGGTCGTCCTGCCCAGCACCACGACCGACGTGGTGGAACAGAAATCGTCGCTGATCCCCATCGCCGAATCGCCAACCGTGGAAAAAGTGGCGTCCTCCTTGAACGCGCTCGGGGTCACGCCGCGCGACATGATGGCGATCTTTGAAGCCATGAAACAGGCCGGCGCGTTGCAGGCGGAATTGATTTTGCGCTGACATGGACATCGCCCCTCTCCAACGAAAAGTGAACGCGGCGGAGATCGCCCCCGAACAACTGGCGGGCAACTCCTCGCTGACCAAGCGCGAAAAAATCGCCGAGGCCAGCCGGCAATTTGAGGCCGTGCTGTTGCGCCAGATTTTGGAGGGCGGCCAGAAGACCGTCATCAAATCCAAGTACGGCGACAACTCCGCAAGCGCGGCGATTTACCGCGACCAGATCACGACCCAACTGGCCGACAGCATTTCCAAGGCGGGCACGTTCGGCTTTGCCCAGACTTTTGAAAAACAATTGAACCACCCGGCGGAAACCAACGCTCCTTCCCCGGCTCCTTTGAACTCCCTGGCGGCGGGAACCCACCCGCACCGCGCTAGCACCCGTCCAACTTCCAAAACCCCATGAATTCCCTGCTCACCAACCTGGTTGAATCCCTGCGCGAAGAACTCAAGCAGTACGGCGAACTGCTCGCGCAGCTCGATCATCAACAGCAGCTCGTCACCCAGCGCCGCGCGCCGGAATTGCTGCAAAGCGTCACCGGCATCAACGCCCAGGCCGATTTCGTCCAGGCCACGCGCCGCGAACGGGAACAGCGCCAACGCCACGTCGCTCTCTCTTTGCAGTTGGGCGAAACGGCCGTGTTCACGGAAATTCTCCCGCGTCTGCCCCAGCATTACGGCGGTTTGATCCAGGCGCTCGTGCAGGAGAACAACGAATTGCTGGTGCGGGTGCAGCAGCGCGCCCGGCAAAACCAGTTGCTCCTGAGCCACGCGGTGGAATTGATGCAACGCTTCATCAACGCGTTGCTGCCCACGGTGGCGCCGACGACTTACAACGACGCGGGCCGGTTGCCCGGAAATAATTTTGCCCCGACGGCGCTTTACGAAGCCGTGGGCTGACTTATGAAGATTGTTGATTGTTATTGGTTGATGGTTGATGGCCGAAGGGGCGAGCGACGCACGCTAACTCCCCACCATCACCTCTCCACCATCAACTGACTATGCTTGGATTATTCGGCACCTTAAACATGGCGGCGCGCTCCTTGCAGGCGCAGATGGCGGGCGTGGAAGTCGCGGGCCAGAATCTGGCCAACGTCAACACCCCCGGCTATTCACGCCAGCGGGTGTTGCTGCAATCCGATCCGGCCATCCAGACCGGCATCGGCCCGGAAGGCAGCGGCGTGAGCGTGCAGGGGATTCAGCAAGTCGTGGACACCATGTTGAACGGTCGGATTCAAACGCAGTCCAGCGTCAACGGATATTGGAATTCACAGCAAACCACGCTGCAGTCCGTGCAGACGGCGCTGAATGATTACCTGAGTTCCGCGCAAAACGCTTCCGGCACCACCACGGCGGGCACGGCGGCCTCGAGCAACGGACTCACCGCCAAATTGAGCAATTTTTTCAACGCGTTGAGCGGTGCCGCCGCCAGCCCGGCTTCCGGGGATGCCCGGCAGGCGGTGATCGGCGCGGCGCAATCGCTGGCCAGCACGTTTCAACAGGTCAACTTGCGACTGGCCAATCTCCACACGGACTTGGATTCCTCCCTCAAAAATCAAGTCAGTTCCGCGAATCAACTGCTCACCGATATTGCGAGCTTGAACGACCAGATTGCGAACTCGCAAAACATCAACGGCGGCGCGGCCAATGAGCTGCTGGACATACGCCAGCAAAAATTGGAGGCGCTGGCAGGTTACTTGAATTTTCAAAGCAGCACGGCGGCGGACGGCACCGTGACGGTGACCGCGCTGACCAACCAAACGCTCATTTCCGGCAACCAAGTGGTCAACGCGCTCAAGACCGTACTCAACGCCAGCACCAACCAACTCCACGTCTTTACGACCGGCACGAACAATGTGCTGACGGGTGTGCCGTTCGGCTTGGTCAGTGGTTCGCTGGAAAGCACGGTGGATACCCGGGACGGCGAGTTGACCAACCTGCAAAACAGCATTAATACGCTGGCGACCAATGTCATCGCCGAGGTCAATGCGCTGCACACCACGGGCTTCAATCTCAATGGCGGTACGGGCGCGAGTCTTTTCACCGGCGGCAATGCGGCCGGCATCGCCGTGAACACGACGATCGCGGCGGACGCCTCGCTGTTGCAGTTGGCCAGCACGGCGGGCGCGAAAGGCAATGGTTCCGTGGCGGCGGCGATGGCGGCTTTGGCGTCCACGTCGCTGGTGGCTTTGAACAACCGCACGTTCAGCGGTTCCTACACGCAGGCGGTCACGGAACTCGGGACGACGTTGAACAATGCCAACGACCGGGCGGCCACCGAAACCTCGGTGGCCGGGATGCTGTCCACACAGCGCAGCTCGGTGAGCGGCGTGAATTTGGACGAGGAGATGACCAGCTTGATGACGTACCAGCGGGCGTACCAGGCCTCGGCGCATCTCGTCAGCACCGTGGATCAAATGATCCAGACGTTGCTCAACATGAAGACCTAGTTTGAAAAAAACCTGACCCTTTTACCTCATGCGCGTCACGCAAAATTTATTCTCGAATTCCCTGGTCGGCCGGTTGAACAATCTCACCGCCCGGCAGTACAACTTGCAAAGCCAGGCTTCCAGCGGCCTCCGCGTGCAGGCGCCGGCCGACGATCCGACGGCCATGCAACAGGTGTTGAACGCGCAAACCAACCAAGCCGCGCAGCAGCAATACGGTCGCAACATTGCCACCCTCCAGTCCCGCGCCGCCTCCACGTACAGCGTCTTGCAACAGCTTCAGACGCAGATTTCCAACGCCAGCGTGACCGCCATTCAGGCGGGCGATTCGATCCTGCCGGATTTGTCGGGGTTCGCCGGCACCATCAACACGGACATCGAAGCCGCGCTGGTGCAGGTGAATAAAAAAGACCCGGCCACCGGCCAGTATCTTTTTGGCGGCACCAAATCCGACCAGCCACCGTTCGCCGCCACGCGCGACGCCAGCGGCAAAGTCACCGGCGTGGCTTACCAAGGCGACACCTCCGTCAACCTGAGTGAGATTGCGCCCGGCTCCAGCGCCACCACCGATGTGCTCGGGGCCAACCCCACCGGCAGCGGCCCGCGCGGCTTGATCACCGACAGTGCTTCCGGCGCGGATTTGTTCAACCATCTCATCTCGTTGCGCGACCACCTGCTGGCCGGCGACAAGGCCAGCATCACGGCGACTGACACGGTGGCGATTCAAAAAGACGAGAACAACATTCTTTATCAGGTCAGCGTCAACGGCGCGTTGCAAAGCCAGTTGGAAGACGCCGCTGCGACGGCGGCGGACAGCACCAACGCGCTCAACACCATGATTTCCAATGCGTCCAGCGCCGACCTGGTGCAGACGATGGTGCAGTTGAGCCAGGCGCAAAA
>JAYWBR010000430.1:0-3336 GCA_043781315.1 Verrucomicrobiota bacterium | reverse complement strand
AAGGTGTCCTGGCGCAGCGGCTGGTGCGGAAAATCTGCACACATTGCCGGACAGAAACCACGGTGACACCGGCCTTGCGCGACCAGATCGAAGCGCTCGGCGGGAGAAAGATTGAAGGCACCTTGTATCGCGGCACCGGTTGCGAGGAATGTCGCGACACCGGCTATCGCGGGCGCATCGGCATCTTTGAACTACTCGCCATCACCACCGAACTGCGCGAGCTGATCTTGCAGAAGCGGTCGAATGCCGAACTAAAGGCCACCGCCCAGAAAACCATGATGACGATGCATCAGGACGCGCTGCACAAGGCCGCTGCGGGAATGACGACGCTCGAAGAAATTCTGCGCGTCTCGTCGGGGGATTTGCTGGAATGAGTGGGCGCGAAAATCTTCAAGCCCGGCGCGGCGTTGTAGCGGCAGGCGTCCCGCCTGCCGTAGAGCCGTGGCTTCCAGCCCGGCGGAATAAATGCACGTACTTCCAGCATGCCCGATTCATTCGTGAGCCGCTGAAAACTCACACGCCTGTTCCGGGCGGCGGGACGCGCGCCCTCTACGGCAGGCGGGACGCCTGCCGCCACGCTGCATGAACTCCTTCCGCTATCAGGCATTGCAGACCGGCGGCGCGGCGGTCGAGGGTGTGATCGAAGCCGAGGATCGTAAATCCGCGCTCCAACTGCTCGGCCAGCGCGGACTTTTCCCCTCGAACCTTGAAGCTTGTTCAACCGACGCAGCGGCGACGAGTTCTACCGCGACCAGCAAGCCCGCAGCTTTTAGTTTCGGCCATCGCATCGGTCGGAAGGAGATCACCGCCTTCACCCGCGAGATGAGCGCCCTGCTCGGCGCGGCCATCCCGATTCCGCAGGCGCTGGAAAGTCTCGGCGAAGAGGAGGAAAATATCGCCCTGCGCGCGGTGGTGTTGCACATCTCCGAAGCTGTGCGCAAAGGCGAATCGTTCTCCGCCGCGCTCGGCAACCATCCGCAATTGTTTAGCACGCTTTACGTCAGCATGATTCGCGTCGGCGAAGAAGCCGGCGTGCTGCCCAAAGTCATGAACGACCTCGCCGATTTGCTGGAACACGAGGACGAGGTGCGCGGCGAAGTGCTGGCGGCGGTGGCGTATCCGATGTTCGTTTTGTGTTTTGGTTTCATCACGGTGGGGGTTTTGCTGACCGTGGTTTTGCCGCGCCTCTTCGGCATGTTGCAGGAAATGCTCACCGTGCTGCCGCTGCCCACGCTGATTCTTTTGAAGGTCAGCAGCGGGCTGCATCAGCACTGGTTCGTGATCATTGCTGGAACTGCCGCCGTGGTTGGTGGTTCGTGGTGGTATCTGCGAACGCCGGGTGGCGCGCTTGCGTGGGACAAAATCAAACTGAAAATTCCCCTCATGGGCGCTGTGTTTCAATCGGCGGCACTGGGACGATTCGCGCGCACGCTCGGCACGTTGGTGCGAAGCGGGGTTTCGCTGCTGCCCGCTTTGAAGATTGTGGAGAACACCATCGGCAACCGCGTGCTCGCCGCGCAGATCGCCCGCGTGGCGGAGGAAACTCGCGGCGGTGATTCGCTCGCCGCACCGCTCCGCAAGCTCGGCATTTTTCCGCGCACGGTCGTGCAGATGATCGCGGTCGGCGAGGAAAGCGGGAAGCTGGACGACATGCTCCTGAAAGTGGCGGACATCGAGGAACGTCACATGCGCGCCCGGACGAAGACTTTGATTTCCCTGCTCGCGCCGATTTTGATTTTGGTGGTCGGCGCGCTGGTGGGCTTCATGGTGATCGCGCTGCTGCTGCCCATCTTCAAAATGAGCCGGGCCATCCACTGATTTTATGCAACCACGAAAGCACCCAAAACAGGCTCTACCGGTAGGGCGCGTCACTCCGTGCGCGCCGGGGCTGGTTAATTTGAACGTCGGCGCGCGCGGAGCGACGCGCCTACCGGATCAACCACGCACACAAACACAAAATGAAAACACATCAATCCTCTCGCACGGCACGCGGCTTCACGCTGATTGAAATCATGGTCGTGGTGGTGATCCTCGGCATCCTCGCCGCCACGATCATCCCGCAATTCATGGGCACCACGAGTGACGCGAAGGTCAGCGCGGCCAAGGCGCAAGTCGCCGAACTCGAATCCGCGTTGGAAAGATTATACGTCCACATGGATCGCTACCCCACGCCGGATGAAGGCTTGAAAGCGCTCGTGGAGGCGCCCGCCGGCGACGAAACCAAAAAATGGCGCGGCCCGTACGTGAAACAACTCCGCAACGATCCGTGGGGCAACGAATATCAATACCGCGCGCCCGGCCTGCATCACACGTCGAGCTTCGACCTCTGGTCGCGCGGCGCGGACGGCGCGGACGGCGGCGAAGGGGAAGCGGCGGACATTGGGAATTGGTAAGCATGAAAAGCGGCAAGCGAGAAAGCGGAAAGCGGAAACAGGAACTTGCGCGGAGCCGCGAGTATCCGCTTTCCCGCTTTCCCGCTTTTCGCTTTGCCTCCAGCGCTTTCACGCTGATCGAGCTGATGACGGTCATTGTCATCATTGGAATCATGACCGCGATGATCATTCCCGAAATGCGCGGCACGTATGAAGACGCGCTGCTGCGCTCCACCAGCCGCGATCTGATCAACGTCTTTGAACTCGCCTCTAGCCGCGCCATCAGCCTGAACCAGTTGCACCGCGTCCACCTCGACATCGCCACGGGAAAATACCTCGTTGAGCGCCGCATTCGCTCCGGCACGCAGGAGGAATTTCTGCCGCTCAAGGATGTGTCCGGCTGCACCGGCGAACTGGACAAGCGCATCACCATTGAAGTGCGCCGGCCGGATGAAGTGGTGACGGACACGGGCGTGGCCACCGTTCCGCCGATTCAAAACGAGTTCGAGACAATTTCCTTTTATCCCGACGGCACTGCCGACGCCGCGACGGTGACGCTGCAAGACCGCGACGGTTTTCGTCTCGGCCTGCGGCTCAACCCCATCACCGCGCGTGTCCATATTTTCGAGTTGGAACGTCAATGAGCGCGCCGCCCTTCAACGCCGGATTTTCCCTGATCGAAGTCATGGTGGCGATTTTGATTCTCGGCATCGCGCTCGCCGGACTCACGCACGGCATCAGCACGGCACTGGGTTCCAGCAAGGATTCAGAATATCAAACCACCGCCGTGTTGTTCGCGCAGGGAAAGATTGAGGAACTCCGCGCCACGCCCGGCATCAAGGACGGTTCGGACGAAGGCAGTTGCGGCGCGGGACTTGACCTCTACCGCTGGAAGCAAACCATCACCGCCACCGAACTGGATGGCTTGCACGATGTGGAGGTGGTCGTGGAAAATTCCCGCACC
>JAYWBR010000429.1:0-3340 GCA_043781315.1 Verrucomicrobiota bacterium | reverse complement strand
CGACCACGCGCAGCATCGCGGCGGCGGCCCGAAATCTTTTGCGCCTATGACCGCACTCAAAATCGTAAATCGTAAATCGTAAATCAAAAATTTCCGATGACCCAAATCCCCATCATCATGCCGCAGCTTGGCGAGTCCATCGCCGAGGCCGCCATCATCAACTTCCTCGTCCAGCCCGGCGACACCGTCGAGGCCGATCAGGACATCATCGAGGTTGAAACGAACAAGGCCACGATGAATGTCGCGTCGCCGTGCCGGGGCAAGGTGGAAAAATTTCTCGCCAAGGCCGGAGAGAGTTACGCCGTCGGGGCCGTGCTGGGCCATCTCAAGGTGAGCGCCGCCGACGCCAAGAAGCTCGGCCTCGACATGCCGGCTCCCAAGAAAACCAGCGAAGAGGAGACTTCCTTTCAGACGGAAAAAAAATCTCCGACGAACGGGGAGAACAAAGTCAAACCCACCATCCGCGGGCTGCCCGTGCCGGCGAACGCGGCGGGCGCGAGCTTCATGTCGCCGCGCATGAAGGCGCGAATGCACGAGCTGGGCCTGCACGCGGCGGATCTGGCGGGCATCGCCGGCAGCGGCGCGGCGGGGCGTTTGACCATCCAGGACTTTGAAAAATTCCTGGCGAACCTGGAAAACCAAAAGATGAGCCAGGCCTCGTCCATGCGCGTCGCCGTGGCGGATGCCATGCGCCGCAGTTGGACGCGCCCGCTCGCGACCGTTGGGCTGTCCGTCTGTCTCGATCCGCTTTTTGCTTTCCGCAAAATCGCCCTGCCGAAACCCGGCCCGGCGCTCACCGCCCTGCGCGCGCTCGCGCTGGCGCTGGCGGAAAACAGCGCGCCTGCGGGACGGCTGGTGGGAAATAAAATTGTGCATCCGTCATCCATTGACATCGGTTTCGCCGTGGAAGCGGAGGACGGCGTGCTCGTCCCGGTGTTGCGCCAGGCTGACCAACGATTGTTGAAAGATCTCGTCGCACCGTACAACGAACTGGTCGAACTCGCGCGGCAACGCAAATTGCCCGCCGACGCGACCGGCGGTTCCATTGCCACCGTGACGAATTTCGGCACGTTCGGCCTCGAATGGGCCACGCCGATTCCGCTGCCGGAACAGACGCTCGTGCTGGGCATGGGCGCGGCGCGGCAGGCTCCGCATTGGGACGCGGCCAAGCAACAATTCGTGCCCGTGATGCAGGCGAATCTCACGCTCAGCTTCGATCATCGCGTGATGGACGGCGGGGCGGCGGGACGTTTATTGCAGCGCATTTCCGAACTGCTCGCGCACCCGGAGAAGCTGTAAGACAAATTTTTCCGGGTGGCGACAAGGCAGCCCGCACCGCGCGCCCTCCTCCGGCCATGGCCACAAACATTCGACCGGTTTGCTTGGCGCTGAAAATCTGACGCGAATGAACCCGCATTGGACAGAAAACCAAGATACTGCCACCCCGCTTTGCCGCACCGCCTGAAACCAAGGTTCCCCAATTGGGCCTTGGTTTGCGCCTCAATTTCGTGTAATATTTATTGTCATTGTTCAATGACGTTATGGCAAAAAATAGCAACAGTGTCCCGCCGGATGAAAATTTTGTGGCGCGTTTCACCCTGACCGGCCTGGTGGTTTTCAGCATGGCCCTGGTGCTGGCGGGGGGTCTGCTGGCGTATGGCCTGAGCGTGATTTCCTCGCCCGAGTTTGCGGCGGGAAAAGTTTTTTCCTTCGGTCAGCGCGGTTCGGATATTGCACCCACGAAGACACCTTCCTGGGGCGAACTCACCACCGCGGACATTACCCTGGAGGCTCCGGAAGAATACCTTGCCTTTGAACTGCAAAACCTCAAGTCGCCGACCTGGACATTTCAAGGTCTCGGCCCTGAACAGGTTCGCCCCCAGCTGGCCGCGTGCGGTGTGGCCCCCGCGCAGATTGCCCGCGCCCTCTCCGCCGCCCTGGCTGTTTATACCAATGCTAACACGGTCATCAAGCCGGACGACGCGCTGATTTTTTCGCTGGCACCGGAAGTCCGCACCAAGCTTTACCGTGCGCTGGCTGCCTTCCCGGCCAATCACTACATGCAATTTCCGTTTATCTTTCCGGACAAAAACTTTGACGCTTGTTTCAGCCACGACGAGGTCGCTGATCCGATGGAAAAAATGGTCCGGAGCCTTCTCTATACCCGGGGAAATGCTCAGTGTTTCAGTGATTACGAATTCGTGATGCAACACCTTGCGACCGACGCGGAGAAGATCAGCCTGCTCAAGGCGCTGTCCCGTCAGTCCGCCGTGCTGGCCCGACTGCGCGTCCGCCCCAACACCGACGTGGAAAAAATCCTCGGCTATTGGGACAAGGGGATGAAAGTGAAGGATGTCCGGCCGTTGCTCGAATCCATGACGCGTATTCCAGACGGCTCCACCATCAGCCTGCTCTATCTGCTGCCGCAGTTCGCCCGCCAGCGGCTCTACACCTTTCCCATGCCATCCGAAAAGAATGATCCGGTCATGGACTGCCATTGGACCACGATGAATTTCTTCAACGAGAAGCCTGACAATCGGTTCACCGACACGAGCTACACTGTTTCCTTCCTCAAAGCCAACTACTACACCATTGCCAAGGCCTCCAGCTATGGGGACATCATTCTCTTTCTGGATAGTGCCGGCAACGCCATCCATTCCGCCGTCTATATTGCCGGCGACCTGGTCTTCACCAAAAACGGAAACAACATCGCGCAACCGTGGAAACTCACCCACCTAAAGTCCTTGACCGCGCGCTACGAACTGGACAACCCGGAGCGGCTCATGGTCTGGCGCCGGAAAGATTCGTAATCCCCAACACCACCAGCACAGCAGTCATGGCTGGTAAATTCAGCGCCCAGCGCGAGAGGATGTAAATCAGGTTTTACTTCCGGCGGCGCGAGATCATCGCCCATGCCGCGCTGATTCCAATCAGCGAGAGGCGCCCGGTTCAGGAACGACACCAAAGGAAAGGAAGCCCGAGGCGACGAGTGACGCTGGTGTCGAAATGGCATCTACAAAATGATAAGTAAACGGAGCTGACCAGCCGACCGCACCGCCGGCAACCCCAGCCGCTTGAGGAGTGGCATAGGTTTTATCCCAACCGATTACAAACATGGTGTAGTCGCTATTTGCTGAAGTGCCGGTGATTGGAACTGAGGAGAAGCCGCCAGTCGTCGTGTAAGCCCAGCTACCGGCGGCGGCACATTGTTTAATAATTAGTGGTTGCCGGAAAACGTTACGACCCTTGTTTCTGTTGGGTTTGGTGGTGATTTGAGTGTGCGAATGTTGGCGGGGATTTCGATGTCTGAACCTGCAACATTCGTGGTGGTTCTCCCTTA
>JAYWBR010000428.1:0-10084 GCA_043781315.1 Verrucomicrobiota bacterium | reverse complement strand
CGTGCTGCAGTCCGTCAAGCAGGCCAAGCCCGCGAATCTGGAAGCCGTCGAATTGTTCGATGTGTTTCGCGGCAAGCATGTGCCGGAGGGACAGAAGAGCCTCGCCTACGCCTTCACCTATCGCGGCGCGGATAAAACCTTGACCGACGTGGAAGTAAATTCCGCACACGAAAAAATCGTGGCCGCTTTCAAGGCGCAGTTGGCGGCGACGTTCCGCGAGTAGCCGCGTCCAACAAGCTCGGGGCCGCCAGCTCCGCGCCCCGGCGGAACGAGCCATCGGCGTTGCGGTGCAGGTCATCCGCCGTCCACAATTTTTTGTCCGGACCGGCGGAGCGAAGTTCAAATCGTCGTCCGCCAAGCGCGTGGAAGAAAAGCGGCGAACCCCAACGATCCACCAACTGGCCTTGTGCATTCAGGGCGATGCTTTGGTCGGGAAGAAAACGTTCACGCGCCGGATTCATCCCGCGAAACGCCGCCGCCCAGTCTTCATTCGCGCTCATCGGACGATCCGCCGCCGACTTCACGAGCAGAGTGAAATTGTCCATCAGGCGCGCGATCAAGGTAAGATCGTTCTCGGGCGGAAGTTTGGGGTTGGCGTAATCGCGCAGGATGGTTTCGCCAAGCAATGGAGCTGTAGCAGACGAAACTGAAGCCGAAGAAACAGCGGTCACGACGACGCCAGTTGCCGCTGTTTCAATTGTTAACGGAACAAGATTTTCTGTGGCAACCAGCCCGCGAAGTTCCCGGCGCACAAACCAAGCAAGAGCCAGCGCGAGCAGGAGAATCAAGGCAGTGAGTAGGATGGAACGACGGTTCACGGCTTCACAAATCCCAGCGGTCCATTCGGCGAAGTGGGATTCCAGAAGTTCGCCACGTTCGGCAGCACGTAGCTCATGTTGCCGGACGACACGCCGAACCAGCGGAGCAGTTCTGCGAAATAGGCATCCACCGAAGTGCTGGGCAGCAAGCGTCCGCCGCGGCCCACGTCGTCCGGGCCGTCGAGCGTGAGGTCGGGATACGTGCCGAAGATTTTTCCGCCATCCACCTTGCCGCCGAAGACCATCGCATTCGCGCCCCAGGCGTGATCCGTGCCGCGTCCATTGGAGCGCAGCGTGCGGCCAAAGTCCGACGCGGTGAACGAGATCACCTCGTCCTGCAACCCCAGCATTTCGAGCGCCTGCTGATACGCACCGATGGCCGTGTCGAGCGTGGCCAACATGCCTGCTTCGGTGTTAAGCAACTCGCCGTGATGATCCCAGCCGCCGTAGTTCACGAAAAAAGTCTGGCGCTTCAACCCCAGTTGCGCGCGAATCTTGATTGTCTTCACCACGGCCTTGAGCGTGGTGGCGAGATAATTGTTCGGGGGAAACAGCGCGTCCACCGCCGCGCCGAGATCAGCATTGGGGGAACTGAACTGTGTTTGAAACAGCAGTTGCGTGCTGTCGCTCTGCTTGGTGAGCTGCGAAAAACTTTCCGTGAGCAGGTTGGTGTAATGCTGGTCCAGCGTGCTGCGGAGCGCGGAGTTTTTGAACTGGAGCGGATTGTTCGCCGAGCCGCCGGTGTCGCCTTCGAAGGACAGCGCGCCCGACGGCGTGACGACAAACTGCTGCGTGGTGTTGCCAACCTGGAAGACGTTGTTGCCGCCGAGCGAAATGCTCATCGAGGTCAGCGCGCCGGTGTTGTAGTAGCTGTTGAGAATGTCGGCGCAACGGCCGGCCCAGCCGCTCAACTGCGCCTGGCCCTGCGGCACGGCGGTCTGCCATTGCTCGATCTGGTCGCTGTGCGAGAACAGCGCCTTGGGCACGGGCAGCGCGGCATTGCTGCCATTTTCCCACGCATTGAACTGCGCCTTGGTGACGGGCTGGACGAGCGTGCCGACGTTGGAGACGAAGGCGAGCCGCTGCTTGCCGGCGAATGCGCCGGTGCCGTTGGCCATCGCCTGCAAGTTCGCGCACGACGGGTGCAGGGCGAAATCAGTCGCGGGCGCGGCCAGTTGCCGGAGTAAATTGCGATCCAGCGCGAGGCCGCCGTCCGAGCCAAATGCGCCGCGCGTGATGGCGTAGGTGTTGTAGCGCGTCTGTTCCCACGGCACGAGGACGTTGAAGGAATCGCAGCCGCCGCTCAGGAAGATGCAGACGAGCGCCTTGTTGTTATTGTTGGGCGCGGTCTGCGCGGCGACGGTGTTGGCGAGCTTGAGGTTGAGCAGCGTGTTGAGAATCGCCGACGAACCGACGGCGGCACAGTTCAACTGGCGGAGAAAGGTGCGGCGAGATAAGGGTTTGCTCATAGTGGGAAAGGGGAAACATTCAACATTGAACATTCAACGTCCAACGCCGAACTAAAGCCGTGCGCGAGTTCACTTCGATGTTCAGCGTTGAATGTTAAATGTTGAATGTTCGATTTTGATTTCATCGTTGCACCGCTCCTTCCGGGCAGGTCGCGGCGAGATACACGGCGAGGCGGACGCGCGCGAGGCGGTCGTAGGACGCGATCTGATTCAGGCCGCTGAGAATGTGGTCGCGCGTCGCGGCGGTCATGGCGCCGCCGCAGAACAGCAGGTTGACTTCATCCACCAGGAACGAGGTGTTGCCCGCCAGCGAAATGAGATCGGCATAATCCGGAGGGAACGCATAGTCGGAATAATGCGTCAACCCCGTCTGTGCGATTTCCCAAAGCTTGTTCGGCAGCGAAATGCACGAGTAGCTGTCGGTGATTTGAAACGCCGGGCCAACGAGTCCGTTCGCCGTGAGCAGGCCGGGGGGTTGGTAGCCGGGCCGGTAAAAGTTGAACACGCTCGGCGAATACGTCGGTTCCTGGAACGCGGCGGAGTTGAACTCGCCCCACGTCCACCAGAGCAGGTTGGTGTATTGATCGAGCCGGCCCACGCGCGCAATCGCCAAGGCGCGTTGCACGGGTTCTTTCAAGCGGCCAAATTGCGCGGCTCCCAGCGACCACCGGACATCGCGGGCTTCTTCATCGAGCAGGATCGCTCGCACCACGGTGCCCAGATTGCCGCGTTTGCCGGTGCCGTCGTTGGCGAACTTCGCCGCAATGCGCGCGACGTAGTTGCTGGAGGGGTTGCTCGTCACGAGGAATTGAATGAGCTGCCTGCCGATGAACGGCCCGGTGTTCGGATGCTCGAAGAGATTCCGCAGCGCGTCGTCCACGTCGCGCACGCCGTTTTCCACCGTCGGCGCGCGTTCGGGAATCGTGAAACCTTTCAGCAACGTCTTCGCGCTGAAGTCATGTTTCTCCGCCCACATCTGCATCGGCACGGAACTGTCCTCGTCGTTCCAGCCGCCGTTGCCCCAGGTCTGGCCGCCGAACCAAAGCCCCGTGAACACACGCGCGAACTCCGTGATCTGCGCGTTGCCGTAGGTGGGAACCGGCTGGCCGAGATTGTCGAGCTTGCGCGTGCCGTCGGGATTTAATTCCCACAGACCGATGGTGAACAGTTGCTGCACTTCGCGGGCGAAATTTTCGTCCGGATACTGGTTGATCTCGGGCCGCGCTTTCTGGTTGCCGATGTGGCTGAGATAGCGGCCCATCACCGGATGAAACGCCACTCCGCGCAACACGTCGCGGTAATTTCCAAACGCATTGCGCACGAAGATGTCGTAGAAGTCCGCCACGCCGAGCGGACGGTTTTCCAAATTGGCATCACGCCGCGACACGACGCAAATCTGGCTCAGGGCGAAGGCGACGCGTTGCCGCAATTGATCCGGCCCGCCCACCGCGCCGCGGGCGAACGGCGTGGGGCAGTTGTTGCCGTAGATGAAATTATCCTGCTCGCTGTAAACGTAGGCGAGGTCGGTGCGCGGGCCGTTGAAGTCGGCGTAAATTTTTTCCATGTACGGACGATGCAGCGACGCGGGCTGGTTGGTGATCTGATCGTCAATCCAACCAGCGAGGCCGAGTTGCTGGACACGATCCAGTTCGCGCGGCGTCGGTCCGAACGTGGCTTGCTGGAGCAAGCGCGCCGCCTGCGCCCGCGTCACCACGCCGGTGTTGCCGCCGCCGGGACCGCCGCGCATCTGCTCGACAAACGCCGCGTAGTCGCCGAACACGCTGCCGGTCACCACCCCGTTGGTGTTGATGATCGGAACCGCCTCGTGCGCGCTGCTGTTGCGATAGGGGTCGGTTCCGAGCGCCATTTCCGCCCAGTCCGGCACGCCGTCGCCGTCGCTGTCCTGGTCGGCAGTGGAGACGCGGTAAAATTCCCGAGGTGTGTTCAGGAAGCGATTCGAAAACAGCGCCGAGGACGTGCTGCCCGAGAGATTTAATCCGCCGGTGAATTGCCACCAGCTCGCGAGGTTGGTGGAAGAGTAGAGCTTCTGATTTTTTCCCGCCACGAACGGCCAGCCGACCAGCGCATCGTTGGATTGGCGGGCGAGGCTCACAAAGGGTTTGGAATTCGGATCGAAGGGATCGGTGCCCCACATGGCTTCAAGCAGATTGGACGCGCCGTCGCCATCGGCATCGCCGTTCGGCGTGAGTCCGAAAGCGCGGTAGCGAACTTCCCACGCGTCGGGCAAGCCGTCGCCGTCGAGGTCTTGTCCGCTCGGCCAGGTCTGTCCGGCAAGCTCGGGCTTGCTCGTGGCGAGCAGCGGGTTCGAGGAATACAAACGTTCCAACCCGTCGGTGATGCCGTCGCCGTCGGTGTCGGCATTGCGGGGGTTCGTGCCGAGGAGGAATTCATCGCGGTTGTTCACGCCATCGCCATCGGCGTCCAACATGGCATCGGCGGCGGAGAATTTGTTGAAGCTGTTGGCGTCTTCCCACCAATCCGGCATTCCGTCCTTGTCGGAATCGCGCGCGGCGGCGTAGGCCGGCAGATTCACGAGCGCGTTCGTGGAGAAAATCATCTTCACACCCTGATGAACATTCATGCTCACCTGATTGGTGAGGTTGTTGTAGTCCGTCCAGTTGGCGGTGCCGTTGTCCAATCCCAGACTGGCGGCGGTGCAGTTGGTGAAGGACTTGAAAAGAACCATCGTGTTGCTGGTTTGATTGGTGATCGAAAAACTGACCGTCCAGGAATTGCTGTTCGCGCCGCGTTGCGCCAGCAGACGGAAGCGCAGGCGGTCGGACAGATCCAACGCGCCATAGCCGCTGAAGCCCAGCGCGGATTTCAAATCGGCAGGGGTGCTGCCGTAGTCGGCATCCCAGATCGCCGAAGCCGGCTGGCCGGGGTAGCTGAAGCCACCGCCGGGTTCGGAGTGAAAAATGTAAGTGAGGGAACCGTTGTACAGCCGCAGCAACATGCCGAAGGTACGCCAGTCCGTGCTGGCCGGATTTTTCACGGCGAACTCGACGAGGTTGTCTTCGTTCCAGATGTTCGGGGCGAGTGCGCCGACGTTGTGATCCCAGACGAACTGCACGTTTTCCAGATTCCATTCCCAGCGCGACGGCGAGCTGCGGAAGTAAGGAAGGTTGCCGATGAAGGTCGGGCTGTTGGTGGCGGCGGATTTCGGATCCGTGTTGAGGCGGAGTTCGTCCTTGTCGCTCACGCCGTCGCCGTCCGTGTCCATGAGCAAGGGGTTGCTGGGAATCGCGCCGTAAACTTCCGCATAATCCGACAAGCCATCGCCATCCGTGTCGGCGTTCAAGGGGTTCGTCCCGAGCGCAACTTCCTGACTGTCGGTTAAACCATCGCCGTCCGTGTCGGCCTTGTGCGGATCGGTGCCGCGCTGATATTCCTGCAAGTTGCTCAAGCCATCGCCGTCCGAATCCGCCGCCGCCAACGCCGCCGAGCCGGGTTCGAGCGCATACTTCATTTCATACCAGTCGGGGATGCCGGAAAGATCGGCGTCAAGATTGCGGTCAATGATCTGCACCGCGTGAATGCCGAGCGACCAGCCGTCGTAGTTCGTCACATTGATCGTGGCAGTGTTGCCGGTGACATTCGTGAACCACACAAAGTTTCCGTACGGAAAATTCGTCTTGGCCGCCGGGATTTCCACAAACGTCATTTGCGGCGCGGTGGTGGTGGTTTTAAAATAGTGATCCGTCGCGCTGTTCGTCCCGAGCCGCACGCGCCCTCTCTGTCCGTCATACGAACCGCCGACGATCACGTAGAGGTCATAGTTCGCAAACGGAATGTTGCTGAGAGTAAGCGACGCCGGGTTCGTGGCGTAGGCGCGGAGATAGCCGCTCATTAATTTGCGGTCGGATGAACCGGCATTGAAACTCGTATCCACCGCTTCACCCGTCCAGTTGAAAGTGAGGTTCGTTTGAATCACGCCGTCGGAGCGGACGAGCTGGTTCGTCAACGGCGTGACGATGTCCGCCTTGCTGCCGGAGGGACGCGGCCAACCTTGCATCCGCAGCGTGTCGTTCCAACGCGTCTGGGGAACAATACCCGTCACCTCGTTCGTGCCGAGCGAACCGTTTTGATCCGCGTCCGAAACAAAATGAATCCCGATGCCGCCGCGAAAAATGGTCGGCACGCTCGCCGCGCTCATCGGGTTCGTGCCGACGCGCCGCTCCAGTGCGTCCGTCGCTCCGTCGCCATCGCTGTCCACGAGCAACGGATTCGACGGCGGCGAACCCAGCACTTCCTCGCCGTCGGTGAGGCCATCGCCGTCGGTGTCCATCAGATTGGGATTGGTGCCGAGTGCGCGTTCCACGCCGTCGCTCAAGCCGTCGCCGTCGGTGTCAAACTTGTTGGGATCGGTGGAGTTCACGCCGCCGTTGTATTCCTGCAATGCGGTCAGACCATCGCCATCCAAATCGCTGGCCGCATCCGTCGCGTTCGTATCGCTGAGCTGATTTTCCTCCTCCCACCAGCGCGGCAGGCCGTCGCCGTCGGCATCCATGAAGGCGTTGGTGTTGGCTTCCAATTGGACATAATCAAACTGCACCCAGTAGCTGACGTTCGGCGTGATCGGCCCGGTGCGGATGATTTCAATCGTGTTCGGTCCGGCGCTGGCGAGGACGTTCGTGGCGGAGAAATCAACCGAGAAGCGGGTTCGGCGATCAACTGTTTTGGTGAGCAGCACCACCGACGCGCCCGCGCCTTTGAAACGAACTTGAATGTCGTGCCTGGCGAAACCTTCGCCATTCTGACCGAGCAGGTTCAACCAGGAACCGGCCCAATCGAGTTCAAAATTCAGGCGCAAACGCGACAGCGCATTCGTCTGCGCGGCGTTCAGGAAAAAATGGATGCGGTTCGTCCGGTCGCCATCGGTGAGCGCGCGTTCCCAGCCGAGGTCCAGTTCGGAAACCAGGACGTTGCGGTTCGTGGTGAGACCGTTGAATCCGGCGGGATAGCTGCCCGCGAAATAAAAATCGTCGTCCACCACGGGATTGTTGGTCGTATAAACCGTTCCGGGACGGGCGTCGTTGATGCCGTTCTCCTGGGAAAATTCGTGCGTGGGGTTGTAGCCGTTGGCGAAGGGATCGTCGTCCACGCCGATTTGCCAGACGGGCTGCCATGCTGCCGTCGCCGACGGAACCGTGACGGCCATGACCAAGCCGACGACGAGGGTTTTCATATTCACAACGAACCGAAACATAAATGGCGCGTATTCTCAGCCGCGAATTCGGAAGAGGATTCTTTCGAGCACAACGGCGGCTGGCTTGGGGTTGAATCTACCACGCCCGAGCATGAGGCAAACCTCAAATTTTCACTACAACCGCCGGTCATTTTACCGCGCCGCTAAAACAACGAACCTTGCTGCAAGACTTGCGGGCGAATTGGAACCATCGGCTCAGGAGCCGGGGGGTTTTTCCAAGCGCCCTCTGGCCGCCGCAGCTTCGCAATCTCCACGCCCGCCAGCACGTCGCAACGCTCGTTGAACTTGTGGCCCGCGTGCCCCTTGAGCCAGCGCCAGGAAATCGTGTGCCCCGCGACTAAACTGTCGAGCTGCTGCCACAAATCCTGATTCTTGACCGGCTCGCGCGTCGCCGTTTTCCAGCCGCGCGCCTTCCAGCCTTTCAACCATTCGCAGACGCCTTTGCGAAGATATTGCGAATCGGTGAACAACTCGACCTTGCTGCGTTCCGGCAACACCCGCAACGCCTCGATGGCCGCCTGCATTTCCATCCGGTTGTTCGTCGTGGCGGGCGCACCTCCGCTCAACTCGCGAATGTGGCCGTCCATTTCCAACACCGCCGCCCAGCCGCCGGGGCCGGGGTTCGGTTCGCAGCCGCCGTCGGTGTGAATCGTGACGTGCTTCATTCGCGCAAAAAACTTTTGCCTACACGAGCTTCTTCAAGCGCGCATCCTCGGCCAGTTTCTTGACCAGCTCCTTGATTTTTTGCGCCTGAGATTTATGCGCAAGCAAGACGGCATCGTCGGTCTGCACCAAAATGGAATCGCGCAAACCCACCACCGCAATCGGCGTGCGACGGTCCTTGCTGCGCGCGTCGTAAATGATGTTCCGCGCCGCGTCCACATGGATGAAATCCCCCACCGCGCAGTTGCCTTCGGCGTCCGCCTTGAGATGCCGCGCGAGCGCCGGCCACGCGCCGAGGTCGTCCCACGCGAACGCGCCGTCGGCCACGATCACGTTGTGGGCCTTCTCCATCAACGCGAAATCAATCGAGATTTTTTTGATCGCGGGATATTCCTTGGCGAGAACTTTCGCGAGCTTCGGCCCATTCGCCGCCACCTTGAACCAGCGCTGGCACGCGGCGAACATCTCCGGCTGATGCTGCTCCAGCGAGTTGGTGATCGTCACAAAGCTCCACACGAACATGCCCGCGTTCCAGCGATATTGCCCGCTGTTCACGTATTCGAGCGCCGTGTCGAAGTTTGGTTTCTCGACAAATTTCTCCGCCTTGAAAAACGTCGTCTTGGTTTTTTTTGCGCCCGGCGGCGTGGGCAGATCGTGGCCGGTGTGAATGTAGCCGTAACCCGTCGCCGGTTCGGTGGGCTTGATGCCGATGGTGACAATCGCCTGGCCGCGCGCCGCCATGTCGAAGGCATCGCCCAGCACCTGCTGGAATTTTTTCTGTTCGGGAATGACGTGATCCGCCGGCAGCACCGCCATGACGCCGGTTGTGGAACGCGCGCCGACGAGCGCCGCGCCGAGCGTGACCGCCGCGCAGGTGTCGCGGCCCACAGGTTCCGCCACGACATTTTCCTTGGGCAGCTTGGGCAGTTGTTTCCGCACCTCCGCCGCCTGGGCCTGGTTGGTGATGATGAAAATATTTTTCAACGGCACCAGCGGCAGGACGTTGTCCACGGCCTGCTGGAGAAAGGACTTTTCGCCGAGCAGCTTGATGAGTTGCTTGGGCGTCTTCTCGCGGCTCAACGGCCAGAACCGCTCGCCGCGTCCACCGGCCATGATGATGACGAAACGGTCTTGGTTGTCGGTTTTGGTTTTCATATTTTCTTTGCCACAGATTTTCACAGATGAAGCACAGATAAAACAACCTGAATCAAAACGCACTTTGCCCGTCACCCCCTCTGTGCAAATCCGTGTCCATCTGTGTTGAGTTCGTTAAAACCCTTTTTTTATTAGAGTTTGCTTGCCGGATGGACGGCCACTGTCAGCGGAACTGTCAGTCACGGGCGGATGGTAAAACAACTCGCCGCCACTGGCTAGAACTTGCTGAAACTTTGCCACAACGGGCGTTCACAAACGCCGTTGAAACGGGACTGGTATCTCAAATCAGAGAAAGCCAGTTATGAAAACGAAATACACGAGGTTCCGACGCGGGGAGATGTTCTACATGCAGGACAGCGCGACCGGCAAACAGACCAGCCTACGCACCAAAATTGAGGCCGAGGCCAAGAGCCTGCTTAATGCGCGGAACGCGGCACAGCAGCAGCCAACGCTAAACTTGCACCTAGCCGTGCTTATCTTACAGCCAGCGACCCCGCGTTTGTGGAACGCACATGGCAGAGCGTCATGCAGCAATTACAATCACGCGGCAAAGACACTAGCCGCGAGCGTTACGCCAGTGTGTTCTAATCGCCGTCCTTTGACGGACTGCGAAACAAAAAACTTCTCGAAACCACCACCGACGATTTCTTTGCCGTGTTCAAAGACGGCAAAGTATCCATCGTGTATTTTTTGAAACGGTTGCATAACTTCGCCTTGAGTTTGGGCTGGATTGCCATTCCGATTGTCGC
>JAYWBR010000427.1:0-10098 GCA_043781315.1 Verrucomicrobiota bacterium | reverse complement strand
GTTCCAGCCGATGAAAAATCCATGGCCCAAGGCAAGGGGTTGTATGTCGCCGGGTGCATGCCCTGCCACGGTGCAACGGGAAGAGGAGACGGCCCCGCCGCTGCAACGTTGGAGCGCAACGGAGTTCACGTCCACCCCGGCAACTTGGCCGATTCCAAAATGTGGCAGCAGACGGACGGCGCAATTTTCTGGAAACTCACGGAAGGAATGACGCCGATGCCGGCCTGGCGGGAAACACTTTCGGAGGAGCAGCGCTGGTCGGTCATCAATTACATCCGCACCCTGGCACCGAAACCCGCGAGCAACCCCGCCACAACCAACCAGCCGGCAGCCGCCCAACCCAAAAATAAACCATGAAGAAATCACTCCCCACATTGATTGCTGTTTATGCCCTGCTGATGGCCGGCGGAGTCGCCCGCAGTCAGGAGCAAACCAACTCCGAACCCTACGTTTCCAGGGCGGATTACCTCAAGCTCAAGGCGGAGCATGACACCTTGAAGCAGGAACTCGAGTCCGTGCAAAGCCAGATGCACGAGTTCCTGAAACGAAGCGCCGCGCCGGAGAGCGACCCGGTCAAGACCCGGCTGCAGGAACTGGAAAAGAAAGACGCGGCGCGCCAGACGGAAACCGACCAGGCGCTGGACGACCTCGACAAGCAGGTCAAGGACGTGAAAATAATGGCGAAGGATTCGTTCCCTGGCTCGACCAAGATGCTGCTGACGGGATACGGCTCGGCGGGATTCATCGCGCCGGATCACGGCGGTTCAACACTGTTCAACGCCACGTTCAATCCGATTTTCCTCTGGAAATTAAGCGACCGCCTCCTGTTTGAAGGCGAGCTGGAAGCCCAGCTCGAAGGCCACGACACCAGCGTGGCATTGGAGATGGCGCAGATTTCCTATCTGCTGAATGATTACCTGACCGTCAGCGCCGGCAAGTTTTTGAATCCGATGAATTATTTCGTCGAGCGCCAGCACATGTCCTGGGTCAACAAACTGCCGGACAAACCGCTGGCCGTTTACGACGGCCTGCTCGCCGAAGCCAACGTGGGCTTTCAACTGCGCGGCGGAATTCCCGTGGGACAAACGAAACTCGGTTACGCTTTTTTTGTGGCCAACGCGCCAGAACTGCGGATGGATACCAACAGTCTGAGCGCGGGCGAACTGGGCACGCTGGAGTTCAACAACTTTGACAACCTCGGCAACCACGTCGCCGTCGGCGGCCGCGTTGGATTCTATCCGGTTCCCGAACTGGAGATCGGTTATGGATTTCAATATGCGGACGTCAAGCCGCCCGGCGGCCTCGGCAGCGCGAATTCGCTTCTGCAGTCCGTTGACTTGAGTTACGTCCATGATTCCGTCCGTCTCAAGGGCATCGTGAATGTCAAAGCCCAGTGGGTCTGGTCGCATGTGGACCGGTTCGCCTATGACCCCGCCGGCACGCTCGGGGGGCCGTTCGTGTTCAACAACACCCGCGACGGCGGCTACGTTCAGCTCGCTTATCGTCCCTCGCGAGTTGCGAACGCGTTCATAAAAAATCTTGAGCCGGTCTTTCGTTTTGACCGGCTGAGCCAGGCCCGGACCACCACGGGCGTGAACGAGACGCGCTACACGGTGGGACTCAATTACTGGCTGGGCCAAAGCACGGTTCTCAAGGCGGCTTATGAATTCGACGGTCAGAGCGGCCCCGAAGCCGACCGGCACAACGCCGTGCTGGTGCAATTCGTCACGGGATTCTAAAACCCAAAGAAAAATTTTATGAAGCTTATGACACGTTCGCTTTTAACCGGATCAAGTTTGGTTCTGCTGTGCGCCGGCGGCCTCCTGCTCGCCAGTTGTTCGACTCCCGCCTCACGGTCTGCCACAAATGCGCCACCGGAGAAAGATCCGGTTCCGAAAACGGCCGCCCCCGGACTGGGCGGCGCGCAACTGTGGGCGCAGAACTGTGCGCATTGCCACAACGTCCGCTCGCCCGATTCCTACAGCGACGCGCAATGGGATGTCGCCATGCTGCACATGCGCGTGCGGGCCAACCTGACCGCCGAGGAACATAAAAAAATTCTCGCGTTCCTGAAAAGCGCGCATTGAAGCGGAAGAGCCAAAGCCTATGAAAAAAATATTCGCCGCCATCGTCGTCGCCAGTCTGTCGGCGGCCCTGCCCGTCCTCGCGGCGGGCGATCTCTCGGGCACCATCACCCTGCAAGGCGCGCCGCCAGCCGAGACGGAAATCCCCCAGCTCAAGGACGACCCCACCTGCGGCCAATTGCACGTCGGCCCGGCCGCGACTCGCTTTTATGTCGTCGGGCCCAACGGTGGGCTCGCCGATGTCCTGGTGATGCTCAAGGGGCTGGACGGCAAATCCACCGGCGCTGCCGCCGCACCGGCGGTGATAGACCAGCGCGGTTGCGAATACGTGCCCTACGTGCTGGCGATCCAGACCCAGCAGAAGCTGCTCGTGAAAAATTCCGACCCCGTGCTGCACAACGTCCACTCGACGCCGCTGGCCCCGGGCAACCTGGAGGAAAACCGGGCGCAGATGCCGGGCGGCCCGGATCTGGCGTTCACGTTTCCCAGCGCCGAGATTTTCCTGCGCGTCAAATGCGACGTGCATCAATGGATGTTCACCTACGTGTGTGTCGTGGATCACCCGTACTTCGCCGTCAGCGATCCGGCGGGCAAATACACGATCAAAAACATTCCCGACGGCAAATACACGCTCGCCGTCTATCACCGGAAGGCCGCGCCGGCGGCGGCACCGGTGACCCGGGAAATCGAAGTCAAAGGCGGCAACCTCACGGCGGATTTTACGCTCGAAGCCATAGCCAAGTAGCTTTCTCGAATGTACGCTGCCGTCCCAACCACCACGAATCTCACGACCTGCTCCCAATGAAGCCGACGCATATGGGGTAAACACCCCATATCACCCGCACGAATTGTTCGTCATTCTTTTTTAAACCACGTCAAAGAACGGCAACTAAAACTTTAGCAGACCATACGCCTATGAACAGACGCACTGGTCAGATTACGGTTCAGGTTCGAAGCTGGATCCAGGCGCATCGGGCTAGGCTCCTAGTCGCAATGGCCGGTTTGATCGCCGCGATTGTCGTGGTTTCCTGCGCGACGGTTCAACGGGCCGCCCTTGAACCTCCGCAAATTCCCGGCACGACCTTCATCGGGTCGGCCGCTTGCGCCGAATGTCATCAGGAAATTTCGTAACATTTCCCGACGGCGACCCTCGCGGCTTTGATGGCGGAGGGAAAAAACGCGGTGAACATCGGCTGCGAATCCGGCCCCGGCCCCGGCAGCCTCCATAAAGAAAAGGGCGGCGCAAATCACACCCTCATCCATCCCCGCCGGTCACCGGAAGTTTGTTTTCAATGCCATCTCGACAAGCGCGGCCAGTTCAACCTGCCGCACACGCATCCCGTGCTGTCGGGCCACGTCAGTTGCACGGATTGCCACGATCCGCACAAAGGCCCGGCGGTGGCGGGCGGCGGCACGGCGCTGCTCACGCAGAGCGAGACCTGCGGTCGCTGCCACACGGCGCAACGCGGGCCGTTTGTTTTCGAACACAAGGCCGTTCGGGAAGGCTACACCACCTGCCATGACCCGCCCGGCACGGTGAACGCCAAAATGCTCGTGACGCGAAACCAAAATCTTTGTCTGCGCTGCCACTTCCAGCAGCAGACGGTCACGGGAACGCTTTTGATTGGCGGGCGTGACCATCGCGCTTTTGTGAGCCGCGGCACCTGCTGGAGCGCGGGTTGCCACGAGGCGGTGCATGGCTCGCAAGTCGGTTCGTCGCTCTGGTTCTGACCGCCAAAACATTTATGAAATCGCGAAGACCCGCTGATCATGTGCGCACGACCATTGAAATCTTTATCGCGGCTGTTTGTCTGGCCGGCAGCGGAGCGGCCCGGGGCGCGGAGAACGTGCCGGCGTCCACACCCGCCGGGGCGAATATCTGGGATTACAACAACTGGCTCGAACTTTCGCTGGGCGGCGCTTTTGTGCGCAGCGATTCCGCGCAGTTCATGCAACGGCACCAGATTCCCGCCACCGCGCCTTTCGGCGGCATTGAAGACCTGCACTGGGAACAAAACCTCGGCAAGCGGGGTCTGTTCACCCTCGATGGCCGGGCGATTGCCGACAACCATGACTACCTGCTCAAACTCGGCGTGCAACATCCCGACAAAGGTTACGTGCGGGCCGGCTATCGCGAATCGCGCACCTGGTATGACGGCAGCGGCGGCTTTTTCCCGCCGAACCGCCAATGGTTTAATTCGTCGGACGACGAGCTGGCCATTGATCGCGGCGAAGCCTGGTTCGAGGCCGGCCTGACGCTGCCGGACAAACCGGTGATCACGCTCCGCTACTCGCACCAGTTTCGCAACGGGCAGAAAGATTCGACCTCCTGGGGCGACACCACCTTGACGGGCCTTCCGCCGCCGAACAACAACCGCAAAATTGTTCCGTCGTTTCTCGATATTGACGAAAGGCGCGACACGGCGGAATTGGATGTTCGCCATACCGTTTCGCAGACGGACTTAGGACTGGGCTTCCGGTACGAACGGCTCAATCAGGACAACAGCCGCGTGGAAAGGCGCAACCCCGGGCAGGCCAACGACCGAAGCATCACGCAGCAGGACGAGGTCACTTCCGACCTGTATAACGCCCACGGTTTTTCGAAAACGAGAATCAGTGAGGTCGTGCTTTTCACTTTGGGCGGTTCATTCACGCGGCTTGAAACTGCCTTGGGCGGAAGCCGGGGTTAAGTCCCGCCACCGCGCCGCCGCTGGTAAGAAATGATGAAGGTTTCACGGGCTTGGACGGCGGTTCGCAACTCAACCAGTACGTGGCCAGCGCCAGCGCGATGATCACACCGCGCGAACACCTGACCATCGTTCCCTCACTGCGCGTGGAGCAGCAGAGCGAGGACGGTGACGCGGGTTATGGCGAAGTCGCCGGCATCGCCGCGCCGGTTCCGATTTCCAACCATCGCAGACAGAGTTTTCTGGAGGTCTCCGAAAGTCTGGCGGTGCGTTACACCGGTGTGAAGAACTGGGTGTTTTTTGGCGAAGCCCAGTGGCTCGAAGGCCAGGGCCGGTCGAGAGAAACCGAAACGGAACTGGAAGATCCCATCGGACTGGTGCTGATCAACCGCAACACGGATTCGGAGCGGCTCACGCAAAAATACAAACTCGGCACCAACTGGTATCCGTGTCCGCGCACCAATTTTTCCGTGCAATACTACCACAAGCTGCGGGACAACGATTACGAGCACAACGTGGATTCAACGCCGAACGGCAGCGCCAGCGGCAATCGCTACCCGGCTTATCTGGTCGAACAGGATTTCAAGACCGACGATCTGAATTTCCGTGTTACCTGGCGGCCTGGTCGCGGGCTTACGCTGATCACCCGTTATGATTTTCAATTGTCCACCATCGACACCCGGGCGGACTTGTTGAGCAAGATTCAAAGCGGGGTGACGACGAGCCACATTTTCAGCCAGAGCATCAGTTGGATTCCCTGGTACCGGCTCTACCTTCAAGGCAATGCGACTTACGCCTCGGATGAGACCACGACGCCGGCCGTCAGCCTCACCGGTGCTGCCGCACATCTCGTGGCCACCTCGAAGAATGGTTACTGGGACCTCTCGGCGACAGCGGGCTTTGCCCTCAACGACAAGACGGATTTGCAGGTGCAATACAATTATTACCGTGCGAACGACGACCTGAACAACGCGGCGTACAGCCAGCCTTACGGCGCGGATGATAAAGCGCACGGCGCGACGGTCAGCTTGATCCGCCGCCTCAACAAAAATCTCCGGCTGACGGTGAAGTATGGCTATTACAACTATCGCGACGGCGCGTCCGGCGGACACCACAATTACGGGGTATTCCGGGACTTTAGTGAGTAGAAGACGGAAAAGACAGCTTTTAGAGGGAAAAATCATGGAACCCGCGACAAGAGGAGTGAGTCGGCCTGGGTGGATTCGGGTTCCTGCTGGGAAGGTGCAACGAGGCGCGCTGTTATGTGTTTGGCTCCACTGCCACAGAGGTTTTGCTCCAGTGAGAACGGGCTGGCTGGTTTGGCGACGGTGCCAAGCACCCCCAAACCTAGCCACTAAGATCCGTGAAGAAGCGGATATTTATTTGGTTCATGCCCACCGCCCTCACCACCAAGGAAGGCATCCGCACCTGAAGGGATTCACTGGATATTAAAACCGATGCTCGTGGCACCGGTCAGACCACTGCTTGAAGTAGTAAGAGTGTAACCCGTGCCGACGTTGTTGATCGAGAGGCTATTGAACGTCGCCAATCCACTTGACGCGGCAACACTGGTCGTGCCGCTCAATGTGCCACTGCTTGGGTTCGTGCCGATGGCGATCGTAACGGTGCTGCTGGAAAACACCACGTTGCCACCGGCGTCTTGAATCTGAACGGTGACGGCCGGTGAAATGGTAACGTTGTGGGTGGTGTTGCCTGGTTGCTGCACAAAGGCCAGTTTGGACGCAGGTCCTGCGCTGATGTTAAAAGTAGCGCTCGTAGCGCTGGTCAGGCCGGAACTGGCGGCGGACAAGGTGTACACGCCGACCTTGTCGATTGAGAGGCCGCTGAAAGTCGCAACCCCACTGACCGCACTTTGATTAGCCGTGCCGGACAGCGTGCCGCCGCCTGCGTTGGAGCCGATGGCGATGGTGATGCTGACACTACTGGCTACCGAGTTGCCCGCCGCATCCTGAACCCGAACGGTCACTGCCGGTGTCATGGTGCTACCACCGGTGGCACTGGTAGGGTTCTGTCCAAAGGCGAGCTTGTTGGCCGCACCGGGATTGACGGTGACCCCGGCTGTGCTGGTGACGTTGGAGCCATTCAGAGTCGCATTGACCGTGACCGTGCCGGCGAGGATGCCAGTGAGGAGCGCAGTATAAGTGCCATCGCCATGATCTGTGGTCGCGCCAATCGAGGCGCTGCCTGTGCCCGCTTGCACGGAAAATACGACCACCGAACCGCCGGCGGTGAGGTTGTTGCCGCTGGAGTTTTTCGCCTGCAATGTCACCGTGATGTTGAAACCTGAGGTGACCGTAGTTGGCGCGGTGATGGTGGACGTTGTGGCCGAGGCGACATTATTTGAAAATCCGAGCACACGGTAGAAGCGCTGGTTGTTAGCCGGTGTGCCGACATCCACAAACCAATAGGGGCTTTGCGTGACGACGATGTTGGTCAGAACCGTCCAATTGGTCTGGGTGAGATTGGTGCTGTATTGGATTTGATTGGTCATTCCGAGATCGCTCTGGATGGTCAAACGCGGCACCAATGCTAAATTTGTAATCGACGGCGCTGCGGCGTGTATGACGCCCGAGCTAATGGATATGAGCAAGCTCACGACTGCCCAAAGTAATTTGCTGGATTTGAATCTCATACGATTGCTTTCTTTTTGACAAAAATAATCGCTGACGAACTAAATGTTCGCAAATTAAAAATGCTCAAGGGGTCAAGAAATGGTTGCTTTGGGCGGCGTCCCATGCTGGGCTGAATGACATAATCCCTTCGAGATATTCCGCAGCGCCGCAGGCGCGCCATCTTTGTAGAAACCCAGCGCCAAGAATTTCCAGCTCCGTCAGGAGCGACAGCTTCCCTATTGGCACACGGCAACAGGCCAACCCCGAACCAGCATCATCGTTTTACGGGCAACGCTCAACAGTTTTGCCGCGCCTCTAACATTGCACTGCGGTCCAAGACTAAATTGTCACCGTGAGCCCCAGCGCGATGGAGTGCTTCAAAGTCACCGCTCCGGTAATGCGATGCGGCCCGGACTGCGCGCACACGTGCGTTTACGTTTCAAGAAATATTTTTTGCCGCCGATACTTTTACTGCTGGCCTTCACCTCGCTCCGCGAGCATGGTCAGTTTGTTGATGGGACGGATGGCAGTTCAGGCGCTGGTCTTGTAAAATCATGTGGCAGCAGTTTCAACCTGCGTTGGGCGAACCGGCCGACTGGCTGGGTGACTGGCATCCTTTGGTGGAACAGCTCGGCTCCGCGAACGGCCTCGGCGCGCTCAGTGAGCTTTCCGCCTCGATGCGGGCCACACCCGTGCATGATCTGCCGTCGCTGTGCAACTTCCTCGTTGCCTACCAGCAAAAATCCTCCTCCCGTTTGAACTGCCCGCCATCCAACGCGCCTTTGACCACACTTGCCGGCATGAAGTCCGCGAACTGATCTGCTTCGACCGCTTGCTGGCGACGCAGCCGGTGCTGCAATCGTTTGCCGGTGCCAGCCGTCGCATCGGACAGACCGAACTCCTGAAACTCCGACCGCTCCGCGATGAACGCATCATCCGCCGCTACCTCGACGCCGTGGATCGCCAGGAAGCCCACGCCTGGCACACCCTGGTTTACGGCCTGACCCTCTCGCTGTATTCGCTGCCGTTGCGGCAGGGGTTGCTGGGTTACGGTTACCAAACCACGCGCGGCTTCATCTACGCCGCCGCCAAACCGCTGCAACTTTCCGAAATGAATTGCCGTACGCTGCTTGAGGAGCTGTGCGGCAATCTGCCCGCCGCCGTCGCCCAACTGATCGCGCAGCGCCCCGCGACGCCGTGAGCCAGTGAATTCCCCCAGCCTGACCGAGGCCGTTCTGCCACCGAGGCACAGCGAACTTAGCGTGGAGAATGGTTCCTTCGTGAACTTGCAGCTGTTTCATTTTCTTTTCCTTCTGGGTAGTTCGGTTTAGCTTCGCGGGCGTATGGCTTTTGATTCCTTCCGCGATTTCGTCAATGCGCTCGACCAGGCGGGCGAACTCAAGCGCATTTCCCAGCCCGTCGCCACCGAACTCGAGATCACCGAGATCGCCGACCGCGAAATGAAACTGCCCGGCGGCGGCAAGGCGCTGCTATTCGAGAAGCCCACCGTCAACGGCGTCGTCTCGCCGTTTCCTGTCGCCATCAACACGCTCGGTTCGCACAAGCGCATGGCCATGAGCATGGGCGCGGAGTCCGTGGACGAAGTGGCGAACGAACTCGGCGCGCTGATGAAGGCCAAGCCGCCGACGAGTTTCAAGGAAGCCATCAAGCTGCTCTCGCTCGCGCTGGATTTGCGCCATGCGAAACCGAAGACGGTCAAGAGCGGCTCGTGCAAAGATGTGATTCATTTGGTTGATAGTCCAAAGTTGAGAGTTGATAGCTGGCCAGCCGCGCCCGATTGGCAGAATCCATCAACTATCAACTCTCAACCATCAACTCTGCTCAACCTTCCCATCCTCCGTTGCCGCTGCCGTTTTTTTGGATTTCAAGAATGGTCTCAATCTGGTCGTCCAGCGAATCCGACCCGCGCAGCTTCTTCGCGGCCTCGACGATGTTCAGGCCGTTCAACGAGGGATCGTGCTTGAAGGAGGCAATGACGGCGTAGGCGAAATCGGTGCGGCCTCGTGCGAGAATCTGGGTTTTGATTTTCTCCGCCAGTTTTTTCTTCTGCTCCGGGTCGCGCATGAGGGACAGAAATTTTTTGTCACCGCCGTCGAACGCCTCGTCCGGGATCAACTGCCGCAGCGTGGTGGAGGACGCGGTGTAGGCATATTGATCCTGCGTGATGTCCAGCCCTTCGGCCCGGACTTTTTCCAGATAGGCGAGCACCTCGTCAGCGCGGCCCCAGCTTTTTTCGCCGCTCAACTTGAGGTGCGACACCTCGCCGCGCACCTGCGCCTCCCGCGCCACGCGCATGAACTCGTCCAAGGCTTCCAAGATTCGCGTGTCCTCATGGCGCATGTGGCTCGCGTAAAGGCCGTCGTAGGGCTTCACCATTTTGGCGAGTTCAACGATCTCATCGGTCTTGGAAAAAACCCCGGGCAGATAAATCAAACCGGTGGAAAGTCCGACCGCACCGGCCTTCATCGCGCGGTCAACCAGCGCTTTCATCCGCTCGAGTTCGGGCGCGGTCGGCGGGCGGTCGAAGTCGCCGCCCATCACTTTTTCACGGACACGGTTGTGCCCGATCAAGGTGGCGACGTTGAGGGAAACTTTCCTGGCCGCGATTTCACGGAAATATTTGTCCACGTCCAAAGTCGAATCGCCGCAGTTGCCCACCACCACCGTCGTGAC
>JAYWBR010000426.1:0-10107 GCA_043781315.1 Verrucomicrobiota bacterium | reverse complement strand
GGTTTGTGGCGTTCATGCTTTACATGATCCGCATCGCGCGCGGCGAACATCAGACGGCGCACTACGCGATCTGCACCGGCTTCATGGCGCTGGGTGTGATGCTGCCGGGCATGTGGAGCGGCTGGGTGCAGCAACACCTCGGCTACCCGCATTTTTTTGTGTGGGTGATTCTGGCGACGATTCCGAGCTTCCTCGTCGCGACGCTGATTCCGCTGGACGCGGAGTTTGGGAAGAAGGGGTGAGGCGTGAAACGTGAAACGTGAAACGTGATGCTGACGGAAACGCTCCGAACCTATTTCACGTTTCACGCATCGCGTTTCACTTCTTCACAAACAACGCCAGCGACGCCGTGAAGCCGTGCAGGAAATTTTTCTCGCCGATGGGGCCGATCTCGCCGTTGCAGAAAAACCCCGCCAGACCCACCGGGCCAAAACGTTGCTGAACTTTCGCCGCGTCGTGATTCGGCTGGCCGAACAGGCCACGACCACGGCCGTTGCAACTGCACAGACAGCCGCCGTAAATCTGCGCCCCGCCGATCTGCTGGGTGGCGCGGTCGAGCAGTTCGTTCATGTCCTCTTCCGCCGCCGCCGCGTCGCGCCGCTGAAACTGCATCGTCTGCCCGAGCCGCGGCAGCGCGCCCACCGCGATGCTCCCGGACTTCGGGTCGGCCCCGAGCAGATTGCGGATGAGAAAATCGCCGCGATGAAAATCCTCGAGGTATTCATTCACGACCAGGCCGATGAACAGATTGCCGCGTGACTTGCGCTGTTCGTCGGGCGTGAGACCGGCGAACGTTTCCGCGAGCACTTCATAGGCGGGGCGGTTGCCGATTTGGTAGATGATGTTTTGATCCACCTTGGTGAGCGTCCACGTATCGCCGATGGGCGTGCAGCCCTGCGAGATCACGCCGGCGAGCTTCACGTCGCCGCCGACGGAGATGGCCACGCCGCCTTCTTCAAAAACGTCGCCGTTCAAATACACCTGCGTGCGCGGCGCGGAAGGATCGCCACTGGCCAGACCGCCGAGCACGGGGTGCGGCGCGTAGGCTTGATTCCAACTGCTCATCCACGCTTCGCTGTCTATGTGAAACGGATCGAGGAACGTCAGCCAGCCGTTGGTGTCGGTGGCGGAGACGCCGGTTTTGATCGGCCAGTAATCCGGACCGTCGGCGCCCTCGACCTGTTCCTGCGTGAAATGAAAGGCCGTCAACTCCGCGCCGGGCAGCGCGTACAGGCCGAGGGTCAGCCCGGCGTTTTCTTCAATCTCCTCCGGCCCGGTGATCAGGCTCTGGCTCGAACAGCCCGCCAGCAGCGGCACCTGCGCGTGGACGCGGAGAATTTCCAGGACCGCCTGGGCGTGCGGAAAAAACTTCGGGGCCATGAACACCAGGCCGAGCGAGACGTGCGCGGCGGGCAACTGCCGGCGCAAATTTTCCGCCCACGTCTGCAGGCCGGCCTCGTCGAAGCCGCCCGGCCAATGCGCGGCGACTGAATATGGATTGTCCATGCCGGGAACTTAGCGGGCGCAGGCGCGATTGCAAAGCGCAACTCAAGCGTCCGTCTGAAAATGTAGCGGCGGGCCTCTGGCCTGCCGTAGAGGGCGGGCCTCTTGCCGCCCGGAAAAACCCTCCGCACAGCGCAAGCACTCCGGTTTTGAAACACCTTCCCGACCACCAGGCTTTTGCCGCCGGGCTGGAAGCCACGGCTCTACGTCAGCCAGGATGGCTGACACCACCTTTTTCAGACCGACTCTCAAGCGACCCCGATTCCCGCCGATGGTGGAGGCAATGAAATGGCTCCTGGGTTTGTGGCTCGCGGTTCTGTTGACGGGCTGCGTTTCCCCGCGCGCGGAAAAAAATTCCCCCTGCTGTCTCGGATCGGCGGCGGCGGCGTTGCCGGGCGAAGCCACCACCGGTTCCGTTTATGAGCTGGGGACTCGCTGGGAGGATGATGCCGGACGGAAACTTTCGCTGTCCGAATTGCGCGGTCGTCCGGTGGTGATCTCCATGTTTTATGCGGCCTGCCAGGGGGTTTGCGTGGTGACGCGCGATGACCTGCGGGCCATCGAAGCCTCGCTGCCGGCGGCGCTGCGTTCGGAAGTGCGGTTTGTCCTGGTGTCGCTGGATGCCGAGCATGACACGGTGAGCGCGCTCCGGGCGTATCGTTCCCAGGAGGAGTTGCCGCACGAGCGCTGGCGGCTGTTGCGCGGCGATGCGGACAGCACCACGCGGCTGGCCAGGCTGCTGGGCATCGGGTTTGGCCGGGATGCTTCGGGACGGTTTGTTCATGCCAGCCGGATCGTGATCCTCGATGCATCCGGGAAAATCATCCACCGCCAGGATGGCATTCACGCCGACCTCGTGGCGGCGGGGAAAGTTCTCCAGGACGCCATCATCCAGAACCCTGCTCAAACCGGGATGGCCACCCAAGCTTCGGCTCAAGTCGCCGCCGCTGTTGCCGATAGCACTGATAACCGGGGTGAAACAAAACCCCTCAACCAATGAAAATGATGACAAACGACCTGCAAGAAAATTCCAGGAACACACGGGGCGCACGCACTGGCCTGCCATTGAAAGGCTCACTGCTGCTGGCCGCCACGCTGGCGCTCAGCCAACTGGCTCCGGTTCAAAGCCGGGCGCAGAACCTGGATGCGGAAGGCGTCGCCAAGCTGCTCCAACGCCTGGACGCGCAGGATGAGAAGATCAAAAAGCAGGACGTCAAACTCCAGAGTCAGGATTCGGAGTTGAAAGATTTGCGCACCAAGGTTTCTGCGGCCCCGGCCGTCGAGGCCATGCCCGCGCTGCCGCCGCCGAGTTTCCCCAACCTTCAGTTCCACGGGTTTGGCGACATTGATTACCACGCGAGCGACCGCATGGGTGAAAAGAACGCCTTCATGCTGGGCGAACTGGATTTCTTCGTCACTTCTCAACTGGCGGAAAATCTCTCCGTGCTGTCCGAGACGGTCTTCGCTGCCGGCGCCGACAATCATTTCGGTCTCGATATTGAGCGGCTGCTGTTGCAGTACAAACCGAAGGACTGGCTGAACATCGAAGCTGGACGATTCCACACCGCCATCGGCTACTACAACACCGCGTATCATCACGGCACCTGGTTTCAAAATGCCGTCGGTCGCCCGTGGTTTTTGAATTACGAAGATTCCGGCGGCATCGTGCCGGTGCATACCGTCGGCGTTTCCATCCACGGCGAGGTGCCCTTCGCCCCGAAGTTGGGTCTGCAATATTTCGTCGAAATCGGCAACGGCCGCGAATACAACACCAGCACCGGCAACAACCCAGTCCAAAGCGTGGTGGACAACAACAATTTCAAAGCCTTCAACCTCGCCTTCACCTCGCGGCCCGAATGTCTGCCGGGCCTGCAGTTCGGCGCCGGCGCGTATCACGACACCGTGACCGGCAGCGACTTCCCCCGGATTGATGAGTGGATGTTCCACGAGCACGTCGTCTATAAAAACTCGGTCTGGGAATTTCTCAGCGAAGGCTATTTGTTCCGCCACCAGTCACCCGGCGTGATGGCGCACTATTCCACGGCGGCCTTCGCCCAGGTGGCCCGGAAGTTTGGTCTCTTCACGCCGTTCGCGCGGTTCTCGTACGTCAACTTGTCCCAGAATGATTTCATCTACACCACGTTACTCGCCAATCCCGGCGCGCATTACGGGCCGGGCGTGGGGTTGCGTTACGACTTCTCCAATTTCGCTGCGGTCAAGGTGCAGTTCGACCGGTTGTTTGAAACCGGCACGCGCGGAGTCAACGAACTGACGTTGCAGGCTTGCTTCACCTTTTAACCCACCCGAATTAAACGGAGAACCATCAAGATGAAAACATTTATCCTCATCACCCTAGCGACGGTGCTCGGTTTCGGCCTCGCCCAGGCGCAGGACAAAAGCACCGACCTCGCCATCATCGTCGGCAAGGCCAGCGCGCTGGAAAGCGTCACCACGGCGGAGGTCACCAAGATTCTGCGCGCCGAAAAATCCAAAGGCGCGGACGGCGTGAAGTTTGCCCTGTCCATCCGCGAAGCCGGTTCGCCCGAACGCGCCGCGCTGCTCAGTGGGATTTATTCCATGACCGAGGCGGAGTACACGAAGTTCTTCCTGCAGGCCACCTTCACCGGGGCCGTCCAGTCCGCGCCGAAGCAGGTCGCCGCCGCAGCCGGGGCCAAACAGTTTGCGGCCGGCACGCCGGGCGGCATCAGCTTCGTGCGCGGCAGCGACGCGGATGATTCGGTGAAGGTCGTCAAAGTGGACGGCAAGCTGCCGGGCGAAGCCGGGTATCCGTTGAAAGTTAAATAATCCAAACATGAAGACTGGTTCCTGGACAATTGGCCGGCGCGTGGTGGCGGGGTTTGCCGGCGTCGTTTTGATCACCCTGGCACTCGGCGCGTTTGGGTGGCTGCGGCTCACGCAGATCGGCACCATCTGCGCCACATCCACCCAGGCCACCAAAGGTTCCCAGACGAGCCAGCTCCTGATCGAACAGATTGGCGGCGAGGTGCGCGAGATTTTTGCGCTCACCTTGAAACACAAGCTGTCCGAGGACCCGGAGCGCGCTGGGCAAGTCCTGACTTCGATCCGCGCGCACCTCGAAAACCTCAACACCATCGCCGACAAATACGAGCAGATCATCACCGACCCCAAAGACCGCGAGCTGTTGCAGGCCATCAAGGACGCGCGCGCGCCGTACGCCGCCGCCTCGGTGAACGTCATCATGATCGAGCCGGGCAAATTGAAGGACGCCATCACCACCGTGGAGAAGGAACTCGAACCCGCGTACGCCAAATATCTTGCCGCCGTGGATGCGGCCATCACCGCCCAGCAGGCGCGCTCGAACCAGTCCGGCGACCGCATCCTGAGCGCCGTGGGCAGCGGACGAAGCGGGATTTTCATCGGCCTCTGGCTGGCGGTCATCGCCACGGTCGTGCTGGCCTGGTTCATCATCCGCAGCGTCAGCGGCTCGTTGCGGGAGATCGCGCGGCGGCTGGGGGAAAGCTCCGACGGCGTGGCTCAGGTGGCCGGGCAGATGTCCGACTCCAGCAAAACCCTGGCGGAAGGCGCGAGCCAGCAGGCCGCGGCGCTCGAGGAAACCAGCGCGTCGCTCGAGGAAATTTCCAGCATGACCAAGCGCAACGCCCAGACCGCCCAGAACACCAAGGGCTTTGCCGTGCAAACCCGTCAGGCCGCCGAAGCCGGCGCGCGCAGCACCAGCGAAATGAACGGCGCGATGGACGCCATCAAGAGTGCCAGCAGCGAAATGCGCGAGGCGATGGAGGCGATCCGGGGCGCCAGCACGGATGTTTCCAAAATCATCCGGACGATTGATGAAATTGCTTTCCAGACCAACCTGCTCGCGTTGAACGCCGCCGTCGAGGCCGCCCGCGCCGGCGAGGCCGGCATGGGTTTCGCCGTCGTCGCCGACGAGGTCCGCAGCCTGGCCCAGCGCAGCGCCACCGCCGCCAAAGAAACCGCCAACATGATCGAGGCCGCCATCGCTCGCAGCGAAGCCGGCATGGAGGTGAATGAAAAAGTGGTGCTCGCCGTGGCCGACGTCGCCAAAAAATCCAAGTCCGTGGCAGATCGGCTCAGTGAAATTGTTGAAAAAGTCCACCAGATGGATGCGCAGGTGACGCAGATCGCCTCGGCCTCGGAAGAGCAGAGCCACGGCATCGCGGAAGTCGCCATGGCCTTCAACCAGATGGACAAGGTGACACAAAGCAACGCCGCCAGCGCCGAAGAGGGTGCCGCCGCCGCCGTTGAAGTCAGCTCCCAGGCCATCGGGTTGCGGGACGCCGTGGCCGATCTCGTGCAACTTGTCAGCGGCCGGCGTCCGGCCGAAGCCGCACTGGGCGGGGAAACGGCCCCGGCAAATCCTTCGCCGCGGCGGGCCGGCTCTCCGCTGGCGCTGGCGTCCACACACGCTGGATAAATGAGCAAATGAAAAACTGGACCATTGGCAAACGCATTGTTTTCGGATTCGCGGCGATCACTTTCATCGCGGCGAGCTTGGGCATTTTTACCGAATTCCAACTGAGTCGGATCAAACAGAACACCAGCCGCATCACTGACGATTGCATCCCGGGCTTGCGCCGGGCCTCCTACCTGGCTCAAGACGTAATGTCGCGGGCCAGTGTGATCAGCACGGTCACCCTTAAACACATCATGGCTTCGGACGTGGATTTGAAAGGGGAGTTTGAAGACCAGGTGCAAACCAACCTGCAAACCATGACGCAGCTGTTTGCGAAATATGGACTGGCAACCCACGATGCCGACGAGCACAAATTGAACGCGGCGGTGGAGAATATTTTCGGTTCGTACAAGACGACATTAACCAGCATCCTCCGCATGAGCAAAGACGGCAGCGGCCAGGAGGCCATGGAACTCAAACAAAACAAGCTCGAGCCGACGCGCCAGCAGTTGCAGGACGGGATTCGCAAGCTGGTCGAGTTCAACAGCGCCAAAGGCCAGGAAGCCGGCATGGGCATTTGGACCGCCGTGGCGAACTCGGAATCCGGCGTCTGGCTCGGCCTGGCTGCCAACATCCTCGCGGCCTCGGCCATTTCCTTCGTCATTATTTTCAGCACCACCAAGACCCTGAAAAAACTGGCCGGTTCCCTGAGCAACGCCTCGACGCACATTTCCTCGGCGGCCTGGCAAGTCAACGAAACCAGCCGCAGTCTGGCCGAGGGCGCCAGCGAACAATCCGCCGCGCTGTCGCAGACCAGTTGCGCGCTGGAACAAATCGCCACCATGGCCCGCCACAATTCCGATCACGCGCGCACCGCCCAGCAACTGGCCAGCCAGACCCGCAAATCCGCCGAGGCCGGCAACGCGGACATGCAGGAAATGTCCCGGGCCGTGGAAGACATCCGCGCCTGCAACCAGGACATTGTCAAAATCATCAAGGTCATTGATGAGATCGCGTTCCAGACCAACATCCTCGCCTTGAACGCCGCCGTCGAAGCCGCCCGCGCTGGCGAGGCCGGCCTGGGTTTTGCCGTCGTCGCCGACGAAGTCCGGAACCTCGCGCTCCGCAGCGCGACCGCCGCCCGCGAGACCGCCAATAAAATCAGCGCGTCACTCCAGAAGAGTGAACGCGGCGTCGCGCTCAATGCTAAGGTGGCGAACGGACTTTCTGAAATTGTCGAACAGGTGCGCAAGACCGACGCGCTTGTGACCCGGATCGCGACCGCCTCCCAGGAGCAGAACAGCGGCATCGCCCAGGTGAAACAATCCGTCATGGGTCTTGAGATGATCATGCGACAGAATTCTACCAACGCCGAGGCCACCTCGAGTGCGGCGGATGAACTCACCGGCCAGTCGGAAAACTTGAGCGCGGTGGTGGGCGAAATTTCCGTGCTCGTCGGGGGAACCCGCATCGCCGCCGCCGGTGGCGGCGACGCCCCGTCGCAGTGCGCGGGCGCGACGCCCCCGTCGCGCGAACCAACAGGCGCACCGTTCGGTTGGCCTGCCGGTACTGGCGACGAGGCGTCGCCTTCACCCTCGGCGACGAGGGCGTCGCAGCCACCGGCGCCACGGCCGCCGCTTTCAACGGCCTCGTTCCGGCAGAGGTGAGGCCGCTCCGGCTGGTTGCTTCCCGCCGGGGCGTCGGTGTTGGAAGGTGAGTTCCGCGATTCCCGACTTGTCCAGTTCACCCAGGCCCGCTGCGATCATCCGGTCGTACTGCTTTTTGGTCGCCGCCGCCAGCGGCAGGTGGAGCTGGTGCGTCCGGCCGAGCCGGAGCGCGATGCCGGAATCCTTGGCGGCGTGCGCGGCGGAAAAGAAACAGGCGTGGTCGCGGTTCTGCATGTCCTCGCCGTCGGTCTTGAGGACGTTCGAGTTCGCGCCGGTCTGGGAAAAAACCTCGCGCACCGTCGTCAGATCCAGGCCGAGCGCGTCCGCCAGGGCCAGTCCTTCCGCGAGCGCGGCGGTGTTGCAGTTCATCACCATGTTCACCAGCGCCTTGACCTGCGCGGCCTGGCCGGCGGTGCCGAGGTAACGCGGGGCGGGCCCGAGCTTTTCCAGAACGGGGCGCGCGCGCGCAAACACTTCCGGGCGTCCGCCGCACATGAGGTAGAGCGAACCGTTGCGCGCCTGCGGGATGCTCGAGGCCATGCAGGCTTCGAGGGTTTGCGCGCCGGCCTTTTCCGCCTTGGCCTCGGCCCAGACGTGGAGGGCGGGAGTGACGGTGGCGCAGTTGATGAAAAGCTTTCCGCGCGCCCGCCGGAGCAGGCCGCCGGTGAAAATTTTTTTCATCGCCCGGTCGTCGGTCACGACAGTGAAGATGATCTCGGAAAGCCGGGTGACTTCCGCCAGTTCGGTGGCGGCGACCGCGCCCAGCTCGGCCGCGAGCGTCTGCGCGCTCGGGGTGTGCTGGTCGTAAACGGCGGCGATCACGAACCCGCAGTCCTGCAAGCGGCGCGCCATGTTGGCACCCATGCGTCCCACGCCGACAAAGCCGATTTTCGCATTCATAAAATTCACCCCGCACGCAATTCCGCCGTCACCATTTCGGCGATGGTCTGCTCGAACGTAATATCCGGCTGCCAGCCTAAAAACTTTTTGGCCTTGGCCGCATTGCCGATGACCTGGCGCGGATCGGCGGGGCGGAAAAATTGCTGCTCCTGCCGGACAAACTTCTGCCACTCCAATCCCGCCGCCTTGAAAGCCAATTCCACAATGTCTTGCACGCGATGCAGCTGGCCGGTCGCAAAAACAAAATCCTCCGGCGTCGCGTGCTGCAAGGCGAGCCACATGCCGCGCACATAATCGCGGGCGTTGCCCCAGTCGCGTTGCGCGCTGGTGTCGCCGAGCACCAGCTCTGACTGCCGCCCGGCTTTGATCGCGGCCACGGCGCGGCAGATTTTGCGGGTGACAAAATTTTCGCCCCGGCGCGGGGATTCGTGGTTGAACAAAATTCCGTTCACCGCGAACAGTCCGAAATTTTTCCGGTAGATGCGCGTCATCTGCGTGCCGAAAGCCTTGGCGCAGCCGTAGGGCGTGATGGGATTGATGGGCGTGGTTTCATCCTGCGGTGATTGTTCCGGACTGCCAAAAATCTCGCTGGAGCTGGCGTGAAAAAAACGCGGCGGCTTGGGCAGCTTGCGCGTCAGTTCCAAAAGCCGCAGCGCGCCCATCCCGGTGATGCGGCAGGTTTCCTCCACCTTCTCAAAGCTCGCGCCGACGTGGCTCTGGCTGGCGAGGTGGTAGATTTCGTCCGGCGCAGATTGCTCCAATGGAACGCGGATGGAATCCACGTCATCCAGATCGGCGGGGTGGAGGAATAAAGTTTTTTGAAAAACCTGCGGATTGGCTTTGAGGTGGCGCAGGTTGGCGGCATTGCCGTTGGCGGACGGCCGGAAGGTGCCGTGGACGGCATAATTTTTTGCGAGCAAAAATTCCGCGAGATACGAACCATCCTGACCGTCGATGCCGGTGATGAAAGCGCGGTTCATAAAAAAAACTGAAAACTGAAATGCTGAAATGCTGAAATCAATGGCCGGCCTTTCGCAATTTGGAAACTATCGTCACAAAGATGGCGATCAGTTCGTTGGTTTCCCGGCAAAGTGGATCGGGGATCTCCTTGGGGATGCCACAATCATCGCGCAGCAATTCCAGCCAGAGTTGGGATTCGTCCGCCTCCTGAAGAAGCCCGTCCAATTTCGAGCAAAACTCAGAATCAGATCGCGCCCGCGATGCCTCCCGCGCATGAGCCGCCACCGAAGTGCCGGAACGAAGCAGTTGCTTTCCCAAAACCCGCACCTCCTCACGCTCCTTTGGGAGCCGGACATAGTAGCGGATGATCGCTGAAGCATAGCCCTTGGTTCGCTGCCGTAATTCTTCTGATAGCCGGCTCATTTCAACTTTCCGATTTCAGTATTTCAGTTTTTCAGCGTGTCAGCTTTTCTCTTTCAGCAGTTGTATGTCCGCATCCACCATCAACCGGACGAGGTCGGCGAACTTGGTTTGCGGCGACCAGTTCAATTGCTTCCGCGCCTTCTCCGGGTTGCCGATCAGATGCTCCACCTCGGCAGGGCGATAAAACTTGGGATCAATCTCGACATGCTTCTGCCAGTCCAGCCCGGCGCGCTCGAAGGC
>JAYWBR010000425.1:0-3357 GCA_043781315.1 Verrucomicrobiota bacterium | reverse complement strand
TTTCGTCGTAGTGCCGCCGGCGCGCCCGCACGAAGCCCTGCCACTGCATCAGCTCGTAGCCAAATTCCCCGGCGTACGGACCGGCAAACAGATGCCGCCGGGGCCGGAGTTTTTGTTGCACGCAGGGCAGGATGAGGCCCAGTTTTTCCGAGGTTCGGTAGGGATGCATGAGAGATCAGTTGCGACGGGTGCGGGGTTTGAGCAGCAGGTGATCTATGTCAACGATCACAGCCGGGAAATTTTTTCGATCAACCCGGTGGTGGATTTTCCCGGTACAAATGAAATGAGGACGATGCGCCCGCCCGCGGACTCCACCGCCCGCCGCTCGTTTTGATCCAAGGTTTCCAAGGTGTAATCGCCACCCTTGACGTAAACGTCCGGCTGGGCGGCCGCGAGAAAACTCGTCGCCCGCTTGTCGTTGAAAATGCAGACGCCGTCCAGGCTCTCCAGCGCGGCCAGCACCCCGGCACGATCCGTCTCCGAGTTAACCGGGCGTCCGGCCCCTTTCAGTTCCCGCACCGAGGCGTCGCTGTTGATGCCCACGAGCAGGGCATCACCGTGATTGCGGGCGGTTTCCAGGTAGGTCACGTGGCCCAGGTGCAAGATGTCGAAACAGCCATTGGTGACGACCAGTTTCCTGCCGCTGGCACGCAGGGCGTTTCGCCAAATGGAAAGCTGGTTCCAGTCAATGATCTTGGAATGAAAATTCATAGCTTGATGAAGATGATTATTCGATGCGCCCTTCGGCAACACGCCGCGACCAACGGCGCGGCATCAGGCGGAGAAAGAAAAGACACACGTTGGCGGGCAACACCGTCGCCGCAATTTCCGCCGGATTGCATTGCTGCCGAAACAATCTGGCCTTGGCCGATTTCAAACTGGCGGCGGAAGGCCGGGGGGCAATTTTTTTGGCCTGAAACAGTCCCTCATAACTCACGTCGTGCAGCGTGGTCTGCCAGTTGTCCAAGGTGGACAGGTAAGGCACCAGCCACCGGCCTTTGCGCGCTTTTGCGTCATGCGCCATGATCTGGCCGCCGACGGGAATGAAGGGGTCAAGGAACCGAAACTCATCCATTTGTTCGCGCGGGTTATTGCCCCCGTCCAGAAACGCAAAATCCACCCGCGCATCCGGCCCCTGCTCCGGCAGCCATTTTTGCAGGACCTCCTGCGAGAAACCAAACAACGGCGTGAACCGGCGGACCGCTTCCGGCGCGCCCGCGCGGAGGTTGGCCAGCATCTGGTCATAGACGGAACGTTCCGCCTCGATGCCCCACAGATGACCCGCGCCATTTTTTTCCAACGCCCGCAGAATGTGCAGCGTGCTGCCGCCGCCGAGCCAGGTGCCCACCTCGATCGCCACCTGGGGTTTCTGCGCGCACTCGGTGATGGCTTCCGTCAACAGGCGGCGTTCGGTGGCATTCAGTTGCCCGTCAATTTCAGTGGCTGGCATAAATTATTTGTATTACTTGCAACTAGCCTAAACGGAAAATTCCCGGCAAATCAAGCCCGCTAGTTGGCATTTTCGAGCCCTGCGCTCTTGCTGCGGATGACGAACCGCGCCGGAAGCGTTGGCCGGTGGCGCGACGCCTGTTGCCAAATTCATTGAGGCACCTATAATTTTGGCGATGTTAAAAAGAGCCTTTACCATGCTGTTGCATGACCGTGCGGCGTTTTATGGCAATGCCCGGGTGCATTTGTTGAGAAGGTGGTGCCGGTTGTTTTCCAACTCAGGCTTTTACTGCCAGGGTAGAATGGATGTTGATCCGAGGTCGTGGTGGCACAATCCAAAGTTCGTCGCCGCTACGGGCGGTTTTTTTGTGGCCGGCGACGCGGCCAAGCGGACGATCAACACCTTGGAAGCCTGGGACACCGTGCGCCGGGACATGATCGTGCTCCTCTTGCGCGACTTGGTGGAACGGAAGGTCGAAGGTGACCTGGCGGAACTGGGAGTCTTCCGCGGCAGCACGGCGCGGTTGATTCATCATTATCTGCCAGAACGAAAGTTCTACCTCTTCGACACCTTCACCGGCTTCGCCGAACGTGACATTCAAATTGAAGGGGCCAAAACTGGACGCCACACCAAGAGCAGTGAATTCGCCCTCACCACGCTGGATCTGGCGCGCGCGAATGTGGCCCAGCAAAACGACAACGTGGAATTCTACCCCGGCTACTTTCCCGAGAGCGCGCCGGCATTTTTAAGCCAGCGCCGGTTCGCCTTCGTCAATCTGGATGCCGATCTCTACGAGCCAACCTTCGCCGGATTGAACTTTTTCTATGAACGCATGGTGCCCGGCGGATACATTCTGATCCACGATTTCAATTCCTGGCCCGGTGCCCGCCAGGCGGTGCAGGAATTTTTCAAGGACAAACCCGAGACGCCGGTGCCGATGCCGGACAAAAGCGGTTCTGCGCTCATCAGCAAAATGAGGTTGCAGACCGCGTGAACGGTTGCAACTCCGGCGGTCGGAATTGAACCACTACGTCTTCCGCCAGCGCGCCCGCAGTTTGAGGAAGGGTTTTTCAAAACCGTAGTACGAAACAAACCCCACTCCGAAGGCCGGCACCAGCCAGCCCGGAAAACTCATCCACCACACCGCACCCCAACCGAAACTTTCCGGCGCGGAGGCCGGCGCGCTTTCGCTGGAATGCATTTTATTTCTGTCAGCATCGGAAAACCCCGCCGCGAAGTAAAAGCATTTCGCGGTGCGAACAGTTTTCCGGTAGCGGACGCCTGCCAAATCTTGAGCGGCAAACCTCCTCGGGTTGGAACCGGGATCAGAACGGCGTCGTGGACTGCGGCGGGAAGCGGAGCGCCACGCCGCTTTCGTACGGGCGAGCAGTCCTCCAAGTCCGGTGGTTTTTCCCGCGCGCGAAAGCGGTGTCGCGGCTTCCGCCTTGCCACCGCAGTCCAAGACACCTCGGGCAAGCTCGCGCATCACCTGGGGTTTTCGAAAACCCCCAGTTGGATCGCGGCGGCGTCAGCCCGGGCAGCTTTCCGCGTGCGTCCGGGATCATTTGCCCCGGCATTTTAGTTGCGTTCCGCGCGGCAAATTGACAATAACCGCTGGTCACAAATGAAAATTCTGATTGATTGCCATCATCCGTTCGCGCTCGCCCACGGCGGCATGCAGGTGCAGATCGAGCAGACTTTGAACGCCCTGCATTCCTTGGGCGTCAACGCCGAACCCCTGCGCTGGTGGGACAATCAGCAACGCGGCGACATGTTGCACCAGTTCGGGCCGGCCTCGGTGGAAACCATCCAACTCGCGCACCGGCAAGGGATGAAGGTCGTGATGACCCTCTTGCTCTCACAGACGTGCAACCGCAGTCCGACGCAATTGTGGCTGCGCAAAATGC
>JAYWBR010000424.1:0-27551 GCA_043781315.1 Verrucomicrobiota bacterium | reverse complement strand
CGTGAAACGTCACCGCGTGGCCGTGTTCGTGCCAGACGCGTTCCACGGGCGCGCTGCCGGAGCCGAGCGCGAGGATGCGCGGCGAACGTCCGTGTTTTTGCTGCCAGGGAGTGATGAGATCGCGCTGGACGATTTCTCCAAACTGGCGTTTGCTTTCCAGCCACTGTGGATCAATGCGGCCGCGCCCGGCCGCGAGGGCTTCGTAAAACTGCGCGTAAAATTCCGCCGCCACGGGTTGGTTCGTCGCGGTTTTGGCGGCGGGCAGGGTGGTCATGTCTATGCCGTGCCACATCCGTTGATACATGCGCATTTGCATCGGGCGAAAACTAACCAGCCAGACAGCGGCGCACAACTGCAACCACGCGGTCCTGCTCGCCGTCGGTCAGTTCGTAGTGCATCGGCAGCGTGAGCATCTGGGCATAAAGCTCCTCCGCCACGGGCAGGGAAATTTTTCCACCGCCATACAGCGCGAGCAGATGATTGGGTTTGTAGTGAATGCCGGATTCGATGTTCTCCGCCTTCAACGCCTCGCGCGCGACGTCGCGTTTGCCATCGCTGATGAAGGCGGGAAAAATGTGCGGCACAATCGGGCCGTACTCCAAATTCAAGTGCCGCAGGCCCGGCACGCCGGCGAGCAACTCGGCGTAACGCTTCCCCAACTGCGCGCGGCGCGGACCGAACTCCGTGTCGAGGCGGCGCAATTGGGAGCGACCCAGCGCCGCGTTCAAGTTGCTCATGTGACCGCGCCAGCCTTGCGACTTCACGTCAAACTCCCAACTGCGCTGGCCGGAAAATCTTTTCTCGGTGTCCTTCTCCACGCCGAGCAGCCGGGCGTCGCGGACTTTTTCCGCGAGGAGGGAATCGCCCGTCACCACCGCGCCGCCCTCGGCGGACGTGATGTTTTTAATGCCGTCGAAGCTGAAGCACAACACGTCGCCGACGGAGCCGACACGGGTGCCGTTGAATGTGCAACCAAAGGCGTGCGCGGCGTCCTCAATCACACGGAGGTTGTTATTTTTCGCGAGCGCGTAGATTTTTTCCAAGGGTGCCGGGCCGCTGGCGTAATGCACGGGCATGATGGCCATGGTGCGCGGGGTGATCCGCCGCGCGGCATCTGCGGGATCGAGACAACCGGTTTCGCGCAGGACATCGCAAGCGACGGGGGTTGCGCCGGTGGCAGAGATGGCTTGGAACGAGGCCACAAAAGTAAGCGTCGGCACCAGCACTTCGTCGCCCGGCCCGATGCCGCAGGCTTGCAAGGCAAGGTGCAGCGCGGTGGTGCCGGTGTTCACGCACATGACGTGGCGATTGCCACCGAGGTATTGGGCGAGTTCCTTTTCAAACGCGTCCACTTCCGCGCCCATGCCGAGAAAGCCTTTGCGGAGCGCGGCAGACACGGCATCCACGTCGGCTTCGCTCACGCTGGAACGCGAGAGGCGGACGAGGGGTTTGGTGGCAGGTGCGGAATTCATTGAGAGCCTGTCTGAAAAGGTGGCGTCAGCCATCTTGGCTGACGTGGAGCCGTGGCTTCCAGCCCGGCGGAAAAGCGATGCGAGTGAGGCCGGCTTTCAGAAATACCAGAGCCTTTGGAAAGTTCGTGGCTTTTTTTCCGGGCGGCGGGACGCCGGCCCTCTACGGCAGGCCGGAGGCCCGCCGCCACATTGAAACACACGGGCGGGACGCCCGTGCCACTACGTTGGGTCACGGTTTTTTCCATGGGTAAGCAATCCCCGGATCATCCGCCGCCTTGCGTTCGACTTCGTGCGGATCGTGCGGCAGGGAAGCGCAGTTGGCGAGCAGCGCGGGCTGCGGCGAAACGCCAATGAACCCCGTCCACAAACCCGGCGGCACGGTCACGAGGCTGTAATTGGTTTCCGGCCCAAGCAAAATTTCCTGAGTCAGCCCGTGCTGGTCGTCGTGAATCACCAGCCGCGCCGCACCCTGGATCACCGCGAGGTTCAAGGTCATTTGCAGATGTTTCTTCCACGCCTTGATCGCGCCGGGGTTGACGATGGAAAAATAAATTTCGCCGAAGCCGCTGAAGTGCGCGTCGGTGCGTTTGAGCATGTGCATGACGTTGCCGCGCTCGTCGGGGATCTGCTTCAGCGGAGTGATGAAGACGCCGGGAATCACGGCTTGAGGATTTTCTGCGCGGCTTTTTCGTAGGCGCGGATCTGGCCGGTCGTGAGCTTCCAGGCGTCCGCGCCTTTGAGCCAGTCGCGGTACCAGAGAATGGTCTGCTCGACGCCGTCGGCAAAATGCCATGTCGGCTGCCAGCCGAGTTCCTGGTGGGCCTTGTCGCAGTTGAGGTGCAGAAATTTAGCCTCGTGCAGCGCGTTGGGATTCACCTCGCCAAAGACGGCTTTGCCTTTGCCCCAGACCTTCAAAGTTTTTTCCACCAGCTCGCGGACGGTGCGGTTGGATTCCTTCGTCGGGCCGAAGTTCCACGCGCCGCGAAAATACTCCCCGTTCGCGGAGCCGAGACGTTGCGCGAGTTGCAAGTAGCCGCTCAAAGGTTCCAGCACATGCTGCCACGGCCGCGTGGCCACGGGATTGCGGACCATGATCGGCGCGCGTTTTTCCAAGGCGCGGATGCAATCGGGGACAATGCGATCCAGCGCCCAATCGCTGCCGCCGATGACGTTGCCGGCGCGGGCGGTGGCGGCGGCGAAACCGGCGCGTTTGGAAAAATAGGATTCGTGATACGAGCTGAACACGAGTTCCGCCGCCGCCTTGGAGGCGCTGTAAGAATCCGGGCCACCGAGTTCGTCGGTCTCGCGATAGCCCCAGGCCCATTCCTTGTTGCGATAACATTTGTCGGACGTGATGAAGACCAGCACGTGGACGGACGGGCAGTTGCGGACGGCTTCGAGCAGGTTCACCGCGCCGCCGACGTTGGTGTCGAAGGTCAGCTTGGGTTCGGCGTAGGAAAGGCGGACGAGCGGTTGCGCGGCGAGGTGGAGGATGATTTCCGGCGCGGCTTTTTGCAGCGCGCGGTTGAACTGCTCGTAGTCGCGGAGATCACCTTCGACGTGGTTGATGCGCCTGGCGAGATTGAGCGCGACGAAATGGTCGCGCTCGGTTTTCGGTGGCAGTGCAAAGCCGGTGACGTGGGCGCCGAGTTGCGTGAGCCAGACGGCGAGCCACGAGCCTTTGAAACCGGTGTGGCCGGTGACGAGAACTTTTTTGCCTTTGAAATAATTGTTGAACATCAAATCTTTTTTTAAAAACCTCGTGGCGGCGTCTCGGCAGAGCGCCGCACTTTGCTTGCGAAGAATGAGTTGGCGGCGCTCTGCCGAGACGACGCTACGTCCGCAACGATTTGGAAAAAAAACATGCTAACTCCAGACTTTCCACGGCGGCGATGGGGTTTGCCACAGTTCTTCGAGCAGGTTTTTGTCGCGGATGGTGTCCATGCACTGCCAGAAACCATCGTGTTTGAAGGCCATGAGCTGACCCTGACGCGCGAGGTCTTCGAGCGGTTTTTGCTCAAGCACGGTTTTGTCGCCGGAAAGAAAATCGAAAATGGCCGGCTCGAAGACGAAGAAGCCGCCGTTGATCCAGCCGCCTTCGGTTTGCGGCTTTTCCTTGAACTCGGTCACGCGGTCGCCGTCAAAATTCATCGTGCCGAAGCGTGCGGGCGGACGGACGGCGGTCATGGTGGCGAGTTTGCCGTGGGCTTGGTGAAAGGCGAGGACTTTGCGGATGTCCACGTTGCAGACGCCGTCGCCGTAGGTGAGCATGAACGTGCCGTGCGGACGAAGCAGCGCTTCAAGACGATGGAGGCGTCCGCCGGTGAGCGTGTCCTTGCCGGTGTTGACGAGCTGGAGCTTCCAGTTTTCCGGCGGTTCGCCGGAGGATTCCACCTGGCCGTTGGCGAGGTCAATCGCGAGGTTGGAACTGAGCATCCGGTAGCGGAGGAAATAGTCCTTGATGAACTCGCCCTTGTAGCCAAGCGCGAGCGCGAAATCGTTGAAGCCGTGGTGCGCGTAGGTTTTGAGGATGTGCCAAAGAATCGGGTAACCGCCGATCTCGACCATGGGTTTGGGCCGGAGCGTGGTTTCTTCGGACAAGCGCGAGCCGAGGCCCCCGGCCAGAATGACAACTTTCACGCCGGGCAATAAACGAAACTGGCGGCGGGTTTTCAAGGTTAAACTCGCGGGCGATCGGTTGGCCGGGGTTTTATTTCGCGGGATTTGGCTTTGCCGGGCGCAGGCCGGGCTTGACTTGGATTTTATTTTGCCGGAGAAATGAGCGCATGATTACCCGAAGAGATTTCCGAGTTGCTGTGATTGCCATCGCCGCGACCGTTGCCGTGGGTGCTCTGGCCCAAACCGCCGCCAAGCCGCTGATGCGGTCGCGGGTTTTTCAATGGAATGAAATGAAAGTGGCCGCGACCAAAACCGGTGAGCGCCGCGCGGTGTTCGACGCGCCGACGCCCACGCTAGAACGGTTCGAGTGTCACATCACCACGCTGAATCCCGGCGAGTCGCCGCACGTCGCGCACCGGCATCCGGAGGAGGAAATGATGATCGTCAAGGAAGGGACGCTGGAGGTCATCCAGAACGACACGACCAACCGGGTGACGGTGGGCGGGATTATTTTCTGCGCCTCGAACGAACTGCACGGCTTGCGCAACGTCGGCACCAACCGCGCGACCTATCATGTGCTCAAGTGGTATCCGCATGATCTGGCTCAAGCGGAATTGAAATAATTTCCGTTCCGCAGTCTGCGGCAGCACGCTGCGCCTATTCTGTTCCAGGCCATGCCGGGTTGTGCGGTCAGCGGCAGCGGCTTCTCGCAGATGGAACAAAATGCCGGTCTCAGGCATCCCATACACACGCGCAGGGTTGAAAGCCTGCCAGAACAATTCAATTCCAACTGCCAAAATGAACGCAACACCTAAATCTTCGTCAGGGAAGTTTGTTCCCTGCAACCAAAAACACTCGGTGAGATTTTCACGGCTCCTCGCGTTGCTGGTGCTGGCACACCTGGTGGCCTTGCAGGCCGTCCACGCCGCCACGCTCTGGACCGGCTCCACCATCACCTTCACGCAGGCAGCGCCGTATCCCGGTGCCGGCGACCGGGATCAACTGACCGCGAATGTTTCGCTGACCCGCGCCACCCCCGTCGGCGGCGGCACGGGCGGCATTTTCAACGGCGTGAGCGAAACTTCCTTCACCAAGTTTGTCAGCCCGGCGGGCACGGAATGGGCGGTGGGATCACTGACCAACTACGCCACCCTCAGTTATACCGATTGGACCTCCGTCGGCGCGGGACATCCGGTGGGCAACCTGGTGGGCCAACAACTCGTTGTGCATCTCATCGCGGATGACATCTACCTTGCTCTCCAGTTCACCTCGCTCCCGCCTGGGCCGGGGTTTGCCTACGTCCGCTCCACACCGCCGGCAGCCAACGTGCCGCCCACCGTCGCCATCACTGCGCCCACCAACGGGGCCGCCTACACCACACCCGCCCTTGTTCCCATCACCGCCACCGCCAGCGACACCGACGGCACTGTCACAAATGTGTCGTTCTTCGATGGGATCACGTTCCTCGGTGGTACCAACAACCTCCCTTACACCGTCACCGCCAACCTCGCCGCCGGCAGCCACCCGCTCACCGCCGTGGCCACGGACAATCTCGGCCTCTCCACCACTTCGGCGGTCGTCAACGTGTCGGTGAATGTTGGAAACTTGCCACCAAGCGTGACCATTACCAACCCGGCGAACAACGCCACTTTTGGCAACACCGACTCCATCACGGTCAACACCTCCGCCAGCGATTCCGATGGCACGGTGACGAATGTCTCGCTGTTCAACGGAACCGTGTTGCTGCGTTCGTTTGCCGCCGGCCCTTTCAACTTCACGGGCAAATCCATCTCTGGCAACTTCGCCCTCGGCACAAATACCTTGACCGCTGTGGCCACGGACAACCTCGGTGCCACGGCAACCTCCGCGCCCGTTCGCGTGATCATAGCCAGATATTTGCCGGCGATTACGAACGGGAACATTAACATTCTCCTCCAGCCCGTGGCCACCGGCCTGGCCGCGCCGGACTACGCCATCAGCCCGCCCGGCGACACCAGCCGATTGTTTGTTGTCGAGCAAAGCGGCCTGCTGCGCATCATCCAGAACGGCGTCTTGCTGCCTGGCGCGGCCCTCGACATTACCAACCGCGTGCAGCCGCCGCTGGTGCCGACCAACCCCAATGACGAGCGCGGCTTCCTCGGCCTCGCGTTTCATCCCGGCTTCACCAACCCGGCCAGCCCCGGCTATCGCACGCTCTACACCTACAACAGCGAGCCGTTGGGAACCGCGCCCACCTACATCGCTCCGAACGGGGCCGCGCAAACCTACAAAAACGTGATCAACGAATGGAAAATTTCCACCACCAACGCCAACGTCGTGGATGTCAGTTCCCGCCGCGAGATCATCTCGTTCGGCAAAAACGCCGGCAACCACAACGGCGGCACCTGCACCTTCGGACCCGACGGCTACCTGTATCTCGCGCTGGGTGACGGCGGCAATGCCAACGATGTCGGCGCGAGCCACATCGAGCCGGGCGGCAACGCCCAGAGCCTGACCACCCCGCTCGGCAAAATGTTGCGGTTTGATCCGATCCAGCCCAGCCTGACCCCGGCCAGCCCCGATCCGATCAGTGCCAACGGACAATATCGCATCCCGACCACCAATCCGTTTCAAGGCGCCGGCCAGGTGCCGGAAATTTACGCCTTGGGACTCCGCAATCCGTACCGCTTTTCCTTCGACCGCGCGAACGGCGATTTGATCCAGGCCGATGTCGGCCAGAACAACGTCGAAGAGATTGACCGCATCACGCTCGGCGGCAATTACGGCTGGGCGGTCAAGGAAGGCGACTTCCTTTTCAACCGGACAACCAACACCGGTATTGTCGGCACCATCGGGACGCCCCCGGGAAATCGCAGTCCGGGATTGCCGGCGGGCCTGATTGATCCGATCACCGGCACGTTGGGAACTTTGGAATACGACCACAACGACGGCATCTCCATCACCGGCGGCTTCGTGTATCGCGGCTCCGCGATTCCGGAGCTGTACGGAAAATACATTTTCGGCGACCTGGCCCTGAAAACAGCGCCGGTGCGGGCGGACGGCCGCATCTTCTACGCCGATCTTCAAGCCGGCACGATGAACGCCTTTCCGCTCTTCCAATTTGGCGGCTTGGCGGTTTTGCCAAACGGACTCACGGTGCATGGCTTCGGCCAGGATGCCGACGGCGAAATCTACGCGCTGGTGACCAACACGTCAGCCAACGGCACCGGCGGGATCGTTTACAAGCTCTCGGCTCTGCGCCTCACAGTTCAAGTGTTGGGCAATCTGCTGGACATCTCCTGGCCCGCTTCGGGTGGACGCCTGCAAACCCAGACCAACAGTCTGAGTTCCGGGCTGGGCACCAACTGGATCACCATGCCGGGTTCGACGGCAACCAACCATGTTGTCATTCCGATTGACCCGGCCAACGGCAGTGTGTTTTACCGGCTGGCCGTTCCGTGATGACGGCGGCGGTGCCGCCCTGATTCCAAAAAACAAAACCGAATCAGCAACAGCCCGGCATTAAAATGCCGGGCTGTTTTTTTGCGTGGATGATTCGGCTGCTGGCGTCCGGTCACTTCTTCTTCTTGAAAAGGTCGAGCAGACTGGCCGGGGCGGAGTTCGTTCCCGCCTGATTGGTCGTCTGCGACTTCTGGCCGGTCAGCAATGAGCCGACGCCTTGCATGATTTTTCCCGCGTCCCCGCCGAGCGCACCGGCCAACCCGCCCGCCGAGCGCAGCACCAATCCGGAGATGACCAGCTTGTCGGTTTTGGGCACGGGATTGCCGAGCGTGCCGCCGAGCTTGACGAAATTCGGCAGCGTCACAAACGCGGCGTTCGTCGGCGTGTTTTCCGGCAGCAGATGCCCCTTGGCGGCGAGATTGCGGCTGAGTGAAATGTTCAGCGGCCAGTTGTTGAACGGTGAATCGTTCAGCACCGGAGCGATGGGAATTTCACCGGTCGCATCGGCATGAAATGAATCGCTCAGGACATCGCACTGCGCGAGGTTGATTTTGCCGCCGCCCAAAATGATCCGCGTCTTCAAGCCGGTCAGCGGCGAGCGCGTCAGTTCGTTCAAACCCAGCACGACCGCGATGGGGCTGATCACTGCCTTCGCTTTCGGGCCGACCAGCAGGATGTTCGCGTTGGTCAGCACGAGGCTGGCGCCACCGGTGAGATTTTTTTGCAGGTTCGCCCCGGTGATGCCGGCACCCTTGATCTGTGCGCTGGCCAGCAGTTTTCCGAACGCCTTGCCCTGGTAGTCCGGTGAAAACGTGTCGGTCAACGGCCCGATCGGCACGCCGTCCGCATTGAAGCTCACATCGTATTGATAGCCGGGCACACCCAGATTCAAATCCGCCGTCGCGTTCACCGGCGCGCCGTTGAGCGCCAACTGAAACGGCTTGAGCAACACCTGGCTGCCGTCGAGTTTCAAAGTGGCGGTAAATTTCACCACGTCCAAGGCGCGCAAATAAAGCCGGCCAATCGCGATGTCCAAAACCAGATTGCGGCACGGCAGCCGCACCGCCGCCGGCTCTTCCTGTCTCGGGGCGGCGGCGGGTTGGACGGGCGCGGCGGGCGCGGTCGAGCTGGTGGACAGGTTGTAATAATCCGTCACGTCCAGCGTGTCCGCCGCGAGCCTGAGCGCGCCGGTGACGGCGTCGGCTTTGGAGAAGTCCACCGTGCCGGTGAGATTCAATTCATTCGTGGCCCGCGCGGTCGGCGTGAGGGTGAGCAGACATTGACGCAGTTCCGCCACCTGGCCCTTCAACGAAGCGTCCAGTTTCAACTTGGCGGCCAGTACCTTGTCCGGCGCGGCGCTGCCTGCCAGTCCGGCCACCGCCAGTTCGCCCGTGACGGACTGGCTGGGTGCTTTGCTGGTCAGCCGACCGTGAAAATCCAGCGTGCCGCCGGCGAGTTTCACGGAGGGTTGCGGAAAGATTGCCAGCAGCTTGACCAAGGCAGCTTTTACGGCGACTTGAAAATCCGCCGCCTGCGTGGCCTGATCAAACGTGCCGCTGCCGGAAATGGTCAGGGCCGGTTCGCCGAGTTGCGCGAGTTCGAGTTGATAACTTTCCAGACTGAATAGCTTGAACTCCACCGCGCGTCCTTTGGCCTGCACATGGACGTCCGCTTGATTGACCGAATTGCTGCCGAGCGTCGCCGACAATTGCCTGACTTGCGTGTCGAAATCGAATGCGAGTTGTTGGCCGCCCTGCTGTGAAATCAACTTGATCGTGCCGGTCACCAATCCGGACGCCGCCAGCGCGGGAGCAAAAGCGCGCCAGTCCGAGAGATTCAAACCGGTCACCGCCAGGTTCAGCGAAGAATCACCGGTGCCGCCGGCGGTCCCGCCCCAATTGATGTTCATGGGGCTGGAAAGATCGGCGCGGACCAGCGGCTGTCCGTTTTGCGTGGTGGTCAACGTCAGCGTTTTCAGCACGGCGGTTTGCGTCGTGCGATCCACGGTGATGCTGTAGTCCGAATGCGCGTCCAACACCGGCGTGGCCTGCCCGGAGCGGGTGACCTGAAAATTCGCGACATTCAAACGGCCGCTGGCGGTGATGGCCGCGCCGGACTTGGCCAGCTCGATTTGATTCGTGGCACTGATCGTCGTGCCACCGAAGTCCAAACCACTGGATGCCCCCACCAGATTCAACAACTGCCGGTCGAGTGCGAGCAGTTCGACGTTGAGTTTGCCTTCGGATTTTTCCAGAGCAAACGGGCCGCTGATGCGCAAGGCGCCGAGCTGCGCGCCGGACTTTTGAAAATGCAGCGCAACCTGTTTGATCTCGGCCGGCGTGATGTCGCAATCCAGTTCGCTGCCGAGCGCGGCCAGCTCCTGGAATGATCCGGTGGCCTGCGTCACTTCGAAGCGGGTGCCGCCCTTGACGGACAGCGGCTTCAAATCCGCCGCGAGCGCAAAAACAAAATCGCCGCTGACCTTCCCGTGCATGGCTCCGGCGATGGCGGGTGACGGCGGGTGGTTGTCCACTTGGACATCGGCCCCGAGCGTCAATTTGCCGGTCGCGCCATTCTTCACATCGTCAAGCGTCACGTTCACATTGGCCAACTCCAGCACATCGCGCTGACCGTCTTTATGATTTTTGGTCTGGCGAACGGTGGCGTTGGTCAGCGCGAGTTTCTTCAAACTGATCTGCGGCGGCGATGAAGCTTTGGCCGGCTCAGGCTTCTTTTCCCTAAAAGATTTCAGGAGAGGATCGAGGTTGCTCGTGCCATCGGCATTCACGATGAGATTGATGACGGGCGAGACAAGCGTGGCTTCCTCCACGTTAATTTTGCCACCGAGGATGTCCAGGAGGCTGTAGCGAAGCCGCACTTCCGTGGCCGTGACAAGCGGTTCGGTGCCGGTGGTCTGGACTTTCAAATTATGCAGGATGACCTGGCTGAACGGGCTGATGCTGGCATCCTCGACGGTGATGGTCGCATTGGCCGCCGAGCTGACGCGCGGCAGGATGAAGCCCTTTAAAAATCCCGAACTGGTGCCCACGAAGTAGGCGACGAACAGCAGCACCACGAGCAGTGCAAAAAGCCCGCCCAGAATTTTCAACCATCGGCGGCGCTTGCCGGGAACCGTCGGAGAACTTGATTTATCAGTCATAAAATTTTTCGAAACCTGCCGTCAGTAAAATATTGAAGCAACATTGAAGGATGCCAACTTCTTTTCAATGGAGATACGACCGCGCAAGCTGACACAGTATTCAATCCGGCGCGCGGAAAAATGAACATCCTCAGCCGCAACCGGGTAAAGAAGCCTCACGCAAAGGTCGCCAGTTCAATGCGCCTCCAGCCAGGTTTGGCCCTCACCCATTTCCACTTCAATCGGCACGTCCAGTGCCATCGCCGTCTTCATCTTCTCTTCCACCATGGGCAGCACTTCCTTTTCCTCGGCCACGCACAGATCGAAAACGAGTTCGTCGTGAACTTGCAGCAGCATCTTGGTTTTCAAATTCCGCCGCGTGAGTTCGTGGTGGATGGCGATCATCGCCAGCTTGATCATGTCGGCAGCGGTGCCTTGGATGGGCGCATTGATGGCGTTGCGCTCGGCTCCGGCGCGTACGGTGCCGTTGGAGGAATTGATGTCGCGCAGATAACGGCGGCGGCCCGTGACGGTTTCAACGTAGCCATGCGCGCGCGCAAAGCTGATCGTGCCGTCCATGAATTCGCGGATGCCGGGAAACTGCGCGAAGTATTGCCCGATGATCTCAGCGGCCTCCGCCCGCGCAATGTTCAACCGCTGCGACAAGCCGAAAGCAGAGATGCCATACGCGATTCCGAAGTTGACCATCTTGGCCTTGCTGCGCATCGCCGGAGTGACGGCTTCCGGCGCGACGCCAAAAACTTTCGCCGCCGTGGCGGTGTGAACATCCACGCCGAAACGAAACGCTTCCAGCAAGCCCGCCTCGCGGCTCAGGCCCGCGATGATCCGCAATTCAATCTGCGAATAATCCGCCGACAGCAAGACGAAGCCCTCGCCGCGCGGGACAAACGCCTTGCGGATTTCCTGACCGCGCTCAGTGCGGATGGGAATGTTTTGCAGATTTGGGTTCACGGAATTCAACCGCCCGGTCGCCGTCGCCACCTGATTGTAAGTCGTGTGGATGCGTCCCGTCTTCGGCCAGATCGTGAGCGGCAGGGCGTCGGCGTAGGTGGATTTCAACTTCGTCGCGCCGCGATGTTCGAGCAGGCGCTGCACAATTTCGTGATCGGGAGCGAGCGCCGCCAGCGTCTGTTCGTCCGTGGCGTACTGGCCGCTCTTGGTTTTTTTCGCGCCCGCTGAAATTTTCAAAACGTCGAACAGGATTTCACCAAGCTGACGTGGGGAAGCGACGTTGAACTCGCGACCGGCCAGTTGGTGAATGGTTTTCTCCGTTGCGCTCATCTCCCCGGAAAGCTGGGCGGCGAACTCGGCCAGCGCGGTGGAATCCACGCGGACACCTTCGCATTCCATGTCCACCAGCACGGAGATCAACGGGGCTTCGATGTCGTAAAACACGCGCTCCTGCGCCTTTTGCTTGAGCAGCGGTTCCAGCGCACCGCGCAGTTGCCACGCGATATCGGCGGCCTCGGTCGTGCGCTCGGCGATTTTGTCCGACGCCACATCGCCGAGGCTGAGTTGTTCCTCCTTCGCTTCACTGGCGGTTTTGGTGGGGCTGTATCCGAGATACGCTTCCGACAAAAACTCCAGCCCATGCCGTTGCTCCGGCTCGACGAGGCTATGCGCGACCATGGTGTCGAAAAGTTTTCCGTGAACGGAAATCCCGTGCCAACGCAACACGCTCAGATCGAACTTGAGATTGTGCCCGACCTTTTCGCTCGCAGACGCAAACACCGGTTTGAACTCGGCGAGGATTTTCGCCGCACGCTCGGCTTCGCCCGACAGGGGCACGAAGAATCCCGCGTGGGGTTTGAAGGCGAAGGCGAGACCTTCGAGTCGCGCGGCTTTTGAATCGTCGCCCAGCGTCGCGGCTTTGAAGCAAAATGATTTTAGGCCGAGCAGCGTATGGATGAGCTGAACTCGTGCGGAGTCTGTAGCGATGACGGCGTATTCGTGCGGGACATCGGCGAGGGATTTGAGGTCTGCCTTCGGAGCGCCGATCTCCGAATCGGCAAGTTGGTGGCCGGGTTCCTGTTCGAGCCGATTCGGAGATCGGCGTTCCAATTCGTCGGTAGGGACGCGCTGTCGCGCGTCCGGGCTGACTGGCAGGTCAGCCCTACCGGACTGAAACCCTCTGCCCGCCTTGAACTCCTCACCAAACAACCGTCGCCCAATCGAATTAAACTCAAATTCCACCAGCAGCGCCTTCACCTTCTCCTCATTCTGCGGACGCAACTTGAGCGATTCCAAATCCACCGGGCATGGCGCGTCGTGCAAAATTGTGACCAGCCTTTTCGAAAGCAGCGCCACCTCGCGGTTGTTCTCCAGCGATTCCTTGAGTTTGCCTTTCAGTTTGTCAGTGCTGGCCAAAAGGTTTTCCACCGTGCCGTATTCGCCGATCAATTTCATTGCCGTCTTTTCGCCGATGCCAGGCACGCCGGGAATGTTGTCCGACGCATCACCCATGAGCGCGAGCACGTCCACGACCTGCTCCGGGCGCTGGATGCCCCAGCGCTGTTTGATTTTTTCCGCATCCAGAATTTCCACCTCGTCGCCCGAACGGCCTGGTTTGAAAATGAACGTGTTGGCGTCCACGAGCTGCCCGAAATCCTTGTCCGGCGTGACCATGAACGTCTGGAAACCCGCGACCTCCGCGCGCCGCGCGAGCGTGCCGATGATGTCGTCCGCCTCGAAGCCGTCGGCGATCAGCACGGGAATGTTGAACGCCTCGATCATGCGGCGGACGTGCGGCAGCGCGGCGGACAAGTCCTCGGGCATGGCCTGGCGTTGCGCCTTGTATTCGGGATACGCGACGTGCCGCGCGGTCGGCGCGCTGGTATCGAACGCCACGGCGATGTGCGTGGGCTGTTCCTTGCTGAGAATTTCCAGGAGCGTCTGCGTGAACCCGTAAAGCGCGGACGTGTTCAGTCCCGACGACGTGAGAATGGGCCGGTGAACGAACGCAAAGTGCGCCCGGTAAACCAGCGCCATGCCATCGAGCAAAAAAAGCCGTTTCGCCATGCGGAAAGCAAATCAGGTTTCGGGCGGATTGGCGCGAAGAATTTTTTGAAGGAAATTGTTTTATGATTGCCCCTAAAAGCATAGCCTGAGGATGTAAATCGAATTATGGATACCAATTTCGAACTACCCGAGCGGATAAGAAGATCAGTCAGCGCTCTGAAGGACGCGGTTAACCGGTTTGAAAAGTGTCGCACCAGTCAAATGCCTGCTGATTCGTTCGCAGTCCTCGCAGAGACGTTGGATTGGATCACTAAACTCGACAACGATCTTTATAAGCTGTGCGGGCAGGCGTACCGGTCGAAACGCGATAAACATCAATTCGGCAAAGCGGTAGTGGGTCACAGGTTGGCCAGAGACCTTGATCAACATAATGCGAGAACAGTTGACTTGGTGAATGTGACACGAGGCGTTCAATTTCCAGTCCGTCCGCCCATTTGCCCATGGGAGCTAAAATGGAAAGTCCGGACAGATTTACCTGATCCAGACGAGCATGACGCAAATTATATTTCAGCTTACGACCATTACGTTGCCGCTCGGTTGGTTCGTGTAACGTTTTCTGAAATGCTGGAGTTTTTCAGCGAGGTGATCGAGAACACGGAAGGCTGGTTGTCATCCAAGGGAACATAGTTTTACGAGAACGCAGCCTTTCAGAGTTGTATCTAGCCACAACAGTTCAATTTTTGTATAATTTTCACCGTGACCGCTTTAGAAAAACTCGGAGACGGTGATCGCGATGCAGAAAACAAACTTTGGACATGTTTGTTCCCTGTGGCCTATGCGTCCGCGAAGTCAGTGCTTTCCGACAAATTTCAAAGCGATTGCGAAGATGTCGCCACCGAAACCCTAGCCGACATTTGGGATCGAATTTCCAAGGTAAGCGATGAACGAGCAACAAAAGCTTTGACAGCATCTGTCGCCTTAAACAAGGCAAGGGACAGGCGGCGGCGTCATAATGCTGCCAAACGTGGTGGAAATAATCTTGAAAGCCTCGAAGCCTTACAGGAGACAGTGGCGGACGGGTCACCGGCCCTCGGAAAAGATGATTTTATCTACCAACTGACGATCAATGAAGTCCGTGATTTACTCATTGAGCTATCGGCGAATTTACAAAAAAAGCACAGGTTGGTTCTGCGTGATCATTTTTTCGAAGAACTTTCTTACGGTGAGATTGCTCGGAAACGCGGTATAGCTGTCAATTCCGTCGGGGTTTATCTCATGCGGGGTTTGGAGGCGATGAAACTGGCTATCACAAGGCAACCCCGATTGGGGAGCGAGTTATTACAGTTTGTAGGCGAAAAGGGGATTGTCAGAACATTGTTGCCGCTGGCTACCGCAATTCAGATCGGTGGTTGGTTTACGGAAGCGGTACACCGCTATTTTTCCGAGGAGTCTCCATTTAATCGCCACCACCCAACTCCTGAGCGCGATCAGATCGCAATCGATGGTGATCGCTTGGAGATGACTCCTGAACAATTACCCAGCGTTCCAGTTCTCTCCGAAGCTCGAATGATACAGTTCCACGAATCCTTAAAAATGCGCAGGCAGAAGCAAGTCGAACCTGTGAGCAGGCACCCCGAACCCTATCAACCTAAAATGCAGGCGACGGAACAACGAAGCCAGACAAGTGAAATGGGGAACTGGTTCATTGGTGGGGCACTTGCAGTCGGGCTGCTACTCCTTTTGTTGTTGTACTTGGCTTCGCGTTAGAAACTGATTCGCCGTTGCCACGAACTATTAGCGTTAATCAGTGGCGCCTCCTGTTCATCTCGAACGCGCCGCCGAAAATGAGCAGGATTCGAGGTTCGCAGTCGCGTTCATCATCCAACGTTGGGTGGTGGACATGCGTCGGCTCCGTGCCTTTATTTTTTTTGTAAGGTTGGTTAATTTTAGCAGGCTTGAAAATGGCGATGTTAACACCGCGTTCACGAAGCTCCGAAAGAAGCATCCTCGCTCCTTTTAGAGCAGGGGACTCATCTGGTTTCCACACTCGTTGCGCTGCTCCGATAAATCTTTGCAAGCGCGCAACGTCTTGAGGGAAGCCGGGTGAGCGTGTTTCCAAATCAAGTTCTAGTTTTATTCTTGCCGAGATCTTTCTAAAGTAATGGTCATCCAGAGCAGTCATGAGAAATCGTGCTTCTTCAAAAAGTTTTGGCTGAGTTACAAACCCATAACGCCTGGCATCAGCAAGGCGTTCGCGCAACTCGGCTACACGCAACCCAAAATCTGGCCGACGTGTTTTATTTCCAAGGTCACTGCTCAAGCTTCTAATGAGTTCTCTTAACTTCATATTGTTAATTTGTGTCTCATTCCGAGAGATCAAAATACGGAGATTTCCGGCCACAGCGGTGCAAGCTCAGGATCGGAGAGCGCTCTCAAGCGCCTGGACATTCCGGAATCTATCGCGAATGACTTGATCAACATTTCGTGGGCTTCGAGGAAGAGGCCGAGCTGACACAAGTAGCAAGCAATGTTGTACGGAATCGTGGGGTTTTCAGGAAAACGATCGAGCGTTGGACGGAGCAGATCATAGGCTTCTTGGGTCCTTGCAAGTTCGTGTAATGCAAATGACCGATGGATCAAACATTCTGGCTCGTCTGGCATGACTTTCAAAAGCTCGTTTGTCAAAGCAAGAGCCAAATCTGGATTCTGACGGAGCCAGAGACGTACGCGAATCCTTGCTACGAAAGGGTGAGCCAAGAATTTTGGGTGAATTCTACTTAGTTCATCGGCAGCAGACCGCCAATCACCCAGCCCAAGCCATCCCAAGGCCGCCCAAGCAAACTGGGATGCTGGCCACTCCAGTTCTAAACCTACATTTACTATTCCAACCTCAGAAGTTCTTGATGCAATTCGTGGGGTTGAGTTCTGATCTGGCTGTTCGTCTTTCATTTTCGCGTTTTTTATTTCCGATTGCAGTCTTTAACCTCTAAATCGCAAAACGCCGAACTGGTATTACAACTTTTTCACGGATGCTCCTTAATCCTTTGTCTGCAAAACAAACATGAACCTCCGTCTGTTCGACGCCCACAATCATTTGCAGGACGAGCGGCTCACGCCGCAGCGGGCGGAGATTCTTCGCGCACTGCCGACGCGAGCGTGGTGCGGATGGTTGTGAACGGTTCGTCCGTGCTGCGGCTGGTCGCTGCGCCCCAGCCGCGCTCCAAAGCCGGTGTTGCTTCAAGCCGCAGCTTGCAAACAGGCGTGGTTGCAACTAATCTGCCCCCATGACAACGACCGTTGACGCCATCTACGAGAACGGCAAGCTTGTGCTCCCGCGACCATTGTCCCTGCCGGAAAATTCCCATGTGCGTGTGACCATCGAAACCGATACCGAGCGCGAGGCGGGGTTGAAACTCTCCGAAGAATCTCTCAAGCAGGTCTGGGACAACGACGCAGACAACGTCTTCAATCAACTGGCCGCAATGGCGAACGATCCACAAATCCAGCGTGAGTTGCACTCCATCAGCGCCGAGTTCGCCGCCGCCGAATCCGACGGTTTGGAAAAAATCTGATGGCCATCGAGCGCGGCGACATCTTTCTGGTCAACCTCAACCCGGTGCAAGGCCGGGAGCAGGCAGGGCATCGGCCCGTTTTGGTTCTTTCCGTCAATGCCATCAATCGGCTGCCGCTCGTCGTCACGGTCGTCATCGGCACGAAAGGTGAAAACGTGACGCGAGACTATCCCACCAACGTCCGTATTCCATCCGCCGAAAGCGGCCTCCCGATGGAAACCGTCTTTCTTTGTTTCCAACTTCGTGCTCTGGATCCCAGCCGGTTCGTGGGCGTGCGCGCCGGAAAAGTTTCCGGGGCGACCTTGCAAAAAGTTGAAACCTCCGTTCGTCACTGCCTCGGCTTGTGAGGCGGATTGTGTTGGTGCAAAAGCACGACAAAGAAAGCACCATGCGCACGATAAACCAATGCCATGCCATCGAGCAGAAAAAGCCGTTTCGCCATGCGGAAAGCAAATCAGGTTTCCGCCGGAATGGCGCGAAGAATTTTAATCCAGCGACAACTTCAGCGAATGCGCCGGCCAGGAAAGGCAACTTGCAAACGCGACGCGCCGACGATAATTTGCCGCCATGACAATCGCCTTGGCCAGAGACGTGGAGGATTTCCTGCAAAACCAGGTTCGATCCGGTGTCTGCGCCGACCCGAGCGAACTCGTCAATGACGTCCTGCGTTCCGTCCGCGAACAACAGCAGAAGCCATTCGAAGTCACCCCGGAACTGGAGGCCTGGCTGCTGGAAGCAGCTCACCAGCCCGCGACCCCGCTGATGCGCGAGGACTTCGATGCCATCCGGCAACGCGTCCGGGCACGCACCTCATCCACCGCGCCATGAGCGTCCGCAAGTCGGACGATTTCATTGCGGACATTGAACGGCAGTTTGAGTGGTATGTGCTCAAGGCGGGTTGGGACGTGGCGGACGGTTACCTCGACGCCGTGGAAGCGACCTGTCGGCTGCTGGGACAACATCCACAACTTGGACCGCTCGGTGGCTTTACTCATCCGCGTCTGCGCAACTGGCGGTTCTTCGTCGTGTTCCGTCCCTTCAAAAAGCACGTCCTCTTCTACGAACTGGACGGCGACAGTGTCGTGATACGCCGGGCGATGCACGGGCATCGAAACCTGCCGCGAAGATTGTTGGAACCACCCGCGACCAAATGAACCGGTGGCAGACGGCGAAAGAAGCAAGCCAACGCCATGCCGTCGAGCAGAAAAAGCCGTTTCGCCATGCGGAGAGGAAATCAGGTTTCCGGTGGATTGGCGCGAAAAAATTTTGTTTGGCAAATTCAACACGGGCGCGGAGGTGATCCACAGGAATCCGATTGCCTGCTCAATGAACAATTATTTCCTTAACCGATAGAAGCGGCTTCCGCTGGAAACTGAATTCGTGACTGTGTTCTGAAGATTGACGACGACGGGTGCATTGGTAACAGCCGTCCAAGAATTCGTTGCCGTCAGACTGGTTGATGTTTCGAGGACATAACCCGTTGCGGCATTCGGCCAGCTAACCACGACATTGCTTCCCGAAACCTGTGCCTGCAATACCGGTGCGGTGCTGCTGAAGAATCGACTCAAGCGATAAAAACGGCTGCCTGCGGAAAGACTATTCGTAACCGAGTATTTAAAATTCAAAATGACAGGCACACCGATAACATCTGTCCACGAATTAGTCGTTATCAGCTTGTCGGTTGTTTGAAGAACGCAGCCGGCTGCCGCCAAGGGCCAGGATAGAACCACATTTGTTCCTGCTAGCCTTAAGCCACTGGTTTGCCTCATCCGAATTGATTGGAACTAAGTTGTAATCTCATACCGCACGCGTGCGCTGCGCTGCGTATGCTTTGTTTTTGCAACGGTTTCTGTAACAAGTCCCGATGAAAGTAGACTGCGAATTTCCATCAAGGAAAAGCTATTTCATTTTTGTCCGCATGTAATGAAAAAGATACTGCTGCGCGTAGCCGGCGTGCGGGCCGAAATGGGTGGCGGCAAACCGGCGCAGCCGTTGCTCGCTCGCGCGGCGGCGCGGGAAATAAAGTTCCTGCAACGCGCGTTCGATCCAGACATCCACCGGAAACGCGGCGTCAAAGCCGTACGCGAAGAGCAGCACGCAGTCGGCGATCTTGCCGCCCACGCCGCGCAGCTTCATCAGTTCCTCGCGGGCTTCGGCACAGGACAACTGGCGCAGCCGCTCCAAATCTAATTTCCCCTCGGCAATCTGACGCGCGGCGTTGAGCAAATTCGGCGCGCGAAAACCCATCTTGCACGCGCGCAGTTCGGCTTCGCTCGCGGCGGCGAGGCGTTGGGGGGTGGGGAAGGAAAATTGTAGCGTTCGGCCTGTGGCCGAATCGGGGTGGGCTGCGCCCAATCGAGCCACAGGCTCGACGCTACAGGGTTCGCCGAAACGTGCGCACAGCAGCGCGACGATCTGGCGGATTTGCACGATTTGTTTGGTCGAGGAAAGGATGAACGAGGCGAGACATTCCCACGGGTCCTGGCGCAGCAAGCGCAGGCCGGGACACGCCTTGACGGCGGCGCGCATGGGTTCGTCGTCGGGAAAAGTTCGCACCACGGCGGCCAGATCCAGATCGAGCTGGAGATAATCCCTGAGCCAGTGCCAGTCATTCATCGGTGCGGCGGTTTCGGCGGTGATGGAAAATGCTCCGGCGCGCAACCGCACCCAGCGCCCGGCGATGACGCCTTCCCAAACTTCGTTCAAAAAAATCCAGCGAAACGCTTGGCCGGAAGTGAGCGTGGCGGCGAGGTCGTAATCGCGAACTGGGAAGGTAGTGGCACGGACGTCCCGTCCGTTCGATTCCATGAAAAACGGCGGGTTCCCGGAACGAACGGACGGGACGTCCGTGCCACTATTCATTTGAGATTGCGACATTCAAAAAGCTGGACGTAGCGATAGGTTTGCCCGCGAACCACCGCCGCGCGCAAACCCAGGTCGGTCACGGATTCAAATTCCTTCACCAGCGACGGCGGCGGCGGGGTGCCTTTCGGCGCGACGCTGTCCAGATTGGTTTCTCCGCGCCACCATTTGCCGACCCAGCCGTTGGTCAGTCGCGGCACGGAGATTTCCCGGACGAAAATGGCGTTCTGGCCGCGCCGGGTTTCGCGATAGCCGGGCCAGAAAAAAAACTGGTTCTGCGGCTTGTCGGTCGTGACGTAATAGACGAGCGGCCGGTCCACAATGTTCGTGCGCGCTTCCGGCAGGTAGAAGGAAATTTCCCCGGTGATGCCGTAATGCCCGCCGATGATGAAGACGGGTTTGCCCTCCCCGGTCTGCAAGTGTTGCCGCGCTTCGTCGGCGAGCCGCGCCATCTCGGCGTTGCCGCGCACCCGGGTCAGCGGATCAATCTTGGGCGGCAACGGATGTCCGGCCATTTTTCCAATCAGACGGGTGTCGTGCAGGAGCACCGCAAGCGCGAAACCAAAGACGATTCCCACCGCCTGCAAAATCCGCAACGTGCGCGAGGTGCGGAGAAATTTGTCCCAGTAAAGAACGCTCAGGCAAAACAAGGGGATCACCGCAGGCGCAATCCAGTTCGGCAGCACGGCCGAGCGGGCGGTGAAAAGCAGGTAACACAGAAACAACGGCGCGCCCATGCTGAACAGAAAAACCATCCGGGGATTTTTCCGATCCGACCGCCAGAACGCCACGGCGGCCCACAAGACCGGGAAGAAAAAAAACGGATTGAGCAGTCCGGCTTCGGCACCGAGAAAATCCCCGAGATAGCGGAGCGTCGGCTGCCAGACGTGGCCCGCGCCGCCGCGTTCGGCGACGTGCGTGACGGTGATCCAGCCGTGCTGCTGATTCCAAATCAGCACGGGCAGGGTGCAGAAGAGATTGATGAGCAGCGCGAGATACGGGCCGGGTCGGCGCAGATGCAAACGAGCCGGTTGCCAGAGCGCGAAGAAAACCACCCAGCAGAGTAGTTGAAAAAGTTCCGTGTATTTGCTGAGGAAGCCGAGGCCCATCCACAAGCCAACCCAGCACCAGTGCGAGGTTTTCCCCGCCGGTTGCACCGCGCGCCAGCCCGCCAGCATCGCGGCGGTCCAGAACAAAACCGACGGCGGATCAATGGTCATCAGGAGCGAACCGGCCGCGAGCAACGGCGTGGCCTGGAGGTTCAGCAGTAATAAAACCCCCATGCGCGCGCTGGTTTCGCGGGCGAAAAATCGCAGCAGCAAAAACCCCAGCACCGTGCTGATGACCGGCGAAAAAAAGCGCACGCCGAATTCCGTGTCACCCCACAGATGCGTGCCGGCGAATTGGAGCGCGGCGATCATCGGCGGCTTGCTGTAGTAGGAGAGCGCGGGGTGTTTGGACCAGACCCATTGGTAGGCTTCGTCGCCGCTGAGTTCAATCGCGCCGCTGTGGAGGTAGGCGAGGTTGGCCAACAGCGACACGGCGAGGATCATGTAGCCGAGGTGCAGCCAGTGCGAGTCATTGGAGTTTGGAGTTTGGAGTTTGGAGTTTGGGGCGCTGGCGTCTGGGTTGACGAGCGAGGGAACTTTTTCCCACCAGATTGGAAACCATTTTCGTCCGGCAAAGAGCCACAGCGCATTGATCGCCCAGATGCCGGCGGCGGCGTAACCCGCACCGAGAATCGCGCCGACCAGCACGTCGCTGGGATAATGCACGCCGTTATAGACGCGGGAAAATGCGACCGTCAAGGCGAGCGGCAGCATGAACCGCCAACTGCGCCGGTAATAGACCAGAAAAATCATCGTGCCCGCAAACCAGTTGGCGACGTGCGCGGATGGCAGGCTGTTGTGATTCGGCAGTTGGGCGGGCGCGGCGGCGGCCACCATGTTTTCCGGCGGCGGCGCGGCGGTTTTTATTTTGCCGAACACGCGCACGTTTTCCAGCGTGACGAACGGGCGCGGCCGGGCCAGGGCGTGCTTGAGAGTGTTGGTGATCAGGCCGTCGCCGGCAGGGATGATGATTGCCGCCATCAGCAGGCATAGCCGCGCGCGGCGGCCGCCTTTCCACAGCAGCGCGAGTCCCGCCACGATGAGGACGGGGAAAAAAAACTTGTTCTGGCTGGCGAAAGGCATGACCCGGTCGAAGACCGGATTGCTCAACGTGTCGTTGATGAACCGGAACAGCGCGAGGTCAATTGATTGAATCCAATGCACCGGCGCAGTCTAGCGGCGGACGTGGAAATGAAAACTCATTTGCGCGTGCTGGAAGGATTTGCGCGGCGAACCGTCAGGGTTTTTTGGCGGACGCAGTTGGCAGCACGGGGGCGGTGCAGAGGTAGATTTGAAATTCACCCATGGGGCGACCTTGATGCAGCGACCAGAACTGGTCCACCAAGGTGATGCTGCCAAAGTCAGCGGTCAGCGTGGGCGGGAGGGTTGTGCCCGCGCCGCGAACAAACAAGGCGCGGGTGTGGGCGTCACGCTGGTAGCCCGGCCACAGGCTGAATTGGGACGCGCCATAATCCTCTGGCGGAAGATAGGTTTCGGGTTGATCGGGCAGATAAAACGCCATCAGGCTGGCATCCATGTAATGCGAGCCGATGAGCAGATTGACTTCGTACTGGTTCCGCGCGGTTTGCACATGGCGGGCAAAATCATCCCAGCCCTGAGCGCGGCGCAAAGGTTCGAGCTTGGTCGGAAGGTGCAGATAATCCGTGTTGTGCATGACCACCGTCATGCCCCCGGCGATCCAAAACGACGTCCCGCCAACCCAACGCCAGCCGGCCCGTGTGGCCATGATGTGCCGCCAATAAACGACGGTGAAAATGATTCCCGTGAACAAAGCGGGGCAAATCCAGTTGGACTTACCCGCCTTGTTCAGGCTGAAGAATAGAAACAGACCAAACAACGGGAGCGACTGGCTTAACAGAAAGCGCGTGCGAACATCCGCCCCACGGATCCACCACAGTCCAATGGCTGCCACCGTCATACCTGCCATGAACAGGGGGGAGACCACGCCAAAGATTTCGCCCACAAAACGCAGCAGTTCGGTGGGGTGGATGCCGAAACTATGTTCGACGCCGCTGCGCGAGTGGAGCGCAGTGAAGTGAACCCAGCCGGTTTGAACGTTCCACCAGATCAAGGGCACGATGCTGACGGCAAACGCCAGATTCATCGCGACAAATTTTTTGCTGAGCAAGATTCCACGGTGCGCGGGCGACCACAGCAGAAACAAACCAATGCAGGCGAGTTGCACGCCGTTGGTAAACTTGGCGAGGAAACCCAAACCAATGACGAGGCCAATCCCCACCCAGTCGAACAGGCGATCCCGTTGGAGCGCGTTCCACAACAGCAGCGCGGCCAAGGCCCAGGACAACATGCTCAACGAGTCAATCGTCATCAGGATCGAACCGACCGCCAGGATCGGCATCACGAGCGCGACGAAAAGACACCAGAGCGCCGTGCGCTCGTCATACAACCGCCGCGCTAGCAGGAACAGCAGGCCGCCGATGGCCAGACTGCAAACGACGGCGAAAAAGCGGATGCCAAAAACCGTGTTACCAAAGAGCTTTGTCCCCAAGGCAATTGTCCAGGCGATGGCCGGCCCTTTGTCGCGATACGAAGCCGCCAGATGTTTTGACCACAGCCAGTAATAAGCCTCGTCGCCGACTAGTTGCATCCGGGTGGCAAACCAGAATCGAAAAAGGGCGGTCGCTCCCAACATCGTCAGCGCCATCCGGGTGGCTGGAATGGCGCGCAGGCGCAGGATTAAAGTTTTGAACATGGCGGATTGGTGGTTTCCGTATTCACGATGTCTTGGACAATGAAGAGGGGACGGTTTTTGGTTTGTTCGTAAATGCGACCCAGATATTCACCAAAGATACCTAGTTGCAATAATTGAATCGTCCCGAAGATGGTGATGGCTGCCATCAGGGATGTCCAGCCGTGCACCAATTCGCTGCCCCGGACGAAGTGCTCGTAAACCGCATACAACACGTAGCCAATAAAAACCGAGAACAGCAGGAGCGAAAGAACATAGGCCAGACGCAACGGGGCTGCGGACATGGAAGCAATCCCATCAAAGGCGAGCAGGAGCATCTTGCGAAAAGGGTAGTGCGTGCAGCCGTGAGCGCGGTCGGCGCGGTCGTAAAATACCTGGGTTTGCGGAAAGCCAATCCACGGAACCAGCCCCCGCAAAAACCGATGGGTCTCGTGCAAGCGCGCCAGTTCCGTCAGGGCACGGCGGCTGATCAATCGGAAGTCGCCGGTGTTCCGCAGCATCGGAACCCCGCAGATTTTTTCCATCAAGACATAAAACAATCGGGCGGTGATTCGCTTGAGCCACGACTCCTCTCCCCGACTGCGCCGCGTGGCATAAACCACATCGTAGCCACGCCGATGTTCGGCGACCATGGCCGGGATGACCTCCAACGGGTCTTGCAAATCGGCGTCCAGCGATACCACGACCAATCCCCGCGCCACTTCCAACCCGGCGGCCAGCGCAAGCTGATGGCCAAAATTCCGCGACAAGTTCAACCCCGTCCAGCCGGACGTTTGTCGGCACGCGTCGGCGATCAACTGCCAGCTCCGATCGGTGCTGCCGTCGTTCACCAGCACAATCTCGATCGGGCCGCATTCACGCAGCGTCGTGGCAACCGCCGTCGTCAGCGCAGCAACCAGCGTCGGTAGGGATTTTTCCTCGTTGTAAACGGGAATCACCAGCGAAAGTGAAATGATCGAATTCAAAAGTTTTCAGACCAGCAGAGAATTGGAGCGTTCAAACGCCAACACGCTGAAGCAGGCTGCGGCAACAACTAACCCAAATTGTTGCGGGGTTGACAAGGTTGTAATTCGCACCCGCTCCGGCTCGCGGCTTGGTTTTAATCTCCCAACGTGTAAGCTGACAAGAATTATGGACATTAAATCGCAGTTGCCGCCGGAGTTGGAAGCGCAGTTTCAGGAATGGGAACAGCCCGCCTACCGCGTGGCCCAACTGCTCGAATGGCTCTACGTCCGCCGCGTCACGACGTGGGAGGCGATGACCAACCTGCCCAAGGCGCTCCGCGAAAAACTGCGCGCCACCTATTCGCTGCAACCGCTGGAGCTCGTCCGCAAACAGGGCGCGCGCGACACCACGCAGAAATTTCTCTGGAAACTCGCCGACGGCCAGTTCATCGAGAGCGTTTTGATTCCGGCGAACCCCGCGCTCTACGGCGAGGCGAGCGACCGCCACACGCTCTGCCTCTCCACACAGGTCGGCTGCGCCTACGGCTGCAAGTTTTGCGCGAGCGGACTGGACGGCTGGAAACGCAATCTGACGGCGAACGAAATCGTCGAGCAGGTGCTGGCGATCGAGCGCTGGCACGCGGCGGAAGTTCCAAGTCCCAAGCCCCAAGTACCAGGTGAAGGCACGCCCGAGGACCCCTCACGTCTCACGCCTCACGTTTCACGCCTCATTGATAATTTGGTCATCATGGGCATGGGCGAGCCGCTGGCGAACTACGAAAATCTCCTGCGGGCCTTGAAGGTTTTGAACGCGTCGTGGGGAGGTGGCATCGGCGCGCGGAAGATCACCGTCTCCACCAGCGGTCTCGCGCCGCAGATCCGCAAGCTCGCGGACGAGCCGGTGCAGTTTCGCCTCGCGATTTCATTGCACGGCGCGACGGATGAGACGCGCGAAAAAATCATGCCGGTGAACCGCAAGTTCCCACTGAAGGAACTGACCGCCGCCTGCGAATACTATCAGGCCAAGAAGGGCCGCATGATTACGTTTGAATACATCCTGATCGCGGGCGTGAACGACGGGCTGGATCAGACCAAGCCGCTGGCACAGCTCGCGAAGCGCTTGAATGCGAAGGTGAATTTGATTCCTTACAACAAGGTGGATGGCCTGACGTGGGAACGTCCGGACGAAGCGGCGCAGGAAAGTTTTCTGGCCGCGCTGGAAAAGCAGGGTGCCATCGCCACGCTCCGCCGCGAGAAGGGTCATGACATTGACGCGGCATGTGGGCAGTTGCGGTTGAAGACGGAGCGGGAGCTGGCGGAAATCAAAAATTAAAAATGCAAAATTCAAAAACCGGAGCAGGGGTGCCCGCCGAATCGGCATTTTACATTTTGCCTTTTTAATTTTTAATTGTGCTGTGATTGCTCTGCTTGATTACGGGTCGGGAAATTTGCGCAGCGTCCACAAGGCGCTGCTCAAGGTCGGCGCGGACGTGCGCATCGCCCAGCGGCCCGAGGAAATTGGCGATGCCCGCGCGCTCGTGCTGCCGGGCGTTGGCGCGTTCGACGACTGCATCAACGCGTTGCGAAAGCAGGGGTTGCTTGAGGCGTCGCGCGAGTTCATCAAATCGGGCCGTCCGTTTCTGGGCATCTGTGTTGGCTACCAGGCGTTGTTTGAGAAGAGCGAGGAGTTCAACAGTTGCGCCGCCGGGCTGGGAATTTTTTCGGGCAAGGTCGTCCGCTTTTCGGAAAAGAGCGGCTTGAAGATTCCGCAGATTGGCTGGAACCAGTTGGAGATGGTGAATGACGAATGCCCGTTGTATCGCGGCATCGCCAGCGGCAGCTACGTTTATTTCGTACACAGCTTTTATCCACAGCCGGTGGATGAGTCCATCGTCGCGACGCGGACGGATTACGGCGGGAAGTTTGCCTCATCCGTCTGGCGCGACAATGTTTTCGCCACGCAATTTCACCCGGAGAAAAGCCAGCAGGTCGGTCTGCAACTGCTGAAAAATTTTGTCGGTCTGGCGAAGGGCTAGCGCGGGAGGCTGTCCTTGGCCGATGGGATGATGTCATGGACTGCGGGGGCAAGCGCAGCGCGACCCCGCTTTGGGGAGGGCGTTCAGATGTTCGGATGCGTCACGTCGTACGAAAGCGCCGTCGCCGCTGCCGCTCTGCCGGCGCAGTCCATGACGCCACACCAAACTCGTAGGAGACGACGTGAGGAGTCTCAAATTGAATTAGGAATAGTTTGAGTCTCGTCACCTCGACTCCTACAAAAGATTTTCCCTGGCCGGGACGAATGATTTTAGGGGGCGTGGTTCCAGCCACGGCGGGGCGGGCTGATTTCCGGTTGGCCCGGCGGGACGAAGGCGCAATGGGGCAAAGAAGGGTCGTCGTCGGCAAAGTCCTTGGCCGATGGGATGATGTCATGGACTGCGGGGGCAAGCGCAGCGCGACCCCGCTTTGGGGAGGGCGATCAAGTCTTCGGATGCGCGTCACGCGGTGCGAAAGCGCCGTCGCCGCTGCCGCTCTGCCGGCGCAGTCCATGACGCCAAACCAAATTCGTAGGAGACGACGTTAGGAGTCTCAAATTAAATTGGGAATAGTTTGAGTCTCGTCACCTCGTCTCCTACAAAATATTTTTCTGCCGGGACGAATGTTTTTATGGGGCGTGGTTCCAGCC
>JAYWBR010000423.1:0-3370 GCA_043781315.1 Verrucomicrobiota bacterium | reverse complement strand
CGGGAGATTGTCTTCCATCCAGGTCGCGAGTTTGGGCGCGCTTTGGGCATCGTGGGTGACGATTTCCTTGAGGCGTTGTTCGGCCGCGCCGCGGCTGGAGCATTCAAAGACGCTGCGGCTGGCGCGGGCGATTTCAGCGCGCTGCTCCAGGCGCGCCAAGGCACTTCGGCTTCACTGAGGGCGACGCTTACGCCGCGGCTGGCCGATGACGGAACTGATGGAGGTGATGCTTGAACATCTGTTCGTCAAGGTGAAGGTGCTGGCTTTTCAAAATCGTGACCGTGCTTGGAAGGAACTGCTGCGGGCGGATCCGGATTTGTTGATCACCGACATGAATAATCAGAACATGCCGGGTCCGCCCGAATACTCAGGGATGAGTGGATGGGAGTTGTTGCCGCTCTTGGCCAGGCGGAAGGTCAAGTATCCCATCCTCGTTGTCTCGGGCAGTGTTTCCAAACCCGGAGAAAAAAGGCGGGCGCGAAAATGTGCCGCTCCAAATTTGAACATTACGTTCCTTGCGAAGCCAAGCGTGATTGAGGAATTCCAAAGGGAAGTGAAGAGGCTTCTGAGCGACGACGGTATGTGCTGACGCTGATTGAGGTGTAACTCGTCACGTTGCGACGAATCAGATCCGCGTTCGCCGTACTTCCACAAATAAAAGGCGCGGCTTTTTCAAGCCGCGCCCAAAGGCCACCAACTGAAATGGGATCAATGTTTTTGCTTCGCCTTGTCTAGTTCCGCGATGAACGCCGCCGGGCCGCCTTTCATGTAGCCCAGTTCCCCGACCTGCTTGCCTTCACTGTTGAGCACGATGATGGTCGGGTACCCTTCGACCTTATACTGCTTCTGCAGGGCGTCGTTGGCCGCTTTTTGCTCGTTGCTCATTTTTTTGTTGTGCGGGAAGTCCACCTCCACCAGCACCAGGTTTTTGCTGGCGTATTCGGCGAACGCCGCCTGCGAGAACACCTCGTTTTTGAGCCGGGTGCACCAGACGCACCAGTCGGAACCGGTAAAATCCAGGATTACCATTTTGTTTTCCGCCTTGGCCTTGGCTTGGGCCTTGGGCAGGTCGGTGAGCCATTGAAGTTCCCCGGCTTGGGCTTGGATCAGCGTCCAGCCGGCGAGCATTGCGATTGCGATTTTTTTCATAAATGGATTCGTTCGTCGAAGGTTAGACGCCGACCGGTTCGGTTTGTTCAACCCAGATTTTTTTTCCCGCCACGAAGGTGGCGACGGCCTTGCCTCTCAGCGGCCAGCCGTAAAACGGATTGTTCGCCGACTTGCTGGCCGTGTCGCTCCGGGCGAACGACCAGTCGCGTTCCGGGGCGAACACGGTGATGTCCGCCTCCGCACCCACGCCCAACGTGCCCTTGGCGAGATTCAACAGACGGGCAGGATTCACCGTGTATTTGGCAATCATGTCAGCCAGCGAAAGGCGGCCGGTGTGAACCAACTGCATGAGCGACAGCGCGAGTTCGGTTTCCAGGCCGGTGATGCCGAACGGGGCATAGTCAAACTCGACTTCCTTTTCGTAATCACAATGCGGCGCATGATCGCTGCACAAAATCTCGATCGTGCCGTCGGCCAGCCCTTCGAGAATCGCCTCGCGGTCGCGCGCCGAGCGGAGCGGGGGATTCATTTTGAAATTCGTGTCGTAGCTTGGCCACTCAGGGAACGGTTGCATCGGCGATTTGAATCCGAAAACCCCCGTGCCATCCTCCTTCCAGAATTTCTCGCTGCCCGCGATCGCCGCGTCCGTCAAAGTAAAATGATGCGGACACGCCTCGCCGGAAATCGGCACACCGCGTTTTTTGGCGTCGCGCAGCAACTGCACGCTGCCGGCTGCGCTCAGATGCTGACAGTGGATTTTTGCGCCCGTCAGTTCCGCGAGCAGGATGTTCCGCGCCACGATCATCTCCTCGCCCGCCGACGGCCAGCCGCGCAAGCCCAATGCCGTGCTCCAGTAGCCTTCGTGCATCACGCCGTCCGTCACGAGCGAATAATCCTGGCAATGATCCATCACCGGCAGGTCAAACATCTTTGCGTACTCGCAGGCGCGGCGCATGAGGTCGTTGTTCTGGACGCAGTGGCCGTCGTCCGTGATGGCGACCACGCCGGCCCTTTTCAAGCCGCCGATCGGCGCGAGTTCCTCGCCGGCGATGCCCTTGGTGATCGCGCCGGTGACAAACACATTCACGCCGCCTTCGCGCATCGCGCGCTCGCGGATGAGCGCGACGGTGCCGGCGTTGTCAATCGCGGGCGAGGTGTTCGGCATGCAGACGACCGAGGTGAAGCCGCCGCGCGCCGCCGCCGCCATGCCGGTGGCGATGGTTTCTTTCGCGGACTGGCCCGGCTCGCGCAGGTGGACATGCAGATCAATCAAACCCGGGCAGACGACGAGACCGCGCACGTCCATTTTCTCAACATCAGGCGGGGCGCCGGTGGACGCTGCCGGGCCGACGGCGGCGATCTTGCCATTTACGATGAGCAGGTCGGCGGGAGAATCAAGGCGGTTGGCGGGATCAATCACCCGCCCGCCGGTGAGCAGCAGCGAATTCATTCGCTGGCAGAATACACGCTGACGAATTGACAACGCAAGCGCGGCCGCTATCCTTTCGCCGGCTGGTCGCGGGTGTAGTTCAATGGTAGAACAGGAGTTTTCCAAACTCCATACGAGGGTTCGATTCCCTTCACCCGCTCCAATCCTGATATAAGCCAATAGAATCAATGTATTATTGAGTTTTAAGCGGATTTCAGAACCCCTACTGCTAACGTCCACTGCTAACAAGTCCACCGATTTCGGAGAGGCCTGCGAATGTTCAAAGACGATTCTTCCACGTTCCTTCAGGTGACGTTCATTGTGGCTTTTTGTGTGTTTTGTTGTGCCTAGCGGCACCGTGCGAGATTGGTCACCTGCTTGGACAACATCGCCGGGAGAACCTTGCACGGTGACAGACGTGACAGACGTGACATTCACCCGCCAGCTAACGAGTTAAGGATTCTTTTAAGCGTTTCCGATACCGACCAAGTGACGGAACTGCTTCAGTGGAACATGAGCGGTATAATTTTTCACAGTTACACGCCAAAGGATGCCATCCCACTGCGTCTGTCACAGGTTAGCTCGCTAAATTCACTTCCTCGCTTTGGTGAATGTGCGCGTAATGTGGCCGCCGGTTTCGGGCTTGGAATCCTTGCCCGCCAATTCACCTTCTACTTCCATCCCTTCAAGCAAGGCGTGGGCTTCCTCCGCGCTGCCCACGATCCGCGCCGTGATGCCTTGGGGCTTGTCCGCCAGCAATGTCAGGACTTCATCCCGCTTGGCGCGGCGGGCCGCGTGGCGTCCACGGGCAAGAATGCGAAGCTGTTCACC
>JAYWBR010000422.1:0-10191 GCA_043781315.1 Verrucomicrobiota bacterium | reverse complement strand
GGCGAGCCGGCGGTCGGCATCTACGACGTGCGGCTGATGAAGTCGGCTGCGGGCAATTGAAGCGAATCCACCAAACCAAAATATGTTGCGGTAACAATGGCGCAACGCCGGAAATCATTTCGCCTCCAATCAATCCAGTTGAAAAATATTCTGAAAATGAAAAATAAAATTATTCTTCTCACCCTCGCGGTTCTGCCGCTCGCGGCGCTCGCGGCGCTCGCGGCCAATGTCACCGGCACTTGGAAAAGCGCATTTGATTCGCAGATCGGCAATCAAAAATACACCTTCACCTTCAAGCAGGACGGCACGAACCTGACCGGGAAGGCCAGTTCGGAAATCACCGACCGAAAACGCGAAGCCGATTTGAAGGAAGGCAAGGTTGACGGCGACGCGGTTTCGTTTGTCGAACTGATGAGTTTTCAGGGCAACGACATTCGCATCACCTACACCGGCAAGCTCGCCACCAACGCCAACGAAATCAATTTCACGCGCGAGGTTGGCGAAATTGCCAAGGAAACAATCGTGGCCAAACGGGAACCCGCCGCGTCGCCTGAGCCTCAAATTCGACGCCGGGGCAATCAACCCATCGTGCTCGGGCCGGATGATAAGGCGGCTTTCCCCAAAGCGCCGGAAGGTTTCGACAAAGTCCGCGACGGCATCGCCCACGGCAAGCTTGAGATGGTCGAATACGATTCCAAATCCGTCGGCAACAAACGCAAGACGCTCGTCTAGACGCCACCCGGTTATTCCGCCGACACGAAGTATCCGGTCCTCTATCTGTTGCATGGCATCGGTGGTGACGAGAATGAATGGCGGCGCGGCGGTCATCCCGAAATCATTCTCGCCAATCTCATCGCGGAAAAAAAAGCCGTGCCCATGATCATCGTCATGCCCAATGGCCGCGCGCAACCGGACGACCGCCCCGGGAGCAACGCCATGGCCACCGCGCCGGCCTTTGCCAAGTTTGATCAAGACCTGCTCAACGACCTCATCCCGTTCATCCAATCGAAATATTCCACGCAGACTGACCGCGAGAACCGCGCGCTCGCCGGACTCTCGATGGGCGGCGGACAGTCGCTGGATTTTTGACTGGCGCATCTCGACACGTTTGCGTGGATTGGCGGATTTTCTTCCGCGCCGAACACCAAGCCGCCGGAGGAATTAGTGCCCGATCCCGCGAAGGCCAACGAACTGCTCAAGCTGCTCTGGATTTCCGGCGGCGACAAGGACGGCCTGATCAACATCGGCCAGCGGACGCACGCCTATCTCAAGGAAAAAAATGTCAAACACATCTGGCACGTTGATGCCAGCGGCCACGATTTCAATGCTTGGAAGAATGATTTGTATCTTTTCTCCCAACGGCTGTTCCGGTGAATTCTGAGCGATTCAATCAATCAAGATTTCGTCGCGCTTTGGAGTTCGGAGTTTAATTGAACTGTGCCGCCGGACTTCAATTTTATTTCCGTCGTGCGGTTGCCATAGCGAATGGTCGCCGTGCGGCCGCCAACCGATTTGATTTTGACATTGGTCAGCTGGCCGCCGTCCCAGGCGAGATCAATTTCAAAACCGCCGCGCGCACGCAGGCCTTTGACGCTTCCGCCCGGCCAGGCGCCCGGCAGCGCGGGGAGCAATTCGATTTCGCCGGTTTGACTTTGCAGCAGCATTTCGGCGATGGCGGAGGTGCCGCCGAAGTTGCCGTCTATCTGGAAAGGCGGATGAGCATCAAACATGTTCGGGTAAGTGCGCGACGGATCGAAGAGATGTTTGAGGATGCTGAAGGCGCGGTCGCCATCGTGCAGTCGTGCCCAACAATTGATGCGCCAGGCGATGGCCCAGCCAGTCGTAATGTCGCCGCGCTTATTGAGCGAGACTTTGGCGGCGGCGGCCAGTTCCGGCGTGCCGCGCGGCGTGATTTGCGCGCTGGGGAACAGCGCATACAAATGGGAAATGTGGCGGTGCTGCTGTTCGCGCGCTTGCGCATCCCAGTCACCCAGCCATTCCTGCAACTGCCCCTGCTTTCCAATCTGAATCGGTGCGAGTCGGGCACGGGCTTGTTCTAGTTGCTTGCGAAAATCAGAATCGGTGTCCAGAACCTTGGATGCCTCGATGCAATTGGAGAAAAGGTCGCGCAAAATTTCCTCGTCCATGGCCGGGCCAGCACAGACAGCCGAACCGAACGGATGCTGGTTTTCCGGAGAAACCGACGGATTGGTCACGAGCCAGTGATTCGTCGGGTCTTCCTGGAGCGTGTCGAGGAAAAATTCCGCCGCGCCGCGCATGACGGGATAGGCTTCCTTGAGATATTTCTTGTCGCCGCTGAACTGATAGCGATCCCACAAGTGGTCGCACAACCACGCGCCGCCGCTCGGCCACATGCCGGCATCCGCGAAGTCAATGGGGCCGGTGGCGCGCCAGAGGTCGGCGTTGTGATGGGCGACCCAGCCGCGCGCGCCATACATTTCCTGCGCCGTGCGCGCGCCGGTCACGGAAAGATCTTTCACCATCGCAATGAGCGGCTCCACACATTCGCCGAGGTTGCACACTTCGGCGGGCCAGTAGTTCATTTCCGTGTTGATGTTGATGGTGTATTTGCTCTGCCACGGCGGGTTCATGCTCTGATTCCAGAGGCCTTGCAAATTTGCCGGCTGGCCGCCGGGGCGGGAACAACTAATCAGCAGATAGCGACCATATTGAAAATAGAGCGAGGCGAATTGCGGATCATTGCCGGTGCCGAAATTTTTGATGCGCTCATCGGTCGGCAGTTTCATGGTGTCGCTGGTGCCCACATCGAGGGAAACGCGTTGGAACAGCCGCTGGTGTTCTTTCGTGTGCGCAGCGAGCAGTTTGTCGAATTTCTTTTTGGCAGCGGCGGCGATCTGGCTTTTGACGATGACTTCCGGATCACCGCTCACGTCCTGGAAATTTTTGTAGCTCGTTGCCGCCGCGATCAGGATCGTGACCGCATCCGCGTTCGTGACTGCTATGGAATCCGCCGTGGTGCTGATCATTCCCCCGTCCACCAGCACACGGGCGCGCACTTGGAACTTCAACGCCCCCGTGATACCGGACACCGACGCATTCGTGCCGCGCATCACCAGGGTGTTTCTGGACTCGGTTTCAAAGACGACTTTTTGCGGCGTCGTAAATCCGGCGGAAAACGAAATGGATTTCCTTTTGTCCGCCGTGAGCCGGACAACGATCACCTGATCCACCGCGCTGGCGAAAATCTGGCGTGTGAACCGCGTGCCACCTTCGGTGTATTCAGTTGTGGTGACGGCAGTGTTCAGATTGAGGTCGCGCCGGTAATTTTCGACGGATACGGAGTCGGGAAAGCTGAGCATCAAATCGCCGGCGGTTTCATACGGCATCTCGGTTTTGGGGGTCGCGATGACTTTTGCGTTGATCAGTTTTCCGGCCTCAGAATATTTCCCATCGAAAACGAGCTGGCGGACTTGCGGCAGCGCGGCCTTGGCCTGCGGATTGACGGGATCGTACGGGCCGCCACCCCAAAGTGTGTCCTCGTTCAATTGGAGTCGCTCATTGCTGACGTGGCCAAAGACCATCGCGCCGAGGCGTCCATTGCCGACGGGCAGCGCCTCTTCCCATTTGATGGCCGGTTGACGATACCACAGGCTCAAGCAGTCGCTCGGCGCGGGCGGGTTTCCGACCAGTTGAGGTTCGGCTGACAGTTGAAACGTCAAACCAACAAGGGTTGCCGAAAGAACCAATCGGATGGTGCGAATATTCATAGATACTATTTCACACGCATCCCACAGGATTTTATAAAAAAGGGCTGGAACAGTTTGTTTAGCCCTGCCACAAGGCAGGGATGAATAAAAAACCAACCGTTCCAGCACCGTCAAAACTGAATCTTCTGCGGCAGATTTGCAACTTCATTCCAGAGTTTCTGGTGGCCAAGCTCGCCCGCGAAACCAAAGTGGATGAAAGAGCCCGCACCTTCAGTCCCTGGAGTCATGTGGTGGCGTTGGTCTACGCACAGCTCACCCACAGCATCGGGCTCAACGACGTTTGCGATGCCCTGCGCCTGCACTCGGGGCCGCTCTCCAGCATTCGTGGGGCGACGCCACCCACCCGCAACAATCTTTCCCATGCGGACAAAGTGCGCCCGGCGGCGATGGCCGAGAAACTCTTCTGGGCCGTCTTTGAACACTTGAGCGCGTTGTCCCCAGGTTTCGTCAGTGGCCAAGGCCGAAAGCGTTTTGCCGGCAAGTTCAAGCGCCTGATTCATCTGGTGGATTCGACCACGATTCCGCTGATTGCTTCGTGCATGGACTGGGCCAGGCATCGCCGCCGCAAGGCGGCGGCCAAGTGTCATCTGCGGCTGGATTTGCAAAGTTTTCTGCCCCGCTTTGCCATTGTGGACACCGCCCGGCACCACGACAACCAACGGGCGCGGGAAATGTGTGCCGGGATCAAGGCCGGTGAAATCGTCATATTTGACAAGGCTTATGTGGACTTCGGCCATCTGGCCGACCTATCGCTGCGCGAGGTATTCTGGGTCACCCGCGCCAAGGACAATATGCAGTCCAAAGTGAGCAAGCGTTACCAGCGGGGAGCCATTGGCAAAATTCTGCGGGATGATTTGATCCGGCTGCAGACCCCGGCTTCCCGGCAGGATTATCCGGAACTATTGCGCCGGGTCGTGGCCCTGGTGGAGGTGGACGGCCAGGAAGTGGCGATGGTGTTTTTGACCAACAATCTGGAATGGAGCGCCACCAGCATCGTCGAATTATATCGCTGCCGCTGGCAGATTGAAGTGTTCTTCAAGCAGATCAAGCAGACGCTCCAGTTGGCGGATTTTCTGGGGACCAGTGCCAACGCCGGGCGGTGGCAGGTGTGGACGGCCTTGCTGGTTTATCTCTTGTTGCGGTATCTGGCCTTTCTGTCCGAATGGAATCATAGCTTTAGTCGTCTCTTCACCTTGGTGCGCGTGGCGTTGTGGAAAAAGTGGGATGGCTTGGGTTTGCTTCGCCGCTATGGGACAGCCGATGGTCACTTCCGTTATCTGGCCCGACCGGAGCAGGCCTATTTGCCGGGTTTTGCCTGAATCCCTGTGGGACAGCCAGCGGACCCCGCGTAAAAACCAAATCTGCCAATAGGTAAAACACGCAAAAACTCCCAACGCCCTTTTTCCGATCAGCCTTCAGTTCCTGCGGGAACTCAAGGGTTTTATCCCGTGTTTAACCCGCTATGGGATGCGTGTGAAACCATTTGAATTTTATGACGCGCCCCGCCGAAACCCCGATCGCCAATCTGACCATGAAAATTGATACCCGTTCCCTCATTCGTTGTCTTGCCAGCCTGAACCTCATCGCCCGGTGGCGGTCACGCTGGCTACAATTTTGTGAACATCGCGGCGTTGAAGCTGGAGCAGAACAACTCTTCTCTGGATAACCAAGATAATCACTTTAAGATTTACATTAAGCATCGGCGCATTGTATGAAGAGTCACAATAAATCAGGTCAATGTTTTTGCTGTTGAATTCATATTGCAGGCTGTGGAACAACGTATTCGGCGAACCGCCGAAGCATTACACGCTCAGGTGTATGCGGGGAGGGGCTTTCGTTGCCATTGGGCTTTTGCTGACGCTGGTTCTTCTGATTGGATATCCCGTCTGGGCGGGTTCGGCGGCGGATCTTCCGGATCCCACCGTGGCTGGGGTGCACGTGAATCTCACTGTCGGCAACCAGTTTTATCTCTTGATCGACGGCCGCGAGGTGGGGCGGGAAACCAACTTGGACTTGATGTTGCCGCTAGGAACTCACGTTTTCTTGGTGCAGGTGGCCAACGTCAGTTCAAATGACTTGTCGGCCGTGACACTGGATCCGATCTGGGGTGTCGGCGCGTGGATTTGGGATTATAAAACTTTTGACAAGCAAACAATCCGCTTGTGGCGATCTTTTGAAATTCCGCCCGGGACAAAAGTGGTGCGGGCGAAATTGGACATCACCGCCGACAATGGTTACCGCCTCTTGCTCGACGGGCGGGAGATTGGCAAGGGGAGTGATTTGCGCCACGTCACCGAGTATGACCTGTCCTGGTTGTTGCAACCGGGGAGGCATGTGCTGGCGGTCGAGGCATTTAACGACTATCAGGAAGCTGGGGTGTTGGCGGGATTGAAAATTGAGTTGACGGACGGGAAACTGATTGACATTCCGAGTGACGTGAACTGGCGCATCGTTCCTTTAACTGAGCGCGGCTGGGAAACCCGGCGCGCCGCTTCGGCGGATTGGCCGCACGCCGTGATTGTCGGCCGATTCAAAAGTTCGCCTTGGGCTTATTTGCCGGCAGGTTTTACACGCCTGCCGCCAATTCACCCAGTGCAAGTTCATTTCTGGAACACCGGTTGGTTTCAGGTCACCTTGTTGATTATCAGCGGCCTTTCCGTATTGGCCTGTGTGCAATTGCTGACCCGGCTGGCGGGGCAATCCAAGTCACGCGACCTGCTCCAGCGGGAGCGGTCGCGCATCGCCCGCGACATTCACGACGAACTGGGCGCCGGTTTGACCCAACTGCTGCTGTTGGGCGAGGTGGTGCGGAAGGAAGCCTGGTCCGCGGCCAGCAGCCAGACGGGCATCGAGCGCATGTGCGGCAAAGCTCGCGGCCTTGCCACCACGGTGGATGAGATAGTTTGGGCCGTCAACTCGCGCCATGATATGCTGCAGGATTTTGCCCGACACGTCTGCAAGTTCGCCCAGTCTTTTTTTGCCAACACCGCGATTCGTTGCCGGCTGGATGTGGCGTCCGAAATTCCGTCTCTACAGTTTGATCTTCCGGTGAGACGCAGCCTGTTTCTGGCGGTTAAAGAGGTGCTTAATAACGCCGCCAAACATTCCGGCGCCAATGAACTGTTTTTGCGCATTCATATCCGGGAGAAATCGGTGGTTGTGAGCGTTGAGGATAACGGAAAAGGTTTTGATCCGGTGCTGGCGAGTAAGGAACGCAATGGTTTGACCAATCTCAAGCAGCGCATGGCTGAAATTGATGGGACTTGCGAGGTGATCAGCAAGCCGGGGGAAGGCTGCCGGGTGACTTTAAAAGTATCCCTGTCAAAAAGTCCCCTGCGAATGGTCAACTGGTTCAGGCGGCCGCGAGATGTGGAAGAAACCAAACGACATGAAGTGATATTTGGATCAGACCCCACTCATCCGCCAAATATTTCGGAGATTTCAAAACCATGAAACCAGAAACGTTGATGCCGACCAAAGTGCCAGCCATCAAGTCGCCGATCCGCGTGGCGCTGGTGGAAGACCAGCGTGATTTGCGGGAAAGTTGGGCGCATCTGCTTGATTCCTTCCCGGAGTTCGCCTGTGTTTGCGCCTGTTCCTCGGGTGAGGAAGCCGTGCGCCTGGTGCCGGACGCCCGGCCCGACATCATTCTCATGGACATCTTCCTGGTGCGCATGTCGGGAATCGAATGCACCGCCCGGCTGAAAGCGGCCCTGCCGAATTCCCATATCGTCATACTCACTGCCTCCACCGATGATGAACTGGTGTTTCTGGCACTTGAGGCGGGAGCCGACGGCTATCTGCTCAAGCGCACGCAGCCGGAGGAGTTGCACGCCGCATTGCGCGATGTGATGGGCGGCGGGTCCCCGATGACCAGCGAAATTGCGCGGCTCGTGGTGGCGTCGTTTAAAAAGAAACCCGGCCAAAGCAATGAAACCATCCACTTGAGCGCGCGAGAAGAGGAAATACTTGTGCTGCTCTCCAAAGGCTACGCCAACAAGGAAATCGCCGACAAACTGTCCGTGGGCATCGAAACGGTGCGCAGCCATTTGCGGCACGCCTATGAGAAGTTGCATGTCCGGTCACGGGCCGAGGCAGTGGGCCGCTACATGGCTGCGCGGACGCCCGCCAAGGATTACTGACAATCCGGCCACCCTCACCCGACTGGGGGATATTGATGTTTTTAGTATCGGTGTTATTTTAACCAAATGCCCCGTTCGTTTTATCGAAGCAAACCCAGAGTCCAGTTTGCAACGCTAGCCATTTGCCTCCTCAGTTCCTTTGCCAGCGCGCTGGGTGCCACTTACAATATTGCGCAAGCTGGAATTTCCGACCACGCCAACGCTGCCGCAAGCCATTCGATTGCCTGGCATTTTCAAACCTACGGGGCTGGGAATAGCTATGTGCTCACCTCTTCAGGCACGAATTACAATCTAAATAAAACCATCACGGTGCCGGCAAATTCCACATTTCAAGGCAGCAATGCTGCGGGAATTTATACCCTGATGGCTTCCAGCGGCCTGGATGGCAGCAGCATGGTTGTCTTGGGCAGCGGCAGCACGCTGCAATATATGACCATTGATGGCAACCGGTATCCCAGCATGCTGGTCAACGCCGTCGGGACAACGGGCACCAGTGTGAGAAACTGCCTCATTCAAAACTCAAAGAACAATTTTGTGGGTTCCGGTTATACGGCGTGCGTCTGGCCTACCAGTTCAACCAATTTTATCCTCGACACCTGCACCCTGCTCAACGCCGGGTGCAACCCAAAACTCAATGACACGAACAATCAGGCGCAGGGCTTGGGCATTTTGATGTGGACGGCCACCAATGCGTTAATCCAACACTGCGTCATCAGCAACACCCTGACCTGCGGCATTGGTATGGGCGGCAGCACGGGGATTAGCATCATCAGCAATGCCTTGGCCCAAACCGGATTGAATCGCAACGCTCTCACCGGAGTCCAAGCTGGTCCCATTGCCGATGGAATTTCCGCCTATCACAATTGGGTGCCGTGGCGTCAAAACTTTTATATTTATGGCAACACCATCAACGGCACGGGCAATCATGGGATTCATGTCAGTGGCAGCCAGATCAACATCCAAAACAACGCCATCCTGAATTAACAGTTGAACGCCGTGGATGTGGACGACTGGAGGACGCCCTTGGAATATTCCGACAATGTTATCATCAAGAGCAATCGTTGCGGCGATCCCTTGAGTTGGGTGTGGCAGCCCGGCAACTCCAACCGGAAAATCGCCCTCGGCCATTACAATAATCAGTTGCCGGTTGATTATCAGACCAACAGCGACACGAATGGCGTGGCGTTGCTGGTGAATACGGCCAACTACAATATCGGAACCGATTATGGGCCTTGCGTCCTTGGAGATACGAATAACGTGATCAAGGCCATCTCCGGCACCGTGCTCAGTGTGAGTAATGCCTATACTTGTAATTTGAATCCAGCGAACCCGCCACAGACAGACTGGCCCTATCCGACCAACCCGAACAAGGTGACATGGAACTCGTTTTCCGGCTCGGGGTCGTTCACCCTGGGTGCCAACATGAATTGGGCGGCGTTGATCCTTCAAAATCCTCCCGGGGCGATCACGATCAACGGCCCCCAGACGCTTACGCTCGGCGCCGGCGGTATCAATCTGTCCAACGCCACGGTGAATCTTACCTTGAATCATCCGGCTGTGCTGGCCGCAAATCAGGCTTGGACCATTACCAACAATCAGGTGTTGACCGCCAATGGCGTGATTTCGGGTGCTGGCAATCTGACTGTGAACGGAGCCGGCACACTCGTCTTCGCCGCCGCGAACAACTACAGCGGTGCCACCACGGTTAACGCGGGCAAGCTGGTCGTCAGTTCTGCACAGGACACCACCAACACGATCACGATTGCCGCCAAGGCTGCCTTCGGCGTGACGGTAGCCGGCACCAACCAGTTTTCACCGAAGACAATTAATCTAGCCGCCACGACGACGATTGAATTCACCGGCGTGACTAATACGACTTTGGCCCCAATCAATGCCGGCATCCTAGCCGTCAACGGCCCGGTTGCGATCAATATTCTGAGCGGAACTTTCGCGTCCGGCCAAAGTTACCCGTTGATTCATTTCAGCAGCATCAGCGGGTCGGGTGGATTTAATCTGGGTTTGCTGCCGGCCGGGGTTGTCGCCGCCTTCGCCACCAATGGCAACAATATTGTTCTGAACGTCAGCGCCGCCACCGCCGTTACATGGACGGGCAGTGTGAATGGTTCTTGGGACACGACGACCCTAAATTGGAACAACAGCGGCGGGGCCACCACTTATGTGAATGGTGGCGTGGCACAGTTTGATGACACCGCAACCGGTTCAACTTTCGTGAGCAATACCGTTACGGTTGCACCAGGAACCATCTTCGTCACCAACAGTTTGAAGAATTACACCTTCAC
>JAYWBR010000421.1:0-3383 GCA_043781315.1 Verrucomicrobiota bacterium | reverse complement strand
TTCACTTCGCCGAGACGATGCGAAATATAAACCACGCTCACGCCCTGTTTGCGCAATTCCACGACCAGATCCAGCAGGCAATCCGTCTCCGTCAACGTGAGGCTCGAAGTCGGCTCGTCCATGATGATGATGCGCGAATTAAGCGACAGCGCCTTGGCGATCTCGACCATCTGCTGGTGCGCGATGGAAAGCCGGTCGAGGCGCGTGCGGCTCGAAACCTCCAGCCCCAGCCGTTTCAGCAACGGCGCGGTGTCCGCGTGGATTTTCTTGTTATCAATCAGCCCGAAGAAATTTCTCGGCTCGCGGCCGAGAAAGACGTTCGCCGCCACGTCCAGGTTGTCGAGGACGTTCAATTCCTGGTGAATGAATGCAATCCCATGCTTCATCGCGTCGGTGACGTTGTTGATTTTGACAGGCTGGCCTTCGAGCAGGAGTTCGCCGCCGTCGGGCTGATATACGCCGCCGAGGATTTTCATGAGCGTGGACTTGCCCGCGCCGTTCTCGCCGCACAGCGCGACGACCTCGCCCTTGCCGACTTCGAGGCTGACGTTGTCGAGCGCAATGACGCCGGGGAAGCGTTTCTGCACGCCGCGCATCTGGAGCAAAGGTGTGTTGGCCATAATTGGTATGCGATTAAAGTGCGGCAAAGTGTGCAAAAGTCCGCCGGAAATTACAAAGGTTGTTTGCAAAAAAACGGCGGCGGAAGTTTTCTTCCGCCGCCGCCGGAAAATGGCCGGGCTGCTTACTTGCCGAGCTGTTTGTCGAGGCGGGCCTTGAATTCCGCCACGTTGTCTTTTTTCACGCTCAACGTCGGGACGATCTGCTTGCCGCCCGCGAGTGCCGCCTTGTCGCCATTCAGATACTTCGCCATGCGCAGGATGGATTGCCGTCCGAATTCATACGGCTGCTGCACCACCGTGCCGTAAATCGCGCCGCTGGCGATGCCGGCGAGCGTTTCTTCCTCCTCGTCAAAGCACACGATCTTCACCGCGCCGACCTTGCCGCTGCTCTTCACGCCGTTGAGGATGGCCGGGCCGTTGTAGCTCCAGAGGCCGACCAGCGCGGCGATGTCCGGATACTTCACGAGCGTGTCTTCGACGTTCTTCTGCGCGCGGGCGCGGTCGGTTTCGTCGGTGCGGACGTCCACGATTTCCACCTTCGAGCCTTCCAACTCCTTCTTGATGCCGGCGAAACGCTCCTGCGCATTGGCCGCGTCGAGCGTGCCGACGAACACCATGATCTTGCCGCCGTTGGGCAACACTTCCTTGATCAGCTTGCCGGCCTCGGTGCCCGCCGCCGTGTTGTCCGTGCCGATGTAGCACACGCGTTTGCTTTTCGGCGCGTCGCTGTCGTGGCAGATCAACAGCGTCTGGCCGGCGATCTTGTCGAGGAACTCGGTCTGGTTCGCCGGATCAATCGGACTGACCGCGATGCCGTCCACGCCTTTCGCGAGCAGATCGTCGAGCATCTGGCGTTGCGTGCCGGCCTGGCCGTCGGAAGGAATGCGGAAATCCACTTCGACCGCGCCGTTCAATTCCTTGACCGCCGCGTCGGTGCCCGCGTGGGCAATCGTCCAGAACGGCGAGGCGTTGTTGACGACGAACGCGAGCTTGAGCGTTTTGCCGGACGCGGCCTTGGGAGTGCCGGCGTCTTTGGAAGATTCTTTCGGACTGCAACCGGTGGCGACGATGGCTGCGGCCAGTGCGAGGGTGAACAGCTTTGCTTGATTGAATTTCATTGCGTGAGTTTGGTTTGGTGGGGTTGGGGTTTAACGGACGGAGAATTTATACACGATTGAGTTTTTGAAAGTCTGGCCGGGGCGCAGGACGGTGGTCGGGAAGCTCGGATGATTCGGGGAATCGGGGTAATGCTGCGGCTCGAAGCAGAGGCCGTTGCGGAATTGATACGTCCAGCCGCCCTTGCCCGTGATGGTACCGTCGAGAAAGTTGCCGGTGTAAAACTGCGTGCCGGGTTCGGTCGAAAAAACTTCCATCACGCGGCCGCTGGTCGGTTCGTAAACGCGCGCCACAAACGACAGCTCCCCGCCTTTTTTGTTGAGCACCCAGTTATGATCGTAGCCGTTGCCGAGCTTGAGTTGTTCGTCGCTGGCATTGATGCGCTCGCCGACGGTGTGCGGCGCGGTGAAGTCGAACGGTGTGCCTTTGACCGGGCGCAGTTCGCCGGTGGGAATCAGGTTGGCATCCACGGCGGTGAATTTATCCGCGTTGATCGTGACTTCGTGATTCAACACGTCACCGTGGCCGGCGAGGTTGAAGTACGAGTGGTGCGTCAGATTCAGGACGGTGGGTTTGTCTGTCGTGGCGGAAAATTCCACGCGCAGCGCGTTGTCCTCGGTGAGCGTATAAGTGGCGGTCACTTTCAAGTTACCGGGAAAACCTTCCTCGCCGTCCTTGCTCAAATAACTCAGCTCCAGCGAAGCCTCCTTGTCGGTGGCGCGCTGGCGGACAACTTCCCAAACCACTTTGTCAAACGCCTTGAGGCCGCCGTGCAGGCAGTTCGGCGCGTTGTTGACGGGCAGCGTGTAGGTCTGGCCGTCGAGTGTGAATTTTCCTTTGGCGATACGGTTGCCGTAGCGGCCGATGAGCGCGCCGAAGTAGGGTGTGCTTTTCAGGTAGCCATCCAGATGGTCGTAGCCGAGGACAACATCGCCGAGCTGGCCGCTCTTGTCCGCCACCTGCAGCGACGTGACGATGCCGCCGTAGTTCATGATCTGCGCTTCGGAACCCTTGGCATTGCGCAGCGTGAACAGATCAACAGCTTTTCCGTCCGCCGTTTTGCCGAAGGATTGTCTGCCGATGTAGCCGGACGAACCGCCGGTGGTCGCACAGCCAACGATGCCGGCGACGCAAACGACAGCTCCGATGAGTAACAGGGTTTCGATCATTTTATTTTTCACAGTTGGGATTGGTTGAAACGGTTTCTTACTCCAAAAGAGCTTGCACCACGCTCGCGGGAACTTGCAACGCCGTCCCGTGCCGGATGCCTTTGGGAAACGACACCTGCGCAGAAATGTCCTGCCAATGTTCCAAGTCAGATGATTTCACGGCCCCGTAATACTTGGGGTTGCTGTAATGGTCAAAATAAATATAGAACTCGCCGCCGATCTCCAGCGCGGTCGGACCTTCCACCCAGTTCGTCGTGAACGCTGGGCCGACTTTGCCGAACGAGCCTTGCGCATCGTCCGCCACGGCGAGATGCAAATCTTTCTTCACCGGATTTTTCGTCTCGTCTTTGACCACGAGATAAAATTTTCCCTTCGCCGGCAGGATCATCGCGTCAATCGCGTTGAACCCGCCGTCGTAAAACAACTTCGTCTTGCTGAACGCCTGAAAATCCTTCGTCGTCACGCAATAGATGCGATG
>JAYWBR010000420.1:0-3384 GCA_043781315.1 Verrucomicrobiota bacterium | reverse complement strand
GCACCTTTTCCGATTGCCGTTACCGAATTCAACACCCGCACGGCCGCGAGCTATGACACCACTACGGTAACCGAGGATTCACCGGCTGATTACTCGCGCTTCGGCAGTATTGTGGTCAACTTGATGGCAAATGGCATCGCTGAAATGTATGCGTTCAAGTTCTCCCAAGTTGCCTATGCAGGAAATTATCCGGTGCAGAAGAACGCCATGTATTATGTGGACAACAACCATGCGCCTTACAATGTCGGTGGCGTCACGAAGGCGGGTGAAGTATATCGGCTGTTCACCAAGGTATTCGCCGCCGGACGCAATCGCCTGGGCACGCTGACGGATGGCACCGCAACCAATCTGGATGTTCAGGCCAGTTACGATCCGGTTGCAAATTGTTATTATTTATTTTCGGCCAATAGCACTGCCAGCACTTTGGTCGCGAACGCCAACCTTGCCGCTTTGAACTTGCCCGCGACGAATAAAATCTTACTCGAAGAAGTCAGCGAGAATTCCTACGGCGGCGGCGTGCAGTGGACGACGGTCGGCGACGCCCAGTCCAGCCTTGGCACCCAGCCCGCGTATTCGGCCTGGCTCCTCACCATTCCCGGCAAATCGCAACAGGCCGAGCAAATCATCACCGCCACGGACGATGCTCAAGCCCGTGACGGTGGCAATAAGGCGGTCAATTACGGCAGCGCGACCGAGATGACGGTCCGCAATGACCCGGCGAATCTGGACAATCGAAGCGTGGCGTTTATAAAATTCCAGTTGCCGACCAATAATTTCGCCACTCTCCAGTTAGCCGTCTTGTCGTTGCAAGCGTCGAGCGCCACGATGAATACGACCGCGCAAGCCCATGTGTATGCGCTGACCAACACCGGCTGGTTCCAAGCCGCGCTTAACTGGAATAATGCCCCCAATCTCAGAAGCGGCGTAGCCGCCGGGAACAACATCGCCAATGGCGTCATCACCGGACAGGGAACGAACGCTTGCATTGTTGGACAGTTGATCACGACTTCAACCACCGCGAGCGAAAAGCTGATTGATGTCACGGGATATTTGCGCGGCCAGTCGAATAGCGTAGTCAGCTTCCTGATTTCGCAAGACCCGCGCTGGGATGTGACTTTGCCCTCGCTGGCGGCGGGCGACACGCAGCCGGATGGGGTGAAGATTGTCACTACCGAAGGCGGAGTCGGGCCACGGCTGCGGCTGATTTTTGCCGCGCCCACCGGTAATGTGCCCGTGTGGACAAATCTTTCGGCGGCGATTACAGCAAATATTCGCGGTGGCGCCTACGGCCCAAGCAACGTGGATGAGGTGGCGCAGGGTTATATCATGGTCAAATACTACCCATCGCCTTATGACTCTGCGCGCAAGGTTTACTTTCAGTTCAACCTGGCAGGGCTGAATGTCCAGGCGAACACCAATGCGGTTTTTACTGTCACTACCTCCACCGCTACTTTCGCCCAACAGGCGCAGCTTTGGGCCTTGAACCAGGCTTACGGCGGATTCAATCCGGGCATTACTTGGAACACGGCCCAGGCCAATGACACTAGTTCTGACAATATGCTGAGTAACGGGACATTTACGGCCACCGCCATCGGCGCAGCTCAACTATTCAATGGAACCGCTTCGACTGCGTATTCGTTCACGATCCCGCAGATCGGAAATTACTTGGCTGGCAATCAAGTGACGCTGGCACTGTCTGGAGTTGATAATACGAACAACGGCTCTGGCGGATTACGGCTGACGCTCACCGATGCCACGCTGCAAGTTCTGGCCAGTATCGCGCCGCCGATCATTACCAACAACGTCACGGGCATCGCAGCCAATGGCAACGGCAGTTTCACCATCAGCTTTCAGGGAACGCCCGGTCAGATGTATCGCGTGCAGGCGACGGCGAATTTGCCGACGACCAACTGGCTTACCATCAGCACCAACCTTGCGGCGACGAATGGCGTCTGGAGTTTTACGGATTTTTTTGCCACCAATTATACCGCCCGCTTTTACCGGTCGGTCACGCCCTGACATGAAATTAAAAAAACATCCTCCGCTCGCGTTCGGCTTATTTGCCGCCTTCGCGCTGACAGCGTTGGCAGAGACCCTCCTGCCCGCGCGCACCGTTGAAGCCGCCGCCAAACCCGGCCATCTGTGGCACGCTTTTCCCACACGCACGCAGGCAGATTTGCCGGCCGCCGCGGCGTCCAGACTGGAGGGAGAGTTGACGAGCTACGGCGGACTCGCCGCGCAAAAAGCGAAAGCCACGGGTTTTTTCTACACCACCCAGCGCGCTGGTCGCTGGTGGCTGGTGGATCCTGTCGGCGGTTTGTTTTTAAACAAAGGTGTGGTGAGCGTCTCGCCCCTACCGTCGGCGGGTGCGCAGGCGGCGTTCACGGCCAAGTTCGGCACTTTAACCAATTGGGCGGCGCAAACTACGCGTCAGCTTCGCCAGCTAGGTTTCAATGGTCTGGGCGCTTGGTCGGACACGGCCAGTTTAGCCGCCGCGCCCCAGCCGTTGAACTACACGCGCATCTGGAATTTCATGGCGAGCTATGGCCGCAAGCGCGGCGGCACCTTGACGCAACCAGGTCACACCGGTTATCCAAACGACTGTATTTTTGTCTTTGACCCGGAGTTTGAAACTTTTTGCAATGAACACGCCAAGCAACTGGCCGCCGACAAAAATAATCCGCACTTGCTGGGTCATTTTTCCGACAACGAACTCCCCTTCCATCTTGGGGCGTTGACCAATTACCTGGCGCTGCCAAAGAGCGATCCCGGCCAGCGCGCGGCGATGGCGTGGTTGCAGGCACGCCACGGAGAAAAAGCCGGCCTGAAAGATGTCACCCCACAGGATGACCGCGATTTTCTGGAGTTGGTCGTGGCGCGTTATTTCCGCATCGTAGCGACGGCGATCAAGAAGTATGATCCGAACCATCTATTCTTGGGCAGCCGTTTTTATGGCCGGGGCTTGGCGGTGCCGGAAATTTTCCGGGCGGCGGGGCCGTTTGTCGATGTGGTCTCGGTAAATTATTACAACGCTTGGACGCCGGATGCGGCGCGGCTCGCGATGTGGGAACACGAATCACACAAACCGATTCTCATCACCGAATGGTATGCCAAAGGCATGGACAGCGGCATGGGCAACACCGGCGGTGCCGGTTGGCTGGTGAAAACTCAACGCGAGCGCGGCGAGTTTTATGAAAACTTTACGCTCGGCCTGCTGGAGTCCAAAGTCTGTGTCGGCTGGCATTGGTTCAAATACATAGATAATGATCCCACTGACACCAAAACTGACCCTTCAAATCGCGACTCGAACAAAGGCCTGTTCAACAATCGTTTTGAACCCTACACGCCGTTGCTGGAAAGCATGAAACAAATCAATCAGCGGGC
>JAYWBR010000419.1:0-3385 GCA_043781315.1 Verrucomicrobiota bacterium | reverse complement strand
GTCTATGCGGATCAAATCGAGTGGATGTGCCGCAACATTAAAAACCGCGACTCGCTCGTCATCAGTTTGCACACGCACAATGACCGCAGCACCGGCGTGGCGGCAACAGAACTCGGCCTGCTCGCGGGCGCTGATCGTGTCGAGGGCACGCTGTTCGGCAACGGCGAACGCACGGGAAATTTGGATGTCGTGACGGTTGCGATGAATCTCTACATGCACGGCATTCATCCGCAGTTGGATTTCTCGGATTTGAATTCCATCCGCGACGTTTACGAACGTTGCACCGGCATGACCGTGCCGGCGCGGCAGCCGTACGGCGGCGAACTCGTCTTCACCGCGTTCAGCGGCTCGCATCAGGACGCGATCAAGAAGGGGTTGGCGGAGTGGGGGAAGAAACTTCCAACCTCCAACATTCAACATTCAACATCGAATGAAGCCACGCACTGGGACGTTCCTTATCTCACGATTGATCCGGCGGACATCGGGCGCGAGTACCATGAAGTCATCCGCGTCAATTCGCAGTCGGGCAAAGGCGGCGTGGCCTATTTGCTGGAGAGCGAATTTGGCATTGCGCTGCCGAAAGATTTCCAGCGCGAGTTCGGCCCCATCGCCAACGACGAGGTGGATCGCCTCGGTCGCGAAGTGAGCGGCGCGGAGTTGAAGGCGATGTTCTGGAAGGAATACATCGAGCGCACGCAGCCGTGGGCGTTGTCGGGTTTCGAGACGGCGAGCAAGGATGGCGTGGTCAAGTGCCAGGCGAAACTGTTGCGCGCGGGAACACCCGTGGAGTTTTCCGGCGAAGGCAACGGGCCGCTCGCCGCGCTGGTGCATGGCTTCACCCAGGTCGGCGTGCAGCGTTTTGAAATCAACAACTACAGTGAACACGCATTAAGCTCCGGCGAAACCGCCGCTGCCATCGCCTACATCCAGATCAAAACGGCGGACGGAAAAACCAAGTGGGGCGCGGGCGTGGACACCAACATCGAACTTGCTTCCATCAAGGCGGTGTTGAGCGCGCTGAACCGGCTTTGAAAAAATCCATTAAAAAAAACCTGACCTGGACGGGAATTCTCAACCCGGCTTTGGCGGTTGGGATTTTTCTGCTGGCCCAACAGAAAACCCCGGCTCAGAGCAATGGCAGCGCACCCTCGTCCGGGTTGATCGCCTCGGCGACTGCGCCCGCCGTCCGAAAAAGCCCCGGCGAAATTTTTCCGCCCGGCTCACTCGGCTATTTGATCTGGACCAACTTCATCGCCCACACCAACGGCCGGAGCATGGAGATTTGGCGCGCGTATTCGTTGCCGACGAATTTTCCGACGGCATTTTTTTACGGCAGCAACTTGCCCGCACACACCCGGCCAATGCTGGCGTGGAACACGAACTCCCTGATGGCGGGCATGAAAGGCGAGACCGCCATTTCGCAATGCTGGACTTCGCAAGGCAACCACGGCCAGGTGCCGATCACGGCGTTCACGCGCCGCCACGGTTACACCCGCGGCCACTCGATGGGCCAGGCCGGCATCAGCGATCATTTCAACGGGCACCGGGTTTATTTTTGCACGACCAACAACGAAGTCGTCGAGGCGGTGGTGCAAAGTTCGCTGGTGCAGATCGGCAAGGGATACGATTACACGCTCCTGTTTTTTTCCAAGGACTTGCCGCCGGGCATCGAACCAATGCGCGTGGCGGATCAAAAAACGGTTTTTGAAAAATATCCGCCAGGCCTGCCGGGCAACTGGATTCAGTTTTTGACGGAACAAGGCGGCAGCGTCTCGGCGAATTATCCGCCCTTCATTGCCAACACCTTCAAGGCCGGTGACAGCGGTTCGCCCAACCTGCTGCCGCTGCCCGGCGAACTCGTGTTCTGGAGCGGCCGCTCGACGTCCGGTGCCAGCCCGCAAATGCAGGCGGACATGGATGAACTGTCGCGTCTAGCTGGTCTGGATCCGGCGAAGTATCAGATGCAGTGGTTCGATCTATCGAGGTTTCCAACGCCGAAATAAGTCAAAGACTCCTTACGTCGTCTCCTACGATTTGGTTTTTGCCGGATCGGGCGCGGGCGATGAAGGCGGGGGTGTTTGCAGGCGCTTCACCAAACGTTCCAAGTTCGCCAGCCGCGTGGAAAGCCGCTCGGCCACCACACGCAGATGCGCGGGAACCAAAACACATTCCTCGCAATGATGGCGCGTGGCGGCGCTGCCCTTGAGCGGATATGGAAATTGTTTCCCGCAGGCGCGGCAGGTGCGGGGACGTTGGCCGGAGGTGGCTTTTTCCATGTACTCTGAAATTACCGTGTGCGTTTTTCCAGCTCGCGCACGGCGCTGGTGTCGCCGCCGTCCAACAACAGGCGGCGATCCCGCGAGCGGGTTTCGCCGATGGCGGTGACGCGGATGGCCGCCTCGTCGGTCACGGGACATTCGTGTTCGCAGATGCCGCAGCCGATGCACAACGCGGGATCCACGTACGGGCGGCGCAGCGTGATCGGATTGCCGTCGCGCTTGGTGATCGTGACTTCGCGCGAATAGATGGCCTTGGGCGATGTGGGACAGACTTCTTCGCAGACCACGCACGGCGTTTCCATGCTCCACGGCAGGCAGCGTCCGTGATCGTAGAACGCGGTGCCGAGCCGGATGGGACCTTTTTCGGCCGACGCGCCGACGCCGGTTTTTTCCTCGATGGTGATGCGTTGAATCGCGCCGGTCGGGCAGACCTGGCTGCACATGGTGCAATTCAGTTCGCAGTAACCGAGCTTCATGTTGAGGATCGGCGTCCACAAGCCTTCAATGCCGGACTCGAACAGCGCGGGTTGCAAAACATTGGTCGGACAGGCGCGGATGCACTGGTCGCATTTAATGCAGCGATCCAGGAAATCCTTTTCCGCCACCGAGCCGGGCGGGCGGATGACCTTCTTGTCGTAGTTGCGGTCGGCGTTGCCGGTGCCGCGGCCAAACGCATAAAAACCCGCGCCGATGATGGTTCCCAGAAAGGCGCGGCGCGCGGGCACGACCGGCGCGGCAATCTCCCGCTGCAACTCCGGCATGAACTTGAACGACAGCGCATCCTCCGGACAGTCCTCAATGCAGTTGAAACAAACGAAGCACTCGCTCTTGCGGAGTTGCGTGTGGGGGTCGGACGCGCCTTCGCAGTTTTTCAGGCAGAGATCGCAGTCCACGCACTTGTCGGGATTGCGGTCAATGCGCCAGAGCGCAAACTTGGACATCGTTCCGAGAAATGCGCCGAGCGGACACAGCACGCGGCAGAAGAAACGCGGAATGACGGCGTTCATGCCGATGAGAAAGACGAGCAGCCCACCGATGACCCAAGCACCGGCGTGAAAATATTGCCGGACGTAAATGCTGCCGGGATCAACCTGGTTGATGGCCGG
>JAYWBR010000418.1:0-10237 GCA_043781315.1 Verrucomicrobiota bacterium | reverse complement strand
TTGTGTTCACGACCTCACTAGAGACCGTATCACCTCCTCGTGTCAATTTTATTCGCAGGCGTTTAACATGCTGCTGAACTGTCAAATATTCTTTGGCTGAACTGTTTTTGGAACATTGCTAACAGATTTCCGGGCGGGCCACTTGGCCCGCCCGGATTGACTTCCGTTATTACTTCACCGCCGCGCCCGCCGGCGACGAACTTGCAGCAGCAGGTTGGCACCGCCACCCGTGCCCATGAAGTAGGTCGGATATTTTCCGTCCCACTTTTCCACGCGCGACTTTTCCACTTCGAGCGCCTTCAACTGATAGAGCAGCGGATTCTGCTGCGCTTCGTTGAGCGCGCGGTTCACTTCACGGATCGCCTCGGCTTCGCCGGCCGCAGCGGTTTTTCGCGCGTCCGCCAGGCCCATCGCCTCGCGCCGCGCCTTTTCGGCCACCGCGTTGGCTTCGAGTTCGATGCGGTCGTTCTCTTTCTTCTGCGCCTCGAACTTCGCCTGCGCCACCACTTTCAACTGCTGCGCGATGAACGTGGCGTCAATGGACTTCTGGATCTCGGGATTCTCATACGTCATCCCGCCGAACATGCCGATGGTCGTGATGGCCACGCCGCGCAACATCTGGCCCGAGGCCGCCGGGCCTTGCGGCGTGATCTGCACGCGCTTCGTCGCAATCTTGCGCTGTTTCAAATACTCTTCGCTTTGAAACTTCGCCTGCTGTGTCGCGTCGCCTTCCAGCGGAATCAGGAAGCCCGTTTCCGACGTGTCAATCTCGACGAACTCCGGCCGGTCGTACGACTTCATGCAGCCGGTCAAACCAACCAGGCACAGCAGTCCGACGATAACCGGAGTGGCCTTGACGAAACGCGCGGTGATTTTTCCAAACGCTGCTTTCGCATAACTGCCGAAACAAACCCACGCGGCGAGCAGCGTGATTCCACCGGCAACCAGATGAACCAAGTCCTTGCCGGCTTCAAACTGCCGTAGGTGATTGGCGTTCGTGTTTGTCCCGTCGAATTGCTGGAGCGCGAACTGCGTGGAGAAGTCCGGCTGGCAGCTGTTGAGCCACCAGCTTTCCAGCGACCAGACGGCCAGGGTTATCAATGCAAATGTCATCAGTTTTTTCATACGAGTCTGCTCCGATTCGGTTGCGCCGTGCGGCGGTTTTCGCCCGCCTTCGCGAGACGATGGGACGACGACACAAAGCCGCCGCCCCATCGCGACGCGACACAGCACAACTCAGTTTTCTGTTGGGGAGACCAGATGGTGCCGATACACACGGCCCTAGAGGATCGCCCTTCCAATTGCCGACGAGGTTAGCTGACGGGCTCGGCCTTGAAAGTGGCCTTGGCCGCGGTTCGCGCGGCCGTTCGCCCCGTCCGGAGTTCCGCTCCGGATTTTGGATCCCCCGCACCGGCTCGCAGGAAGGCGGACCGGCTTAGGCTTTCGACGAGGGAATTAATGACATAGTCCGGCGGGTTGTTAAATGAAGTTGATAATTACCCTGTAAAAAAAGGGGTTTTAGCACCAAACAGCGCGAAGGTGGTGGCGGTCGGCGCGCTTGCGCCGACCCACCGGCCCGTTCGGGGCCGGAACGTCTGGCGAGTAAATGCCGCTGCCAAAAAAGTTGCGTCGCTCCGCGCGGCGCTGTCGGCGCAAGCGCGCCGACCACCACCACGCAGGCGTGTCCTGATTTGGAATTTGGTCGGGCGTCGCTGCCGCGACGCCTGGCGGGGCAGCAGCACCGCCAGAGCTGCTCCCGATTCGGAAATCCTTCGCGGGACCAACGTAATTTTTATTCACCCAACTTGACGGCCGGTTTTTCCGCCGCCCGCGTCTGCCAGCGTTTGGCATCGGCCAGGAAAAGTTGTTCCGGCAGAAACCCGGTCGGCATCTCGTGCAACGGAAAACTGTCCGGCACCTCCTTCAAGATCAGGCATTGCGTGATGAACGCGCCCCAGCTGTTTTCCGCCGGCCGCACCCAGTCCGTCAGGAAGCGTCCGTCCACCGTCAGCGGCGTCAGGTAGAGCGCGTGGATGGGTTTCCGTTCGTTGAAGGAGATAAAATCCTCGTACGCGTTCGCCACGCCGGCCCGGGGAACCGCGCTGAGACTGAGCCACGCGCACGGACGATTACCGTACCACGCCACGGCCCACGGGATGTCGCTCATCAACCATTCGTCTTCCTTCATCCACGCGGCGGCCTGCTGGATGACCGGCGGATGATACGGCGGATAGGCCACTGGCGACGTCCGCCCGAACAGCAGGGACGAAAACAAAGGCAGGCAGACCAGCACGCCCAGCAGGCCTTGCGAATAAATTCTCAATTCCACCGCCGGAAATTGAATTTGATCCAGCAGCACAAAAAACATCGCCACACCAAAAATCACGACCAGCGGCAGCAGCAGCACGAGCAGGTTTTCCGAATTGATCCCCGGCGAATCCGCGGTCAACTGCGTCCGGCCCAACGCCTGCGCCGCGAGCAGCACGCCGAAACTCAACAGCAGAAAGTGCCGCAGCCGCCGCAGCGACGGATTGCGAAAGCCCACCATCAGGCCGGACACAAAGAACACCGTGAGCCAGACGCTGCCACCCAAATCGAAAATATTTTTTTCCACCACTTCGCGGGCATTCACAAACAGTTTCTGCCACAGCAGCGACGGGTAAACCTGCACCGTCGGATTCAACGACCGTTCCAGCCGATGGCCGGGGAAAACCGCCGTGCCTTCAAGGATTTTGTAGGACGCCGTTCCAAACGGGACGCCGGACAAATTGTAGTTTCGGATCAGCCACGGCCCCATGACCAGCAACAACCCCGCCACCGCCACCAAACCGACCGGCACCGCCTGGCCGCGCGCATAGATTGCCAGCCAGATCAGCACCGGCACGATCAGGAGCGCAAACGCGTAGCTGGTCAGGCCGCCGAGACCGAGGAGCAATCCCACCGCCGCGCCCAGCAGCAGCAGCCCGGCCCGGCCCCAGCGCGGTTCTTCGAGTTCACTTTCCAACCACGTCAGACACCAGACCAGGCCCATAAAAATCAGCAGCAACAACATCGTCGGCAGACCGGACACGCTGAACTTCCACAGCAGTTCCGTGCCGAATAAAAAAAACGCCGCCGTCCACGCCACCGCCGCGTCGAACAAACGGCGTGCCCACCAGAACGCCAGCAGCACGACCAGCACAAGCAAAACCTGGTTAAAAACGGCGATCACAAAATCCGGCTGATGCCGCCAGAACATCCGCCCGCCGGCAGCGTCCTCCGGATCCACCACGCTCCAGAACGGGTGTTTCAAATCCACATCAAAATGGAAGGGAACCACTTTCATCAAGCCCGCCAGCACCACGGGATAGAGCGGCGGATTGGAAATGTCCGGCACTGGCGCGTGGAGCAGCGCGGCTCCGGCATTTTGATTCGTGGTTGCACCCGTCGTTTCCCCCGCCGCGCGTTGCAACAGGAACAGGCTGAACGGCCGGATGAATTGCGTCGTGTACCCCTTGCCGGTGGCGAGGTTGCGCGCGAGCTGCGCGGCGTCCATGCCTTCCTGCGTGGTCTGGTTTTTGTAGCCGTTCAAATCGTAAATCAGCGCCAGCAACGTCACGCACAGAAAGACCAGCACGTAGCGGAGCAGGCGCGACGCGCCGACCACGTCAATCAGGTGAATAATTTTTTGCATAGGTGGTCAGTGATTTTCCAATTGGTAGGTATGCAGTTTGCGGTGCAAGGTCCGGCGGCTGATGCCGAGGATTTGCGCCGCGCGGGTGCGATGTCCCTTCGTGTCTTCCAACGCCCGGATGATCATCTGCTTTTCCGCCTCGGCCATCGTCAGATCGTTGCGGGCCAGGATGCGCCGCGCCTCGGAACCGCCGGGCGTCACCAGCCCGCGCACCGATTCCGGCAGATCGCGCGCCGTGACTTTTTCGCCGCGACACAAAACGACCGCGCGCTCGATGGCCGACCGCAGTTCGCGGACGTTGCCCGGCCAGGCGTATTTCATCAGCAGCTCCAAAGCGTCCGGCGCAAAAACCTTCACTGGCTTGGCGTTTTCCTTCGCGAACTCGCGGAGGAAATTCTGTGCCAGCAACGGCACGTCGCCCGCGCGTTCGCGCAACGACGGGAGCTTGATCGGCACCACGCTGAGGCGGAAAAACAAATCCTCGCGAAAAGTTCCGGCCTGCACCATCGCCTCCAGGTTTTTGTTCGTGGCCGCAATCAACCGCACGTCGGCGGTCAGCGTCTTGTTGGAACCAACGCGTTCGTAGGTGCGTTCGCCGAGGAACCGCAGCAGCTTGATCTGGATTGCGGCGTCAATCTCGCCGATCTCGTCAAGGAACAGCGTGCCGCCCTGTGCCTGCTCGATGCGGCCAATGCGCCGTTCGTGCGCGCCGGTGAAGGCGCCCTTTTCGTGGCCGAACAATTCGCTTTCCAGCAGCGTCGGCGACAGCGCGGCGCAATGCACGCTGACCAGCGGATGCTTCGCGCGCGGGCTGAGTTGATGAATGGCTTTCGCGATGAGTTCCTTGCCCGTGCCGCTCTGGCCTTGCAGCAACACCGTGGTGCGCGCGGGTGCCACTTGCTGCACGATTTCAAAAACCTCCTGCATCGCGGGCGACTGGCCGATGATGTTTTCCAGTCCGAACTTGGCGTCGAGTTGGTGATGGAGCGAAACGTTTTCCACTTCAAGCTTCTGCTGGCGCAAGGCGCGGGCGATGCGCATTTCCAACTCGTCAATTTGCAGGCGGCCTTTCGCGATGTAATCATCCGCGCCGCGTTTCATCGCCTCGACCGCGATTTCCTCCGAGCCGTACGCCGTCATCAAGATGCAAACCGGCGGTTTGGAAAGTGACTTGGCGCGGGCGATCAACTTCAAGCCGTCCTCGTTCGGCAGCCGAAAATCCGTGAGCATCACGTCGAAGCGCTCGCGTTCCAGCAATCCGAACGCCGCCTTCGCGTCTTCGGCCACATAGACATCGTAACGATCCTCCAGCGCGGCGCGCAGTCCGTCGCGCGTTGGTTTTTCGTCGTCCACAATCAGCAGGGTCGGTTGTTCGGTCATGGCTTGGCCTCCGGAGTTTGCGCGGCGAGCAGGCGCGGCTTGCGTTCGTGCAACGGCAGCCAGATGCGGAAACTGGTGCCGCGACCGGGGCGGCTTTCCAGTTCGATGCGTCCGCCGTGGGTTCGCACAATGCGTTGCACGATCATCAGGCCGAGGCCGGTGCCTTTTTTCTTGGTGGTGTAGAAGGGTTCAAAAATCTGGTTGAGCTGTTCTTGCGGGATGCCGCCGCCGTTGTCGGCCACGCGCACCCACACGCCGTCGGAACCCTCGCCCGTCTGCAAGGTGAGCGTGCCGTTTTTGGTCATGGCCTGCATCGCGTTCTTGATGAGGTTGACCAGCACCTGCTGGATTTGCACGGCGTCAATCGGCGAGAGCGGCAGGCGCGGCGCGAGTTTTTCCTTCACGGTCAGGCCGCGGTTGTCGAGTTCGGGCCGCAAGAGTTCGAGGGTTTTTTCCACGACGTCGTTGAGCGAGCCGGGTTGCAACTGCGGCGGCACCGGACGGATGGCCTGCAAAAATTGCGTGATGATGTAGTCGAGCCGGTGAATCTCACCCTTGGCCACGGCGAGATATTCTTCCAGCTTGCCCGCGACTTCGGCGGTGTCGGTAGGGGTTTTTGCCGAGCGCAACTTGCCCAGGCCACCGCCGAAACGAGCAGCAGGCACCTGAAGTTTTTTCACCTCGCGCTCCATCAGTTGCAGATGAATGTGCAGAGCGTTGAGCGGATTGCCGATCTCGTGCGCGACGCTGGCAGCGAGCAGGGTCAAGGCCTGGATGCGTTCGCTCTCGATGGCTTCAAAGGTCTGCTGCCGCGCTTCGGTGGCGTCATGCAGAATGAGCGCGACGCCAGAACTGCCGGGCGCGGTGCCGTCGAGCGGCGCGGCGTAGAGACGGAGAAAACGCGAACGCGGATAATGAACTTCAAACTCATGGCGCACCACGCGTTGCCCGCCGGTCTGGTCAATGTGCAGGATGTTTTTCCAGTCGAGTTCGGGGAGGATCTCGGTGACGTGCTGATCTTCCACGGCGGCCTGCGGGCCAAGCAACCGCGCGACGGCCTGGTTGGAGTAGATGACACGGCCTTGTTCATCCGCAACCAGCACGCCGTCTTCAATCGCGTTGAAAAGCGTTTCAAGAAAGATGCGTTCGCGGGCGAGGCGCTGGACGACGGACTGCAAGCCTTCGGCATCGAGGCTCGTGATGCGGCCGAGGACTTTGTCGAGGAAGCTGGATTTGGGGGTAGGCACGGGAATTAAAAATTAAAAATGCAAAATTAAAAATCCCTGGCTGCCGGAAGGTGTCAGCCTACGCCTGCGTTCTTCAATTTTTAATTTTGCATTTTGCATTTTGAATTGGCTCAGAACCATTTCTTTTTTTTGAACCACCAGTAGGTCGCGACCGTGGAGACGAGGGTCAGGCAGATGGCAAACAGGTAGCCATGCTTCCACCGGTACTCCGGCATGGTCTCGGCGAAGTTCATGCCGTACCAGGTGCCGACCAACGTCATTGGCGTGGTGATGAGCGTGATGAGCGTGAGCAGCTTGACCACTTCGCCGGTCTGGTTGGAGGACATGTTCAGATAAATCTGCAGCAGGCCGGACAACGAATCGGTGTAACTTTGCGCCTGTTCCGAAATATGGATCAGGCCGTCGTAAACATTGCGGTAATACGGAACCAGATGCGTGCGGATGAGCTTGAACTCGCCGTGGGCAAAGCGTGACAGGACTTCGCGCTGCGGGCCAATGATCTTGCGCAGGTGCAACACCTCTTTTTTGATCTGGAGGATTTTGTTCAGCGTTTCCTTGGTCGGATGTTGCAGCGCCTGCTGCTCCAGTTCGGCGATTTCCAGCGACAGTTCGTCCAGCGCGGGCTTGTAATTGTCCACGATGGAATCGAGCAGCGTGTGGGCGACGCGATCCGGCGCGCGGGCGATGTGCATGGTGCTTTTGACCGCCTGCTCCTCGGTGGCGGTGACGCTGCGCAGTGGCACTTCGTGATAGGTGACGAGAAAATTTTTGCCGAGGAAAAAATTCAACTCGCTCGTGGCGAAGACCCCGTCCTTGTTGTTGTAATCCACGGCGTGAATCACCATGAACAGGTAGGGCCAAAACTTGTCCTCCGCTTTCGGGCTGTATTCTTCAACCTTGGGCGACGGGCTGACGGTCACGCAATCTTCAATCGAGAGCGGATGGAAATGAAACACTTCTTCAAGGACGAACTGGGTCTCTTCCGCCGTGGGCTTTTCGAGGTCCACCCACAAAAAAAGGTTGGTGTCACTCAGCAGCATGGGCATGAGAAACATCTCGATGTCCTGGCTGTGCAACCGGCCCTGGGTGGTGAAAACGAGTGACCGGATCATTTTCGCCCTTCCATGAATTGTGCGCGCGCCCGTGACATTCTGACCCAAGCTTAGGGTTGGGAACCAGCAACGCAAGTCCGTTTGCCAGGGAATGACTACGGGCGGCCAATGCCCAGCGCCTTTTCAAACTCGGCCGAGAACTTGGCCAGGGAATCGCCCACCTTCCGCGGCTGCAGGGCGATGGTTTCAATCATCTTCTCGGTCGTCTCCGGCTGGTAACGAATCAACTCCAAGGCCGCCACGATGATGGACATCTGGTTGTTGACGTCATGCCGCATCGTGGACAACTGGCGTTGCAACTCGGCGACCTGTTCCGCGCTCAACGCGGCCGGCTGTGAAGGAAGCGCCATTTTAGCTTTGTTTGAAAAAACTCTGGATGACTTCCGCCACGCGTTGAACCTGGGCGTCGGTCAGTTCGGGAAAGATCGGCAGGCTCAGGCATTCGCGCGCGGCCTTTTCGGCGACGGGGAACGCGCCTTCCTTGTAGCCGAGGTGCGCGTAGCACTTCTGCAAATGCAGCGGTAGCGGGTAATGCAGCGCGCAGCCGACGCCGTTGGCTTCGAGATGCTTCTTCAATTCGTCGCGGCGCGGATGGCGCACGACGTAAAGATGGTAAACGCTCTCGGCAAAAGTCGCTTCGACCGGAAGTTGCAGCGGGGTGTTGGCCAGCAATTGGTGGTAGGTGTGGGCGATCTCGCGGCGGCGTGCCGTCCACTTGTTCAGGTGCTTCAACTTCACGCCCAGCACCGCGCCCTGGATGCCTTCCATGCGGTAGTTGAAACCCACCTCGTCATGAAAATAACGAACGGAAGAACCATGTTCGCGCAACGAACGGGCGCGCTTGTCGAACGCGGCGTTGTTGGTCACGAGCGCGCCACCTTCGCCGCACGCACCGAGGTTTTTGCCGGGATAAAAGCTGAAGCAGGAAATATCGCCAAAGGTGCCGATGGTTTTACCTTTGTATTTCGCGCCGTGCGCCTGCGCCGAATCTTCGACGAGCGGGAGCTTATGCTGGCGGCAGATTTCGAGAATCGGATCCACGTCAAACGGATGACCGTAAAGATGCACGGGCATGATGGCCTTGGTGCGCGGGGTGATGGCGCGTTCGATCAGCTTGGGATCGAGGTTGAAGGTGGCGTCGTCCACGTCCACATAGACAGGCTTGGCCCCGACGTAGGAGATCGCCCAACTGGTCGCCACGAAGGTGGTCGGCGTGGTGATGACTTCATCGCCCTGGCCGACGTTGAGCAGCATTAGGGCGACGTGCAACGCCGAGGTGCCGCTGTTGAAGCCGGAGCAATGTTGCGCGCCGCAGTATTTGGCGAAGTCCTTTTCAAATTGCGCCGTGTCCGGCCCCAGGCAGAACGAGCAGTTGTCGAGGGTGCGGGCAATGACGGCGTCCAGCTCCGGGCGGAGCGAGCGGATTTGCGCGGGCAGATCGAAATACGGAATTGGTTCAGCCATTTTGTTGTCCTGTTTGCTTAAAAAAGTGGGCATACCTTACAGTGGTCGGTTTTTTTAGGCCAGATTAAAGCGCTTTCGAAAAGCGCCGCCGCCGCCGGGAAAACTACCGAAAATTCACGCTTGTCATGCGGCGCACGGATGCTATTGTTTGCGGCCTTTTATTATATGAAAGCTGATATTCATCCGAAGTACCTGGACGCGGAAATCCGTTGCGCCTGCGGCAACATTATTAAGACCCGCTCCACCAAACCGACCGTCATCGTCGGCATCTGCAATGCCTGCCATCCGTTTTACACCGGCCAGCAGAAGTTCGTGGATACCGCCGGCCGTGTGGACAAATTCCAGCAGCGCGCCGCCAAAACGCTCGCCGCCAAGGAAGCGTTCGACGCCTCGAAGAAAAAGAAGAAGTAGTTTTTCAACCGCCCACCGCCCGCCGCACCGAGTCATCGGAGCGGCGGGCGGTTGCTTTTTGCCAGACGTGAAACGAAAGCGTGATGCGTGAAACGTGAAACGTGAAAACAGAGGCGCAGCCTTCTGCCAATTCACGTTTCACGCCTCGCGTTACACGTTCAAGCCATGGACTTAAAGCCGCACATCGAGAAATTCTCCCGCCGCTTTGCCGAAGTGGAATCCGCCCTGAGCGATCCCAAAGCCTTCGACAATCCGCAGCGCGCCCAGGAATTGTCCAAGGAATACGCCCGGCTCAAGGAACTCGTGGCCACGGGCAACGCGTACCAAAAAGCCGTCGCCGACCTCGAAGAAAACCGCGTAATGCTCAAGGGCGAAGTGGCGGAATCCGAACTCGCGTTGATGGCCAAGGAAGAGATCGCCCGACTCGAAGTGGACGTCCAACGTCTCAACAAACTGGTGCAATACAGTCTCGTCCCGCCCGTGCCGACCGACTCCCGCAACACCATCGTCGAAATCCGCGCCGGCGCGGGCGGCTCGGAATCCGCACTGTTTGCCGCCGATTTGTATCGCATGTATTGCCGTTACACCGAGGCGCACGGCTGGAAAATGGAGGCGTTGGATTCCAGCCCGTCCGATCTGGGCGGCTTCAAGGAAATCATTTTTGAGATTCGCGGGCAGGACGTTTTCAAGCGCTTGAAATACGAGAGCGGCGTCCATCGCGTGCAGCGTGTGCCCGCCACCGAAGCCCAGGGCCGCATCCACACCAGCACGGCCACTGTGGCCGTGCTGCCCGAAGCCGAGGAAGTGGATCTCGTGATCAACCCCGACGAAATCGAGATCAACGTCTGCCGCGCGTCCGGCAAGGGTGGCCAGGGCGTCAACACCACCGACTCCGCCGTGCAGATCATCCACAAGCCCACCGGCATGATCGTGCGCTGCGCCGACCAGCG
>JAYWBR010000417.1:0-10251 GCA_043781315.1 Verrucomicrobiota bacterium | reverse complement strand
GGTGGCGGATCAAATCGCGGCCAGCGGCAACACGACGCTGGAACTGCGACGCACGCTGGCGGCCAAAGTTTTTGCGCGCACGGCAGCCTACGACGCGGCCATCGCGGCGCATTTGCAAAAGGAATTCAAGGTGTCGCAAACCAGTTTGCCCCCGGCGCTGTCGGTTTCCGCGCCGCTCAGCCAGTTGCTGCGCTACGGCGAAAACCCGCATCAAGCCGCCGCGCTCTACGGCAAGTTCTCCGAATTTTTCCAGCAACTGCACGGGAAGGAACTTTCCTACAACAACATTCTGGACCTGACGGCGGCGGCGAATTTGATCGCCGAGTTTGAAAAGGACGCGCCGACCTTGGCCATCCTCAAGCACACGAACCCCTGCGGCGTGGGCCAGGGCGCGAACCTGCGCGAGGCTTGGGATCGGGCGTTCGCCACGGACAAGCAGGCGCCGTTCGGCGGCATCATCGCCGTGAACCGGACGCTCGACGCGGCCTGCGCGGAGGCGATTGCGGAGATTTTCAGCGAGGTGATTGTCGCCCCGGATTTTTCACCGGAGGCACTGGCGATTTTGCAGCAGAAAAAAAACCTGCGGCTGCTGAAGGTGTTGAAGTCGCCCTTGGGCAGCGAACCTTGGGATGTGCGCAGCGTGGGCGCGAATTCCTTCCTGCTACAACAGCGGGATTTGAAAGTGACGGCGGCAACGGATCTCAAGATTGTCACAAAGCGGCAGCCGACCGAAGCGGAGTTGAAGGCCATGCTGTTCGGCTGGCGCGTGGTGAAGCATTTGAAGTCGAACGCGATTGTCTATGCCGGTGCCGACCGCACGCTGGGCGTGGGCGCGGGGCAGATGAGCCGCGTGGATTCCAGCCGCCTCGCGGTGTGGAAAGCGGGCGAGGCCAAGCTGGTGCTCAAGGGCAGCGTGGTGTGCAGCGATGCGTTCTTCCCGTTTGCGGACGGACTGATTGCGGCGGCGGAGGCGGGAGCGACGGCGGCGATTCAGCCGGGCGGTTCACTGCGCGACGCGGAGGTGATCGCGGCGGCGGATGAACGCGGTCTGGCGATGGCGTTCACCGGGACGCGGCATTTCCGTCACTGAATCAGCCAGTAGATCAGCGCTAGCTGCGTGATGGTCACGGCGGCGATGATGGCCCAGACCAGCGCTTCGCGAATCTTCAACCCGCGTTGCGGGGCTTCGCCAAGCCAGAACTGGATTTTCAGAGAGCCGAGTTCGATGACATCACCGTTGCGCAGCGCGGCCGGCTGCGCCGGTTGACCGTTGACGGTGGTCAGGGCGCCGGCGTGGGTCTCGACAAAAAAACCTTCCTTGCCAGCCAAAACAATCTGGAGGTGCTCATCCCAGACGCCCGGCTCTTCCGATTGCAAGTCCGCTTCCGCTCCGCGCCCAACGCGTACAGGAAAATGGCGGGCCACAAAAGTGGTGCCCGCCATTTTACCGGAAAGTAGCTTGAGGTGGATCATCAAAACAACCGGCGCGGAACAAATATTTTATCGCCGGGATAAATCGCGACGTCCTGCTGGGGATCTTCAATGGCTCTGTTGTAGTCAATGGTGACGGTCTTCCCATTGGCGCGGTTGATGCGGATCTGCGTTTTCTTGGCGAACTCCGTAAAGTCGCTGGCGGAGGAAATGGCTTTCAGAATGTCGGTGTCGCCCAGGTACGGTTTGGGGCCGGGGTTCTTGACTTCCCCGGACACGTAATAGTAACGATCCTTGGAGGTCACGGTGACGGTCATGTTCCGGTAAAGCTTGTCGTATAATTTTTGAAGTTCAGCCTGCAACGCGCCGGGGGATTTTCCGTTGGCGACGATGGATCCGACATAGGGCGGATAGATCTTGCCATCGTCTTTGATGGCTTCCTGATGTGCGGGCAACGGCTGGGTGTCGCCGGAGTTGAAGTTGATGGTAACAACGTCACCGATGTTCAGCACATCCGAGGGGCCGGCTGGCTGAATATAGGCCGTCGCATTGTTGGTGGCTCCCGCTTCGGACGTGGCGTCCGGGAAGGGGGCATAGACTCCGTCGGTCTGACAGCCGCCGAGCAGCAACCCAGCCCAGATAATTCCCAAGCCCGCAGTCAGGCAGGCGGTGATTCGCTTCAATTCTTTCATGGTCATTTTATCCATTAAAACCCGGCGGCTCAGAATTTTGGTTTGATGTCGGTCTTGTCTTTGCCACCCGTTGCGCCCTCGGCGGCCGGCTCGGAGTCCTCGTTCTTCGAGTAGTATTCGTTGTAGTAGCCGCTGTAGTAATAGTAGTTCTCGTCCTGCGAGACATTGATGTTGTTGAGGACGATGCCGACGAGGTTGCCGCCGACTTTCTCGATCATCTGCTTGGCGCGGATGTTCATCGGCTGCGGGTAGCGGCGGTATTGAATCACCTGCAAGGTCATGTCCACTTCGCTGGCGAGGATGGAGGCGTCGCTCACGCCCATGATCGGCGGCGAGTCGAAGAACACGAAGTCGTAGCGGCGCTTGAGTTCGGTGATCAGATCGCGCATCTGCGCGGAGCTGAGAATGCCGAGCGAACTGCTGGGCAGCTTGCCGCTGGCCATGAAGTCGAGCGTCGGGAGGTTCGTGGTCTGAATGACTTCTTCGAGCGCGTTTTGTTTCAGGAGATAATTGGTGAGGCCGATGTTGTTGGTCACGCCGACCATTTTGTGCAACGTGGGGCGGCGCAGATCGGAGTCCACAATGATGACGCGGCTGCCGTTCTGGGCGAACACGGTGGCGAGGTTGAAGATGGTGGTGGACTTGCCTTCGCCCGCGCCGGCGCTGACGACGGCGATGGTGTTCAGCTTGTCCTCTTTGCGGGAGAACAAGAGGTTGGTACGCAGGACGCGGTAGGCTTCGGCGTGCGGACTTTCCGCGCCTTCGTCGAGCAGGAAGCCGACGTTCTGCGGGATGACACCCAGCACGGGGGATTGGAGAGTGCGCTCCACGTCGTCAATGGTCTTGACGCTGGTGTCGAGGTATTCAATGAAGAAGGCGAGGCCGATGCCGACCACGAGGCCGATGACCACGCCGAGGATGATGTTGAGCGGTTTGTTGGGCCGGACGGCGACGGGGTTGACGTTGGCGCGGTTCAAAATTTCGACCATGGTATTGGCCGGCAGATTCAAATCCGTCAGAATGGATTCCACCTTCAACTTGAGCATGCCGCGATAGTTCTTCAGCTCGTCCAGCCGGGATTTGGCCTCCCAATAAGGGTGGGTGCGGGCGGCTTCCTCCCGGTCCTTTTGCTCGGCCTGGGCGAGTTTGGTGATTTGATTGGTGATGTAGGCGTGCTTGGTCGCCAAGCGGGTTTGCAAACCAAACATGAGGTTCTCCACGCGCTCGTCAATCTTGAGGTTGTAGGAATCCACCACTTTTTGGGCGCTCACATAATCCGGATGCTCCGGGGTCTTGGTCTTGCCGAGGTTCAACAAATTTTGTTCGGCGGCATCGAGGTCATTGATGAGGGTGCTCAGGACGCTGTCCGGCTCGATGACGGTCTGGATGGTGCCGCGGAGTTTTTCCTTGCTCAAGCCGCCCAATTTTTCCAACTGGGTTTCCAACTGCGCCGCCTGACCTTCGAGACTGGCGACCTCGCTCATGAGCTGGGAAACGGCCGCGCCGGTGAAGGTGGGGCTCGGCCCCGTGCTGGCGGGATCGGGATCGGAAACTTTTAATTCGGTGCGCAGCCGTTCCACTTCGATCTGGGCGTCGCGCAATTCTTTTTCTTTCTCCTCCATCTGCTTGCTGAACACTTTGACGCCGGAAGTCATCTTCTCGGTGCTGCGGCTCAGGCGATATTCTTTGTAGGCATCCGCCAGCGCGTTGGCCAGATCGGCCGCCTCCTCCGCCTTGTCGCTAAAGAAGCGGATTTCGATCAGGCTGGTGTTGCGCACCGGGCGCAGGTCAATGAAATGCTTGAGCAGGTCAATGGTCTCCGGTTTGGAGAGCGGTTCGCCGCCGTGGAATTTGGTGGCCCACTTTTCCATCAGGTTCAGCTTGGGGTTGTCCACCACTTTGCCGAGGATCACCTGCGACTGCATGACCTCGAACTCGGTCTGGATGAAGTACGGATCAATGCCGCCAAAACCGGCGATGCCGCTTGCGCTGACGCCCTGGATGTCCGTGCCCTCGCGCTGGACATTGATGCTGGCCGTGCCCACGAAGGTTTCGGGCAGGATGAAGGTGACCACCGTGGCCGTGATGACCACGAGGAGGAAGACCGCCAGGATGACGGTCTTGCGGATGCGGATGATCCGCCAATAATCCAGAAAGTGGAGTTTGGCCTCCTGCGGCGAGGACATTTTTAGTGAATCCATATAGTCAAAAAAAAGAGGGGCCAGTCGTGAAGCCTAGCCCCTTTAAAACATCGGTCTCAATCAATAGCTGCCAGTGATGCCAAGATAGATCCGGTTGCGGTCATACGAGTGGCCGGTCTTGGAGCTGATATTGTCGTAATCGTAACCCAGTTCAGCGCTCAAATAATGGGCGAACTTGTAGCTCAGATTCAAGCCCAGCAACAGGTACCGTTCGTTCTGGCTATCCAAGGTTCCACCCACATAGGTGGAATCTTGATACTGCACCGTCGCGGTGCCAAAAAGTTGGGGCACGATGCGGTGGGTGAGGGTGGCGAACAACGTCGCCGACTGCTGGCTTGAGGTGAGACCCTTGGTCGCAGAAACGCCGCCGACGCTGTCCGTGGCGTTGCGGTCATAGGTGAACCCGGCCTGGACGGTGCTTTCCGGCGCGTAACCATACGTGGCGCGGATATCCACGTAGGGGCTGACACTGCTCGGACTGGTCGGATCTTTGTAATAGTCGGCGAACGAAATACCGACCCGCGCGGAAACTTGAAAGTCGGGATTGAAGACATGCTCCAAACCCACGTCCGCCGTGTGCGTGCGGCTGTTGCGAGTGTCGCTCATATACCGCGTGCTCCCGTTCGTGGTGATCGCAATCACTTCATTGCCCGTATAGCTCACCATGCGGAACTTGTAACCCACTACGACCGTGGTTTGCGGACGCCATTGCCAGCGGCCATCCAGATGCAACGCGTGCTCCATGCGGTCGGAAGTTCCCGATACGCTGGGTGTGACAAAAAACAAACTGTTGGTTCCAACCGTAATGTTGCGGATTGTGGCACCGTGAGAGCTGTAATCAAAAAGTGAATTATCATATCCCGCCTCCAGCCCGAACAGCGGCGTCAGCTCGGCATTGAAAACCAGCGCGCCCGTGTTGCGGATGTTGTCCCCGGGAATGCGCTGCGTGGTGGTGAGCGCGTCGCCCGAACGCAAGGTGTCCGGCTCCTGCCCGATCACAAACCCGTCCGAGACGCTGAATTTGTAGCGCTCGTTGATGAGGTGGGTCAACGCCACATCGAGCATGTGGTCCTGGTCAATGTGACTCACGTTCTTGGCGGGCTTGACGCCGTAATACAACAGCGAATAGCGGTAACCAAACATGAGGGTCGTGGAATCCCGCTGCCAGTTCAGACTGACGCCTGGATTGAGGGAGAAACCCGTGGTGCTCGTCCGGTTGCCCGTGCCGCTGGAAACGTTGTTCACGTTGTCGTCATAAAACCCGCGCAGGCTGGCGGTGACCTTCCACAACTTCCCGGCCTCGGCGCTGGAGTACGAGTCATCTGCGGCCGAAACACAAGCCGTGCCCAAGGCAATCATTCCGACGGACGCTGCAATATTTTTCATAGTCGAGTTCAGTTTTCCCACCTGCGAGGCAGTTGCTTCCAACAGTAAATCTACGAACTTTTACTGAATAAAGCGGATCAGTGTCAAATCATTCTTCGTTAATTCAACGGCGGGAAAAAAACTCCCGCTACAAAAGACGCGTCTTTCGACTCGCCGCCTTGGAAAAACAAAAACCAAATCCAGTCGCGGATTTTGACCGGCCCGTCAACGCCCCGTTCAATAAATGTTTTTCCTGCCGCCCCACCCTGGCCCCGCACCCTCAACCGGGCGGCAGGTTGAGCGTCTTGCCGGCCCGCATCCGTTTGGGATCCAGCCCCGGATTCGCCCGCAGCAGATCGTCCAGCTTCACCCCGTATTTGCGCGCAATCGCCATCGGAGTCTCGCCGGCCTGCACCGTGTGTGTCCGTCCGGGCGTGGCGGCCGGGCGACCGCCGCCCGGCGACAGCGGCCGGGCGGTCGTTCCCAGCGCCGGACTCGGCGTGGAGCGGGTCACGTTCGGGGCGGGCGGATTGGTGGGGAACACCAGGCTCCGGCTGGCCAGTTGCGCCCGCAAACTTTCATTGTCCTCGCGCAGCCGCCTGTTGTCCTCGGCCAGCTTCTCGAACTCCCGCTGCATCCCGGCCGGAATCGGCAGCGGCATCACCGCCTTCGCCAGATCCTGTTTGCAGTTGTTCACCCGCTGTTTGACGAACTCCGCCTTGTCCGAAGTGGGCCGCCATTTCAAAAACTGTTCGTAGTGGTAGATCGCGGCGGCCGGGTTCTGCGGCTCCTTTTCCTCGTACAGGCAGCCCAGTTGAAAATGCGCGGACGCCGAGCGCGGGTTCACTTCCACCGCACTCTCGAAGGCTTCGACCGCCCCCCGAAAATCCATGGTGTTCAGGCAGTTTCTGCCCGCCAGATAGTGCGCCTCCTTCTCCTCCTCAAAGTCACCCTGGCCCGACGGCAGGCAGCCGCTCAAGCCTGCACAGAGCAGCGCCAGCGTCAGACTGCGGAACCGCCATACCAAAAAATTCATGGCGTGAAACTAAACAAATTTCCCCGCCCGCGCAACGACGTTAAAGCCTCCCCGCCACACAAAGACGCGGAGGATAACGCTTTTAATTTAAGTAACCTTCGGGTTACAATCCGGGTCTGAGCAGTTGCAAAACCAGCTTCTATGGCACATGAAAAATCGAGCGGTATGAAATGGGTTGTCGGCATCGTCCTCCTCGCCGCACTGGGTGGAGCCGCGTGGTGGCGTTCCATTCACGAAGATGAAAGCGCACCCGAATACCAAAGCGCGGAAGTCGCCCGGGGCGATGTGACGCAGTCCGTCACCGCCACCGGCACGCTCAACCCGGTCGTCAACATCCAGGTCGGCAGCCAAGTTTCCGGCATCATCAAAAATTTATACGCCGACTACAACTCCCCCGTGAAAGCCGGCCAGATCGTCGCCGAGTTGGATCCCGCCACCTTCAAGGCCACCGTCGCCCAAGCCGAAGGTGATCTGGCCAATTCCAAAGCCAACCTCGAACTCACCGAGATTCAGGCGAAACGCTCGACGGAACTTTTCAAAAACAAACTCATCTCTGAATCCGAATTTGACACCGCCCAAGCCAGCCTCCACCAGGCGCAGGCGATGGTGCAGATCAAACAAGCCTCGCTGGAAAACTCCAAGGTCACCCTTTCGCGCGCCACGATTTATTCCCCCGTGGACGGCGTGGTGATTTCCCGCAACGTGGATGTCGGCCAGACCGTTGCCGCCAGCCTCAGCGCGCCCGTGCTGTTCCAGATCGCGAACGACCTCGCCAAAATGCAAATTGACGCCAACGTTTCCGAAGCCGACGTCGGCGGCATCCTTGAAGGACAGAGCGTGAACTTCACCGTGGACGCTTTTCCGTACCGCACCTTTCACGGCAAAGTTGTCCAAGTCCGCAACGCCCCGACCACCGTGCAAAACGTCGTGACGTACGACGCCGTGATCGGCGTCAGCAACGCCGACTTGAAACTCAAGCCCGGCATGACCGCCAATGTCTCGGTCATCATCGCCGACCGCACGAACTCGCTCACCATTCCCAACTCGGCCCTGCGTTTTCGGATGCCCGAAGCCAAGTCCGCCGCCACCGGCACCAACGCCGCCGCCCGCGCCGCGCGGAACAACGGCGGGGGCGGAGGCCCTGGTGGAAGTGGTGGTGGTTCGCCCGGTGGCCCGCGGCCGCGCGGCGAAAAAAACCAACGCACCGTTTATGTGTTGCCCGCTGAAACCGGCAACAAGAGCGACGACCGCGCGGCCAAACCCAAACCGGTCCAGATAAAAATCGGCATCACCGACGGCATCGTCACCGAACTCGTTGAAGGCTTGAGCGAGGGCGACCGCATCGTGACCGGTTTGGTGCAAGCCAACGCCGGCGCGCCCGCCAACAATCCCTTCGGCGGCGGCTTCCAACGTCGCTGACCTCGCGTCATGGAAACCAAAGCGGTCATCCAGCTTCAGGAGATTCAAAAAGTTTACCACACCGGCGAGGTGGACGTTCACGCCGTGCGCGGTATCTCGCTGGAAATTCATCCCGGCGAATTCGTCGCCGTCATGGGTGCGAGCGGCTCGGGCAAATCCACCTTGATGAACACCCTTGGCTGCCTGGATCATCCCACCGGCGGCAAGTATTTGCTGGATGGCATTGACGTTTCGCAACTGAACCGCGACGCGCTGGCCGACATCCGCAATAAAAAAATCGGCTTCATCTTCCAGGGTTTTAATCTGCTCTCCCGCACCTCGGCGCTGGACAACGTCGTCCTGCCGATGCTTTACGCGCACCGGAATCTGTCCCGCCGCGAACAGCACGAGCGCGCGCTGAAATCGCTCGACCTCGTCGGCCTGGCCCAACGCGCCGACCACCATCCCAACCAGCTTTCCGGCGGACAACAGCAGCGCGTCGCCATCGCCCGCGCGCTCGTCAACCAGCCCGCGTTGCTGCTCGCCGACGAGCCGACCGGCAACCTCGACAGCCAGACCAGCATCGAGATCATGGGCGTTTTCCAGAAGCTCAACGACGAAGGCATCACCATCATCATGGTCACGCACGAGCTCGACATCGCCAGCTACACCAGGCGCAACGTGATTTTGCGCGACGGGAAAATCCTGAGCGACACGCCCGTGGCGAAACGGCTGAACGCGGAGCAGGAACTGGCGAAACTCAAACTGGCGCAGAAAGCAGTGAAGCTCGCGTGATGCCGATGAAAAAAACATTCAACATTCAACATTCAACGCCCAACTTCCAAGGCGGAGGCGTGCCGCCACTTGAGAGTTGGGCGTTGAATGTTGAATGTTCGATGTTCCCCATTTCCCGCGCATGAGAATCTTCGCCACCATCCGCCTCGCCCTGCGCGCGCTGCGCCGGAACAAAATGCGTTCCGTCCTCACCATGCTCGGCATCATCATCGGCGTCGGCTCGGTCATCGCCGCCGTCAGCATCACCACCGGCGCGACCAAACAGGTGGAGGACAAAGTCGCCAGTCTCGGACGCAACGTGGTGACGGTTTTTTCCGGCAACTTCACCGGCGGCGGCGCGCGCGGCGGCTGGGGCAGTGCGCCAACCCTCACCGTTGAAGATGCTCTCGCCATCCGGCACGAGGTGGCGAACGTCGCCGGGCTGAGTCCCGAAGTCCGCGATCAATATCAAGTGCTCGGCAACGGACTTAACTGTAACACCCAGGTGCTGGGCGAAGGCCCGGAGTATTTGCAAATCCGCAGTTGGGGTCTCGAAGAAGGCGCGATGTTCAACGACGCCGATGTCCGCAGCATCGCCAAGGTGGCGGTGATCGGAAAAACAGTCGCTGACCAGTTGTTTCCCAACCAGAGTCCGGTTGGCGAAACCATCCGCGTGCGCAACATCCCGTTCAAAGTCGTCGGCCTGCTGGATGAAAAAGGCTTCAACTTGTTTGGCCGCGACCAAGACGATGTCGTGTTAATCCCCTACACCAGCCACATGCGCCGCGTGTCCCGCCGCAACTTCGTCAACAACATACAAGTCGAAGCCGCCAGCACCGAAGCCATCAACCAGGTGCAGGCGGACATCACCGAACTCCTGCGCGTGCGGCACCGCAGCGTGGAACAAGACTTCACCGTCCGCACGCAGTTGGAAGTCGCGCAAATGGCCACCGCCACTTCCAAGATCATGTCCGTGCTGCTCGCCGCCATTGCCAGCGTTTCGCTCATCGTCGGCGGCATCGGCATCATGAACATCATGCTCGTCAGCGTCACCGAGCGGACGCGGGAGATTGGCGTCCGGATGGCCATTGGCGCGCAGCCGCGGGACATCCTGATTCAGTTCCTCGTCGAGGCTCTGACGCTCTCGGTGACCGGCGGCGTGCTCGGGGTCTCCCTCGGGGTGCTCGTGGCGCAGCGGCTGTCGGCGAAGCTCCAGTGGCCGATGCTCATCCGCATGGACGTGGTCATCGCGTCCCTTTCCAGCGGCCTGGTCGGCATCGTCTCCGGTTTTTATCCCGCATGGAAAGCTTCCAAACTCGACCCGATCGAGGCATTGCGTTACGAATAATTTTGG
>JAYWBR010000416.1:0-10281 GCA_043781315.1 Verrucomicrobiota bacterium | reverse complement strand
GGCGCATTTTTCTTTGCCCCGCGCGGCGTGGCGCACGGGCCGCATGTGGCCCGCACCGAGGTGGTGAGTCTGACTATTTTCGACGGGCCGCTGACGGTGGTGGGAGCGTGAAACGTGAAACGTGAATTCATGCGGACGCGCCTTTCCGTCTTCACGTTTCACGTTTCACGCATCACGTTTCCAAAATCGCCAACGCCGTCGCGTAATGATCAGTGTGGCTCAGGCTGATGAGCAGGTTTTTCGCGCCACGATCTTCAAACAGTTTCTTCCCCTTGCCATGCAGCACCAGGCGCGGTTCGCCGCTTTCCTCGCGCACCACTTCCATGTCGAGCCAGCCCAGCGCGCCGCCGATGCCGGTGCCGAACGCCTTGGCCACTGCCTCCTTCGCCGCAAAGCGCGCAGCCAGGTGCGGGCCGGGGGTTTTGTAGGCGAGACAGTACGCGATCTCGCCCGGCAGCAAAATGCGCTGAAGAAATTTCTCGCCCGACTGCTGAACCGAAGCTTCGATCCGCGCCACTTCCACCAGGTCAATGCCCACGCCTAAAATCATTCCGGGAATTTCAGCAAAGCCAGCCAGCCGCGCAAGGAAACTCGAATTATTTTCCACCCGCCAAGACACGCCCGACATTCCCCGTCACCAGAACTGGCGATTACCAGCACACCAGCCGCCACCTATCTTTACGGGCATAAGCACTGACATGATCTGGCACCACATCTCTGTTTCGCAACGCACTCTGGCCACCGGCAGGCGCACCGATCTTCCTGCCTCCGAGGTGACCAACCTTCAGCAACCCGTCCGCTGAATCGCTTATGCCCGCCCGCCTGCTTTCATTCCTACGCCGGATTTTTCAATTGGCCACGCTGCTTGGATGGTTGCCGATGCTGGCGACGGCTCATGGCGTCTTCGATCACAGCGCGCGCGTTTGGATTTTCCCCGACCACCTCGAAGTGACCATCGCGATGGGCACGGAGGCGGCGAAGGTTTTTTTGAACGACGGCCCGCCGGAAGTTCTGCGTGCGGGTTTGATGCAAATCGCCTACCCCTTCCCGGCCCAAAACGCGCCGCGCCTGTTTGAAATCAAAGCGGCGGGCAACCCGCTCACTCCCACCAAAACCACCGTGCGTTCCGACGGCTTGGAATTTAATTTCGAGCTTATCTATCCCCGGCCCGACGGCGGCGTGCTGCATCTGCGGGCAACTTACTTGAACGAACTGCAACATGTCGCGAAAGGTTCGCTCGTCGTCGCGGACGAATACAGCGCCACGCTCGCGGCCAAGTTGCTCGCGTCCGGCGACGACTCTTTGGAAATCACTCTTCCCAGCCCAACCGCTGCGAATGAAACCACCGCCAGCCCGGTGGAAATCGCGCCCGTCTCCCCTGCCCCAATTGCCGCTGCCGAAAAAAACCCGCTCCCCGCTGCCACTCCCACCTTCGGTCAATTTCTCAACCTCGGCGTCGCCCACATCCTCACCGGATTTGATCACCTGCTGTTCCTCGGCGCGTTGTTGATCGGCGTCCGCAAAATTAAACCCATGCTCGTCGTCATCACCTGTTTCACGTTGGCGCACTCGATCACGCTGGCGTTGGCGGCGACGGATCTGGTCGTCATTTCCAGCCGCATCACCGAACCGCTGATTGCGCTCTCCATCATCGTCGTGGCAGTCGAGAATCTTTTCCGGCCCGGTGCGACTTCCGACCGCTACTGGCTCGCGGGTGGCTTCGGCCTCATCCACGGCTTCGGCTTTGCCAGCGCGCTGCGCGAAACCGGGCTCGGCAGTCACGGTACCGCGCTACTAATGCCGCTGTTCTCCTTCAATCTCGGCGTGGAAGCCGGCCAACTCGCCGTCGCGGCGGTCGTCGTGCCGCTGCTGTTTGCGCTGCGCCGCTGGCCGACCTTCGCGCGGTTTGGAACTCCGGCCATTTCCGCCGCCGTGATGGCGATGGCGGGCTATTGGTTTTTGGAACGAACTGTTTTGGCTCGTTGATTTTTTGAAACCACCATGTTGAAAAGCTTCTCGTCACAAGCTGAACCCGTGCAATCACTGCGCCAAACCCAGAGCGGCGGTAAACCCGCCGCAGTCCAAACACTTCGCGCCGTCCCACCGCACCCGAACTTCTCGGAGCGTTTGGACTGCGGTGGCTTCAACACCGCTTTTGGAAACGTGCCCTTGTCTAAGCCCACCCACCTTCTCCCCAAAGATTCGGGCAAGCCAAAGATTAAAAATCTCATCTTTGGCTTTCTCCAATCTTTGGGTCTTCCCGTCGCACTACGCCGGGCGTTTGCGTTCCTCCTGCTTGGCTTGTTCGTCGCGCCACTTCATGCCCAACGCCAGATGGAAAAACTCGGGCGTGGCGTCGTGGCGCTCCATTCGGCCACGTCGCAGGCGTATGTCGGCTGGCGGTTACTGGCGACGGATCCGGTGGATGTGGGTTTCAACCTCTACCGTTCGACCGGCGGCGGCGCGGGCGTGAAATTAAATTCGCAACCGCTCACGAACACCACGGACTTCCTGGACACCACCGCGAACTTTGCTTTGTCGAACGCCTGGTACGTCGTGCCGGTCATCGGTGGCGTGGAACAAACACCCAGCGCGGCGTCCAGCCAGCCGGCCAATTCTCCGGTGCGCCAATATCTGCCCCTGCCGCTGCACGCGGTCATCGGCGGTGCTGCGCCGCCGTACGATGTGAAGTTTTGCTGGGTCGGAGATTTGGACGGCGATGGTGAATACGATTACCTCGTGGACCGGCTTTCCACGACAGTGGCGACCAACCAATATCTGCAAGCCTACAAGCGCGACGGCACATTTCTCTGGCAGATGGATATGGGCTACAACAGCGTCAACCAATACGCCATCGAACCCGGCTCGTCGGCCATCAGCGTCGGTCACGGCGACAACGTCACCGTGTACGACCTCGACGGCGACGGCAAAGCCGAAGTGATCGTCCGCACGGCCAAGGGCGTGGTGTTCGGCGACGGCGCAGTCGCCACCGCGCCGGATGACATCACGCAATACCTTTCCATCATTGACGGCTTGACCGGCCATGAAATGACGCGGGCCGTCATCACGAACCTGTGGCCGGCGGACGGTCCGATGAGCGGCCATTTCGGCATCATGTATTGCGACGGGGTGCATCCCAGCGTGTTGATTCATTGTGAAAACCGCAACGCGTCGCAGGCGTTCCAGCGCGAGACGATGACCTATGATTATCGCAACACCGTGCCGGTGGGGCCGACATTGACGCGCCGCTGGTTCCACACGCCAGCCAACAACGCGAATGAATCCTGGGGCCACCAGATCCGCATCATGGACGTGAACCACGACGGCATTGACGATCTGATCAATGTTGGCTCGGTCTTGAACGGCGTGGACGGCCAGCCGCTTTTCGACACCGAACTCATCCACGGCGACCGCTTTCACGTCACGGACATTGACCCCGACCGGCCGGGGCTGGAAATGTTTTCCATCCAGCAGAACAATTCCACCCTGCTCGCCACGGCGTTCATTGACATGGGCAGCGGTGCAATCATCAAGAAATGGTATTCCGCCGGCGTCGCCGATGTGGGCCGCGGCACGACGTTCGACATGGATCCAAACCATCGCGGGCTGGAATTTTATTCCACGCAGCCGGGCATCTTCGACTGCAAGGGAAATCAGATTTACGCCAACAACATCTGGCCGCCCGAAGCCATCTGGTGGGACGCCGACCTTTCCCGCGAACTGGAGGACGGCGCGGGCAGCGGCGCGTTGAATCCCGTCATCAACAAGTTTGATCCCAACTCCGGCACGGCGGGCCGCGTCTATTCGATCTACAACGAAGGCGTGCATCAGCAATACGGCGGACGCGCCGCGTTCTGGGGCGACATCCTCGGCGACTGGCGCGAGGAAATTGTCCTCGTCGCCAACGACTATTCCGAGCTGCGCGTTTACACCACGAAAATTCCGGCGACGAACCGCCTGTACTGCCTGATGCAAAACCCCGCCTACCGCGTCCAATGCACCTGCAAAGGTTATTATCAAGCGAGCTACGTGGATTATTTTCTCGGCAACCAGATGCCGCCGCCGCCGCCGCCGCCCGTCTCCGACGCCCGACTCGTCTGGCGCGGCACGTCGGGAAATGTCTGGGACGCCGCCGCGACCGCGAACTGGTTCACGAACTGGTTTTACGTCGGCAACGCCAACACAAACCCCGCGCCGTTCAATCCGGGCGACACGGTTCTCTTCGACATCTCCGGCTCAAACAACACCGCCATCACGCTGTCCGGTTCGCTCACGCCCGGCGACGTGCGCGTGCATTCGCCCAAGGATTACCTCTTCGACGGCAGCGGCGCGCTCACCGGCGCAATGGCGTTGACGAAGGCGGGCAAGGGCCGATTAACTTTCAACGGCACGAACACCTACACCGGCAAAACCCTCATCGGCGAAGGCGCATTCGTCGTGAACGGTTCGCTGCCAAACAGCCCCGTGACCCTGCGCGGCGGCGTGTGGCTCGATGGCCGGCTCGGCGGAACCGGGGTTGTCGGCTCTGCGGTTTCCATCAACGAAGGCGCGGGAGTTTCGCCGGGAGCGGGAACAAATGTGCCGGGCACGTTGACCATCGCCAACACACTTACCCTCGCCGGACGCACGCTGAATGATTTCGATTTGTCCGACGATTCCACCGGCACGACGAAGACCAACGACCTGCTCGCCGTCACCGGCAATTTGAATTTGCTCGGCACCAACACCCTCATCATCCACAAACTCAACGCCACGTTGCCGCCCGGCAGTGTTTATCCGCTCATCAATTATTCCGGCACATTGAGCGGCAGCTTGAACAACCTTGTCGTCGCCGGACTCGAAGGCATTCCGTTTGCGCTCACCAATCCGCCGGGCCAAATCGCGCTCGTCCTTTTGAACGCGCGCCCGCCCGCAACCTTGACCTGGACCGGCGGACAAAATGGCAACGCGTGGGATCTCGTCACGAGTAGCAACTTTCTCAACGGCGCGACGAAGGATTATTTCGTGCCGCAAGACAGCGTGCGCTTCGACGACACCGGCGCATCCAATCTCACCGCGACTCTTAACGGCTCGCTCGTCACCGCCAACCTCATCGTGGACAGCACCGCGAATTACACCCTCACCGGCAGCGGCGCGATCATCGGCCCGGCCAGCCTGGTGAAATCCAATTCCGGCACGCTCACCATCAGCGCGCTCAACAATTCATTCACCGGCCGCACCGTCATCGGCGGCGGCACAGTCGTCGTGGCCGAACTCGATGCCGTTGGCTACCCCAGTCCGCTCGGCAATCCACCCGGCGGTTCGACCAATTTAATTTTGTCCGGCAACGCCACGCTCCGCGTCACCGGCGAATCCTACACCGATCGCGGGATGACGTTGAACGCGGGCACCAACACGCTGGAAGTTTTTAACGCCGCCGATCAGTTGACCATTGCCGGACAAATCATCGGCAGCGGCGTGCTGCAAAAAACCGGCCCCGGCACGCTCGCACTCACAGTGGCCAACACCTTCAGCGGCGGAACCGTCATCAAGAACGGCACCGTCTCGCTCGGCAGCGTGGCCGGCAATCAAACCGGCGTCGGCACCGGCACGGTCACGCTCGACAACGGACGCCTGAGCATGATTGACCTCCAGGCCAGCGAGAATTGCGCGTGGCCCATTGTTGTTCCGACGAATTCCACCGGCCGGCTCGACTGCGACGGTCGCTGCACCCTCAGCGGCGCGCTCACCGGTGGCGGCGCGTTCACGGTCTGGATTCCTTATGTCCGCACCGATTTCAGCGGCAACTGGGCCGCGTTCACCGGCCAGATTTTTGCGACCAGCGACAGTGCGGGTGGAAATTTTCGCTGCAACAACTCCGCCGGTTATCCCAACGCGCGACTCAACATCGGCAGCACCGCCAGCCTGCAAAATCGCGGCGGCAGCACCCCCACCATTTCCATCGGCGAACTTTCCGGCGCGGCGGGCGGCAACGCTTCCGGCGGCACTGGCAACGACGGCATCGCCGTGAACTGGAGCGTTGGCGGATTGAATACTTCCGCCACGTTTGCCGGCAACACTTACAACAACATCGGCTTCATCAAAGTCGGCACCGGCACCTGGACTTGGACCGGCACCAACATTTCGCACACCAGCCAGACCACGGTGAACGCAGGCATTTTGCTCATCAACGGCAACGCCGCTCCATCCACCGCGCCCGTCACCGTCGGCGCGTCCGGCACACTCGGCGGAACGGGGATCATCGGCGGCGCGACGACCGTGAATGGAAAATTTGCGCCCGGCAACAACGCCATCGGCACGCTCACCGTCAGCAATAGCCTCACGTTGGCGGCGGGCAGCACCATGTTCATCGAGATCAACAAGACCAGCGGCGCAAAAGATTTGGTGAGCGTCAGCGGCACGTTGCTTTACGGCGGCACGCTGCAAGTCACGAATCTTTCCGGCACGCTCACCAATGGCGACAGCTTCCAGATTTTCAACGCCGCTGCTCATGGCGGAACCTTCGCCACGTTGAATCTCCCGACGCTCGCCACCAATTTGTCATGGAACACCAACGCGATTTACAGCAGTGGCGTGCTCGCGATCGGCGGTGTGGTCATCTCCAATCCGCCCCCCACCAACTCGGTGCTCGTCTGGAAAGGCGACGGCGTCGGCAACCTCTGGGACACCGCCAGCTCGGCCAACTGGTTCGACCCGAGCAACAACATCATCGTCTTCAACGCTGGCAACGAGGCGAACTTCACCGACACCGGCTCAAACAACGTGCCGGTCCTTTTGAGCGGCACCCTGCAACCTTCCGCCCTCGTCGTCAGCGCAACGAAGAACTACACCTTCGGCGGCAGCGGCTTGATCGGCGGCACCAATGCGCTCATAAAATCCGGCGCGGGCACGCTCACCTTCACAAACACCGCCAACAACACCTTTACCGGCGGCACCGTCATCAGCAACGGCATCGTCGCGCTCGGCACCGACAGCGGCAAAAATCAGAAAGACCTCGCGCTCGGCACCGGCCCGGTTGTGATCACCGGCGGCGGGCAGTTGCGGCTTGGCGGAGATTCGGGCAACACGCAGGTGCAGCATTTCATCACCAACGCCATCACCCTCGACGGCGGCACGATCTTCGGTGTGGACGGCGACCAGCATTTCACCAACTCGACGTTCAACGTCGCCGCTGGCGGCGGCACGCTGCTGGGACGCTGGTTGAACAAAGACATCTTGATCGAATCCAAACTGACCGGCAGCGGCGCGCTCACCGTGAACTACGGCGGCGGCGCCTCGTCGCCCGGCGCGCTGGTCTATCTCAGCAACCCGCTCAACACTTACAGCGGCACGCTCACCGTCTTGACCAACGCCGTCATGCTCACCAGTCCATCCGCACTTTCCAACGCCGTGCTCAACGCCGCCGGCGCGGGCGCGAACCTCGGCTGGAGCGGCATCACGAGCATTGTCCTGGGCGGTTTGAGCGGTGCCGGCAACATCGCACTCGGTGCCAATCAACTGACCGTCGGCAACAACGGCGGCTCCACCAATTATTCCGGCACGTTGAGCGGCACGGGTTCATTGGTGAAAAATGGCGGCGGCACCTTCACGCTCGCCGGCACGAACTCCTACACCGGCGCAACGACCGTGAGCAACGGCACGCTGCTGGTTCACGGAAGTTTCGGCAACAGCACGGTGACGGTCTGGAGCGGCAAACTCGGTGGCAACGGGATTCTCGCCGGCCCCGTGAACCTTCGCTCCGGCGCAACCCTCACGCCCGGCGCATCCATCGGCACGCTCACGGTCAGCAACACCGTCACGCTTTACGCGGGCAGCACGACGCTGATGGAGATTGGAAAATTGCCGACGACCAACGACGTTTTGAAAACCACCGGCCTGCTCACCTTCGCCGGGAATTTGCTCGTGACGAACTCCAGCGGCAACCCCCTTGCGGCCGGTGACAGTTTCAAACTCTTCGACGCAGCTACTCCGACTGGTTCCTTCAACAGCATCACGCTTCCCGCACTCGCCGCCGGACTCGGTTGGAACACCGCCGCGCTTTACACCAGCGGCACGGTCGCCGTGGTGCGCACAATTCCGGTGGCGGCGTGGGGACAAAATAATTTCGGCCAGTCCACTTTGGTTGGCGGCCTCACCAACACCGTGGCCATCGCGGCGGGCGGCTATCACAACCTCGCACTGCTCGCCAACGGCGCGGTCATCGCGTGGGGCAACAACGGCAGCGGCCAGTGCAACGTGCCCGGCAACCTCACCAACATCGTGGCCATCGCCGCCGGCGGTTCCCACAGTCTCGCCGCGCGGCCCGACGGCACCGTCGCCGCGTGGGGCGCGAATGACACTGGACAAATTTCCGTTCCCGCCGAAGCCACCAACGTCGTCGCGCTCGACGGCGGCGACTCGCACAGCCTCGCCTTGCGCGGCGACGGCACGGTCGTCGCGTGGGGCGATGACACCTGGGGGCAATTGGATTTTCCCGATGACGCCACCAACCTCGTCGCCATCGCCGCCGGCGCGCATCACAGTCTCGCACTGCGGGCGGACGGAATTGTCATTGCGTGGGGCGATAACCTCGGGCCGTTCGGCGATTACGCCGGACAAGCGACCGTGCCGTTTGGTTTGAACCAAGTCGTGGCGATTGCCGCCGGAGGTTTCCACAGCCTCGCGGTGAAAGCCGACGGCACCGTGATCGGCTGGGGCGACAACTCGCTCGGGCAAATTAATATTCCCACTGAAGCGACCAACTTGATCACCGTCGCCGCCGGGTACGCGCACAACCTCGGCCTGCGGGCGGACGGCACCGTGACGGCGTGGGGCGACAATCTCTACGGCCAAAGCACCGTGAACCCCAACGCAACCGGCGTGATCGCCACCGCAGCGGGCAACTATCACAACCTGGTGCTCCAAGGCCGGTTCATTCAGAATTCAGAATTCAGAATTCAGAATTCCGCCCGCACCGGCAACACCTTCACCGTGATGATCCCGACGCTGCGCGGCAAACCGTGCATTTTGTTCTACAAAAATTTCCTGACCGACCCGGACTGGAATTTTGTGAACCAGATTTCCGGCGACGGCGCGCCGAAGGCCATGACTGATCCGGCGGCCAGCGCGCCCGAGCGCTACTATCACATCCGCGTGATGCCTTAAGCCATGGCGGATGAAGAATTTGAATCGGCGCTGACAATTCATCGTCCGACTTCAAAGCCACTTCACTGGCGACAAAAAAACCGGCGGCGATGTCTCGCCGCCGGTCTTGAACTCTCCCCGCAAATTACGGTTTGAACAGACGATAGAACTTCTGCGGCGACACGGCGGGGACGGGGACGGGATTCGTCGCGCCGCTCGGGGAGTTAACCCAGTTCGTGTGCCGAGGTTTGGGTTTTCCAGCACCACGAAGCCCGTGCGTCCAGCCGGCCAGCCGGAGTCTGGAAAATAAAAAGGGCGCAGCCCGGAGGCTGCGCCCTGATGACTGCGTCCCCTTTTTCCCCAACCTCCGCCAACCGCCGTCAGAAGGTAGGGCGTCGCTGCCGCGACGCCCGGCGGTGCGGCAGCACCGCCCTACCCATTCCTCATTATTTCTTCAGCCGGAAGAACACATTCCCGCGCGGCGGAGAATTCGTCGCGCTGTTGTTCACCACGCTGCCCAGGTAATTGCCCCATGTTGGCGTGGTCAGGTTGGCGTTCGTTTGCAGGATGTAACCCACGACGGACGGATCCCACGAGACGATGGCCTGACTGCCGGCCTGCGTGATTTTCAACGTCGGTGCGCCGGGCGTTTGCACGGCGTAGAGCGACCAGAAGCCGCCCGTCACCGCGTAGTTGCCGCCGCTCACGGACAACGTGCCGTTGGAACTGGTGCCGCCGCCGCCGGAGACTTTATACCAGTCTATCGAATAGCTCTGCGCTTGCACACGAAGGATGAAGGATAAATGCAGAATGATGAAACATAGCAGCGTGACGAGTGATGCGTGATGCGTGAAAAAACCGGCGGTGCGAAATGTCCGCGCGGTCGTGGACTGCGGTGGCAAGCGCAGCGCGACACCGCTTTCGCCCGCGCGATGGTTTGTGGATACAAGTGAATCGTCGTCCGCTCGAAAGCTCCGTCGCCGCTGCGCTCTGCCGGAGCAGTCCAAGACGCGCTGCGTCGCGTGGACATTTTTTTGAAAAATAGTTTTCATGTTGTTTGTTATTAATCCGGCAATGAGATAGGGCCGTTATGCGGCATAGCGGGTGCCGGTGCCGGTGGCGGTGAAGAAACTACGGATCAACTCCGGCTGCCGATGA
>JAYWBR010000415.1:0-3414 GCA_043781315.1 Verrucomicrobiota bacterium | reverse complement strand
CTTTTCACAAGGGTTCGATCCGCTGCCAACTGCCACGCCCTAAGCCGGTCACAGACCGGCGCTCCGCCAACGCCTCACCCGCTTTTAATCACACCCACAAGCCAGGGTGCGCAGAATCCAACTTTACATTTTTCCGCCGCTTTGCCACGCTGCCGGGATGTTGAAAAATATTTTGCTGCTTTCGTTTTTGTCGCTGGTCTTGACGGGTTGCACGGCCAAATTCACCAACCTGACGCCCCGCCAGCAGGTGCACAACGCCGACGGGCTGTATCCGGTGGAAGTGGCCTTCAATTCGCGCCAACACACGCTCCAGTGGAACACCATCCATCCGCAGATCCTGATCGGGGCCGAGGTTTATCCGATGAAACCGACCTTGCTGATGAGCAACCGCTGGGAAGGCTTGGTTCCGGTGCCGGCCGGGGTGAGCGGCGTCAAGTACCGTTACAAGTTTGATTTCCAGCAAAACGAATTCGGCCCGTCCAAGCAGAACAGCGCCAGCTCCGAAGTGTTCACGCTGCGCATCCTGCAACCTTAGTCCGCCGGGAATTTTTCCGCTCCACTCACGCCGCGTTCAACCGAACGCGGCGTTTTTTTGCGGGCCGATTCTGCCACTCCGCCGCCCGCCGCTGCTGAAACGGGATTGTTGGTCAGGCTGAATTATTCGTTGAAACTTCCGTCAAAAGCTGGAAACTAAACGGTCGAAGCTCGAAGCCGACGGATTTACAACCATGAGCGCCTCACATCATCAGCCCAGGCTCGCGGATCGCTTTCTCACGCGCCGCGATTTTCTCAGCCGTTGCGGCATGGGCTTCGGAATGCTGGGGTTGGCCAATCTCGTCGGGCCGCAAATTCTCGGTGCGGCCTCGGCTCCGATCGTTGGCGGCGTGAACGCGAATTCCCCGCTGGCCCCGCGTGCCCCGCAATTTCCCGGCACCGCCAAGCGCGTCATCCACATTTTCGCCAATGGCGGGCCGTCGCATGTGGACACGTTTGATCCCAAGCCCAGCCTCGCCAAATATCACGGCCAGCCTTTGCCAATGGAATACCTGGCGACCGAACGCAAAACCGGCGCGGCGTTTCAGTCGCCGTTCAAGTTCAAGAAGTACGGGCAGAGCGGCATCGAGGTCAGTGATTTGTTTCCGCACGTCGGCGAATGCATTGACGACATCACCGTGATCCGCTCGATGCAGGCCGACGTGCCGAATCACGAGCCTTCGCTGATGCTGATGAATTGCGGCGAGTCGCGCTTGCCGCGGCCGAGCATGGGTTCGTGGGTCACGTACGGACTCGGCACGGAGAATCAAAACCTGCCCGGCTTCATCAGCCTGTGTCCCGGTGGTTATCCGATCCAGGAATCGCAAAACTGGCAGAGCGCGTTTCTGCCGGGAATTTACCAAGGCACCTACATCAACACGGAGTTCAAGGACCTCGAGAAGTTGATCGAGAACATCAAGAACAAATTCGTCTCACAGGCCGAGCAACGGCAGCAGCTCGACTTGTTGCGCACGCTCAACGAGCAGCACGCGCGCCGCCGCGCGGAGGACGCGCAGCTCGAAGCCCGCATCCAGTCGTTTGAGCTGGCCTACCGGATGCAGATGGATGCGACGGATGCGTTCGATGTTGCGCGCGAACCCGAGGCGATTCAAAAACTTTACGGCTCCGGCGCGCAAGCGCGGCAGTTGCTCATCGCGCGGCGCTTGCTCGAACGCGGCGTGCGTTTCGTGCAAGTCTGGCACGGCCAGGGCCAGCCGTGGGACAATCACGATGATTTGGAAGAGGGTCACAAGAAGCTCGCCCTCGAATCCGACCAGGCCATCGGCGCGCTGCTCAAGGATCTCAAACAGCGCGGCATGTTGAAGGACACGCTGGTCATCTGGGGCGGTGAATTTGGCCGCACGCCGACCGTGGAACTGCCGACGCCCGGTTCCAACGCGGGCAAGGTCAACGGCCGCGACCATAATCACTACGGCTTTTCGATGTGGCTGGCCGGTGGCGGCGTGAAAGGCGGCTACGTGCATGGTGCGACGGATGAGTTCGGTTTCAAGGCGGTCGAAAAACCGGTTCACGTCCATGATCTCCACGCGACGATTCTCCAGCTCCTCGGCTTTGATCACACCAAACTCACCTTCCGCCACGCGGGCCGCGATTATCGGCTGACGGATGTGTACGGCGAGGTCGTCAAGGAACTGCTGGCGTGAGACGGTTGATTTTATTTCTGGCTGGCTGCGTGTTCGCCACGAACACGCTCGTGCTGGCGGTGGAGTTCACACCCGAGCAGGCGGAGTTTTTTGAGGCGAAGATTCGGCCGATCTTCGTTGACCGCTGTTATTCCTGTCACAGCGACAAGGCCAAAAAGCTCAAAGGCGGGCTGCGGCTCGACACGCCCGCGGGCTTGATCAAAGGTGGAACCTCGGGTGCGATGCTCTCGCCCGGCAATCCGAATGAAAGCCTGTTGATCAAAGCGGTGCGGTATGAAGATAAAGATCTGCAAATGCCGCCGGACGACGACAAACTTTCCGCCGAGCAAATCGCCACGCTCGTCGCCTGGGTGAAAATGGGCGCGCCCGATCCGCGCGCCGTCGCCGGCCCGATCCCGCTGACCGACATGCACGAGGCGCGCGCGAAGCATTGGGCGTTTCAACCCGTGACGCCGCCCGCACTTCCAAAAGTTAAAAATTCCCGCTGGGTGCAAACGCCGGTGGATAATTTCATCCTGTCCAAACTGGAACAAAAGAAAATCAAGCCGTCTGCGCCGGCGGATCGGCGCACGTTGATCCGCCGCGTGACGTACGATCTGCTGGGCCTGCCGCCGACGCCCGAGGAGGTCGAAGTTTTCATCAACGACAAACGTCCTGATGCCTACGCGCAACTCGTGGACCGCCTGCTGGCCTCGCCGCGCTACGGTGAACGCTGGGGTCGCCACTGGCTCGACGTGGCGCGTTACGCTGATACGAAAGGCTATCTCGTCGGTGGCGAGGAGCGGCGCTTTCCTTTTTCCCACACTTACCGCGATTATGTCATCCGCGCGTTCAACGAGGACAAACCGTATGATCAATTCCTCATCGAACAGATTGCCGCAGACCGTCTCGCGCTCGGCGAAGACAAAAGCACGCTTGCGGCGCTGGGTTTTCTGACGCTGGGCCGGCAGTTTCTCAACAACCAGAACGACATCATTGACGACCGCATTGATGTCGTCACGCGCGGCACAATGGGGCTGACGGTGACTTGCGCGCGCTGCCACGATCATAAATTTGATCCGCTCTCGACGAAGGATTACTACGCGTTGCACGGCATCTTTGCCAGCAGCGCGGAACCTGCCGAACGGCCCTTGCTCGGCGTGTTGCGGGCCGACTCGCCGGATTACCAGGATTATTTGAAGCAGCGGGCGGCCATCGAAAAGGAAATCGCCGAGTT
>JAYWBR010000414.1:0-10295 GCA_043781315.1 Verrucomicrobiota bacterium | reverse complement strand
ACCTCCCGCGATCCACTCCCAGCTTCGTGACGAGGAGAGAGACCATCCTCCCCTCGTGACCAAGCTCCAGCTTGGTCACGCACTTGTCTTGGAAGCTCTACTTCCCCGCGCCGGCATCTGAGCGGAGCGCTCGCGCGTGATCCACGCCGACGAAGCAGAGCTTCGCAGACAGCGGCATTACCAAGCAGGAGCTTGGTAACGAGGAGAGAAACGGAGTTTCGCCGGCAAGTGCGTTTCCAAACGGAGTTTGGGAACGAGGAGGAACACGCATTACGAAGCCCCCAGCTTCGTAACGAGGGGGACAATTAGGCGGTTGCTTGTCTGCTTTGCTTACACGTCCGCTCAACCGCTGCTTCAAGATCGTCAAGGAACTGCGGATCATATGCCTGGTCTGTGTGGTTCACGTTCCAGAGGTTGCCCCGCCGGATGTCGGGCCGTGGGCTATGGTGCCCCAGCCAGTCAGCCTGCGCCGGCTCGATGGGGGAAAAACGGTTTGAGAGGAGTGCGATGGAATTGCGCTCAATGAGCGCGCGTAAGCTGTTGGTGCCCGGCTCATCAGGCACATTTACCCACAACACTGTCATGGCTCCGATATACTCGGACACTTTCCGCTCGCAGGCAGCCTCCTCTGCCATAGCGGTCGCACTTATGCGGAGCGCTGGAGGTGCAGATGAACCGACTCCCCAAGTTGGAATGGGCAGCGCGTCGCGGGCAAGCAAGGCGGCACCAACGTGAAGGCGAAAGATAGACCCTCGGTGATTACCTCCACCAGCACGCGTCCCAAGGTGTGCTCTCAGTCTTCCCCACAAGGTTGATTTTGATTTTGCACTCACCGCATGGGTTCCAACGCGCACGATTCGCAAGGAGGTTGGCTTCGACAGTCGGTAGTCTGCTGGCTCACGGAAAAAATAGACACCCCGAACCGGGAAGGGTGATCGGCCAGTATATCCATCTAACTGCAACCCTTGTTGCTCCAAGGCTTCAAGTTGCGAGAGAATCGTGTAGAACCGATCAAGGTCGGCGCGTGGGTCACTCATCGCGCATCTGCTCATCCAACCAGTGTTGCTGTTGTCCAGATCTCAACCCATACATGGGCGGCTTTGGCACCGTGAAACCGTGGCTTTCAAGGAATGGGATCACATTTTCCCGATAACGAACTCCCGCCAAAAAGACGACAGTGGCATGCGGGGGAAGCAATTCGAGCAGTTGACGTTGGACTCCCTCGGCCCATTTCATTCGGTCAAGCTTGGGCATCTTATTTAGGGTGCGCTCGTAGTAACCGATTACTTCGTCAGGGTGCAGGACACCGTGTTCAGCAGAAAGGATAAACCAATGGTCGGCATTTTGCTCTGCGTAACGCCGCATCTTCTTGAAGAACGGCGAGATATACAGGTCCTTCGCGGCCATAGCCGATTTCTGTTTCGTCTTCACGCAGGAAACGAGTGCTACCCGAGTCACTTTTGCTTCATGTCCCGCCTGTTCGTTTGTCATTAAGCCGCTTTATAGCCGCCAGTTGAGTCAGGAGGCGATGCTTTTCACGTTGCCCTTTTTTCTCCCTCGTTCCGAAATTTCACTTCGGAACGCGATCGTCTGCGAAGCTGAGCTTCCCCTAACCTCCCGCCATGCGCAGCCGCGACCGCATGCACGAACCGCACGCCGCGCACTTCGTCACGTCCACGATCGTCGCCTGGCTCCCGGTCTTCACCACGGCGGCGCGGTGCAATCTGCCCGTCCAGTCGTGGCTCCATGGCCGCGAGCACAAAGGGCTGCGCATCCACGGCCGGGCCGGAAATTCAAGCGGCCTTTGCACTTTTCAAGCCGCCTGCAGCTTCGCGGTGACGTAACGGGTGCGGTCGAGGATCGTCTCGGTCGTTTGCACAGGCACTAACTTAATCAGTTCGCGGATGCTGAACTCCTGCTGGCCGACGACTTCGATTCCGACCACGTTTCCTTCCGCATCGAAGTCGAGCATCACGAAGCCGCTGTCGGAGCCGAAAGGCTCGGTGCGCGCCACCTTCGCCTCGCGGAGACGGATGTAGGCGGCCGTGGCCTCGGTGTCGATTTCCACGATCGGAGGTTCGGTGATCGGGATGACGAACCTGTGAAGGTCAGTTCCAGTATCCGGTGATGATCCAGCATTCATGGAGTTTGATTTCGGCGACGACTGCGAGAGTCCTACCCTCGAATGCGCGAAAGAACAACCAAAGCATCCCGCCGTGATTGCCCCGGCGCGGCGGCGTCTTGAGAATCGAGCCGGGTTCATTGATCGCAAGCATGGCCTGTCCGACGGTGAACCCGCGTTCACGGGCGCGCTTCTCGACGTGTGAAGTGTCGTGGAATTCATACGGCATCGCGCGCAGGCGGATAACACTTTCGCGAAATCCTGTCACCTTTTGTGTCGAACTTGGTGAGTCCTTGCCGTTTGACTTTGGCAAGGAATCCCGCAACGCTCCTTGCATGATTGCAGAATCCACGCTGACCTCGAAAAATCAGACCACCATTCCCAAGGCCATCGTGGATGCCCTCGGCCTCAAGCCTTCGGCCAAGCTCGTCTTCGAGATCACCGATGACGGCCAGCTCCTCGTGCATGTGAAGCAGGGACGGCTTGCCGACCTGGCCGGGGCGTTTCGCCATTGTGGCAAACGGCGGAAACAACCCGCCACTCTTGAGGAAATGGACGCCGGCATCCGGCGCGCAGCCGGTGATGCCTACTTGAGGAGCATTGGCGAAACGCGCCAAAGCATCCAACGCCGGGCGAAGTGATCGCCCTCGATACCAACATCATCACCCGCCTCATTGCGGGCGACGATCACGCTCAGGAGCGCGCAGTGCTCCGCCTGCTCGCCGAGCCCGACGCCACCTTTTTTCTCAGCGACGTCGTGCTGGCCGAGGTCGCATGGGTGCTGAGCGACACCTATGGATTCAGCCGCGAGGAACTCGCCAGCGCGCTCGAATCGCTCGTCAACAGGTCCGACCTCGTTTTTGAAGATCGCGTGCGCTTCCGCCGCGCGGTGAAGCACCTCGCGGATGGCGGTGACTTCGCCGACTTCCTCATCCTCGCCCGCGCGCAGGCCGAAGGCTGCACCGCACTCGCCTCTTTCGACAAGGAGCTGAAAAAGCGCTTCCCCGATTTCGTCGTCGTGCCGAAATGAGCGTGCGCTGCTGTCGGGGAAGCTGACAGCTTCCCCGACAGCAGCCCGCGCCCCCTTTGAAATGAATGCCCCATGAAACGCCTCCTCGCCGAGCTGGGTGAAAGTTTCCGCATGGCGCTGGGCGCGCTCGCCACACACAAGCTGCGCTCCGCGCTCACGCTGCTCGGCGTGCTCGTGGGCGTCTTCTCGATCATCCTCGTGATGACCGCCATGCGCGCGATGCAGAACAACATCGAGAAGGAACTCGGCTCGCTCGGCAGCCGCACTTTCGCCATCCAGAAAATGCCCGGCGCGTACTTTGGCGGCCCCGAGGGCTTCATGAAATTCTTGCGGCGAAACGACATCACTTTCGCGCAGGCCATGGCTTTCAAAAAGAAGGCCGCCTTTGCCCCGGCGGTCGGCTTGCAGGCGGATTTTTGGAATGGCGAACTCACCTCGCGCTACGCCAAGACCCCGCCGAACGTCACCGTCCTCGGCGCGACGCCCGGCGTCTTCGCCACGAACAACTGGACCGTGACCGAAGGCCGCGCCCTGCTCGACTCCGACGTGGAATCCGCGCGCGACATCTGCGTGCTCAGCGCCGATGTCGCGAAGACGCTCTTCCCGCGCGGCGGTGCGGTCGGCCAGCGGGTCAAAGTCGAGTCCATCAGCTACACCGTCGCCGGCGTTTTCGAGCGCACGGCTTCCAGCGAAAACACCAGCGGCCAGGCCCTCATCCCGCTCACCACCGGCCTCAACCGCTACGGCCGCCGCCGCGGCGTCGGCCTCTTCATCCAGGCCCCCGACGCCGCCGTCATCGAAGACAGCATGGAGCAGGCGCGCGGCCTCATGCGCGCCGTGCGCAAAGTCCCGCCCGGCGCGGACGACGACTTCGAGATGCTCTCCAGCGACTCCATGATCAAACAGTTTCAGACCGTCACCTTCGCCGTCCGCACCGGGCTCTCGCTGGTCAGCGGCATCGCCCTGCTCGCCGCCGGCGTGGGCATCATGAATATCATGCTCGTCTCCGTCACCGAGCGCACCCGCGAAATCGGCGTCCGCAAAGCCATGGGCGCAACCAAGGCTGACATTTTGAAACAGTTTTTTGCAGAGTCCGCCATGCTCACCGTCGTCAGTGGCGGCATCGGCCTCGGTTGTGGAGTGGGACTCTGCGTCCTGATGGCACTCGTGCCTCTTCCCGACTTCATCCCCAAACCCACCATTTCCACGCTGGCGGTCGTCGCTTCGGTCTTAACTCTGTCTTTGATCACATTTACGGCAGGCATGTACCCGGCCCGCCGCGCTGCGGAAATGGAACCGGTCGAATCACTTCGTTATGAATAGGAGAAAGATGATGATCTCTCGCATACTCGCTGCCCTACAGGTCGGTCTTATCGCCTTGGCCCTCACCAGCACTTCGCACGCCTCGGTCGTCGGCAAGTTCGATCACACCCTCACCGTCACCGGCCCCGTCGATCTTGAGGTGCTCACCCACTCGGGCGACATCACCGTCCGCAGTGGACCTGCGGGCACGGTCGCAATCCACGCCACCATCCACGCCAACAGCAGTTGGCTAACCGGCTCGCACGACAGCGAAGTTCACGAACTACAGCAAAACCCGCCCATTCATCAAAACGGCAACAGCATCCGCATCGAATATGCCGACGTCCACAACCTATCCGTGGACTACGAAATCACGGTTCCGACCGAAACTGCTGTACGCTCGCACACAGGCTCGGGCAACCAAGATATTCGCGATCTCAAGGGCCGTATCGAACTGGAAAGCGGCTCCGGTGATTTGCGCCTCGCCCGGCTGACGGGCGAGATGCGCTTTCACACCGGCTCCGGCAACATTCAAGCGGCGAAACTGTCGGGCCCAATTTATGCGCGCGCTGGCAGCGGCGACCTCGAATTTGAAGAAACAGGCTTGGGCGATGCCGACATCGAAACCGGTTCCGGCAACATTCACCTGAACGGCCTCGCGGGCGGACTGCGCGCCAGCGCGGGCAGCGGTGACATCGAGGTTGACGGGAATCCCAAAGCGTCCTGGCGGGTCCACACCGGTTCGGGCAACGTGCACCTGCGTCTGCCTTCGCAAGCAGCCTTCGATGTCGATCTCGCCACCAGCTCCGGCGACGCCACCATCAATCACCCGGTCGCCACCACAGTGCAAGGCAAAGTGCAGGAAGGCCACAAGACGGTGATCGGCAAAGTGCGGGGCGGCGGGCCCATGTTGTCGGTTCGCACCGGATCTGGCGATGTTAGTGTTGATTAATTAACCAACTATTTATCAATAGGTTAACCATGTTTCTGAAAGAACTAGTTGCGCAAGGCTGGCAATCGTTGATGCGCAATCGACTGCGCTCAATTCTAACCATGCTGGGGATCGTTTGGGGCTTGGCTTCGGTTGTGTTGCTGCTCGCCTTCGGGCAAGGACTCGGCGGCACCGTGTCGGCTGCCTTCAACGCCGTGGGTCATGAGGTCATTGTATTGTGGCCAGGGCAAACCAGTCTCCAGGCGGGCGGGCAGCGCGCCGGCAAGAACATCCAGTACGAATACGCGGATGTTGAGGCTATTCGTGATGAGGTTCCTCTCGTAAAAGCCGTCAGCGCGGAGATTGATAGTAATTTCCCGTACAAGGTGGGTTCTCGCGTAATTTCGATCCAAACGCGCGGCGTGGAAATGCCCTACGGCGAAATGCGCCGCCTGGATATCGACGATGGCCGCTACTTCACAGAAAGCGATTTCGGCGACCACCGCCGCGTCGTCATCCTCGGTCATCACGCGGCCCAGCGCGTATTCCAGGGCGCGCCCTCGGTTGGGCAAAGCGTCAGCATTGGCGGCCTGGAGTTTGAGGTGATCGGCACGCTGCGCGACAAGATTCAAGATTCCATGTACAACGGCCCGGACAATGAACAGGCATTTGTTCCCTTCCACCTCATGCGGGACTTGAAGGATTTGAAAGATCCGGACGAGATCATCTTCCAGCCGACATCGGCGAACCTCAACAAGAAAGCCCTGGCGGCGGTTCGCGAAGTGGTGGCGCGACGGCACCACTTCGATCCGAAGGACGAAAAAGCCACGCCGGAATGGGACACGGTCGAAGGCGCGCAGATGATGAACGCCTTCTCCTATGGCTTGCAAGCTGTGCTCGGGCTGATCGGCATGGTCACGCTCGGAGTCGGCGGCGTCGGCGTCATGAACATCATGTTGGTCTCCGTAACCGAGCGCACGCGAGAGATTGGCCTGCGCAAAGCGCTGGGAGCGCGGCAGCGGCACATCTTGATTCAGTTCTTGCTGGAAGCCTTGGTGTTGACCTTCATGGGCGGCATCATCGGGATGGCCGTGGCCGTATTGTTAACGTGGATCATTCCGCCGATGCCGTTGTATGGCGACCTCCACAAGAGCCTGAACCATGAAGGAGACATCTTTCTGCGCGCGTCGAGCAGCGTGATGCTGATTTCCTTCGCCATTCTGGCGCTGGTTGGCATTGTCTCGGGCTTCTTCCCTGCCTTGAAAGCTTCGCGCATGGATCCGGTGGAAGCGCTGCGCTACGAGTAAAGAACAAAAATTAGCAAAACTAGTATTCACTTTCTGAATATTTCATTCGCGAATTATGCAGATTCTGCATACCCAAAACGTTCGCTGGCTGCCCGCAATTCGATCCCTGCTTATTACCCCCGTGCCTTGACGCGAAAGCCATCCGGCGCTAACTTGGAAATTTGGCGAAGAAAACTCGAACCTAAAGGACACTCCCTTGGCGCACCCGCAAATCGTAACTTTGACGACCGATTTTGGCCTCGTGGATCACTTCGCGGGCGCCATGAAGGGCGTAATGCTGGATGTTTTCCCCGAGGTCCGCATCGTGGACATCACGCACGCCATACAAGCGTTCGACGTGCTTGATGGCGCGCTCGCCATTTCCGAATCCTATAAATATTTCCCGAGCGGATCGGTCCATATGGTCGTAGTCGATCCCGGCGTAGGCAGCGAGCGGCGACCCATTCTGGCCACGGTCGGCGAACATTATTTCGTTGCCCCTGATAATGGCGTGCTTTCTCTCGTCTACGCGCAAGCAGCGAGTGTGATGGTCCGCGAGATTACTTCCAGCCACTACTTCCGCCAGCCGATGAGCTCCACATTTCATGGACGCGATGTTTTCGCCCCGGTCGCGGCGAATCTTGCCAAGGGCGTGGATCCGGCAAAATTTGGCGACGAAATTACGGATTACGTGCGCTTTGCCGCCCCCAAGCCGAAAGCAGCGCCGGACGGTTCCTTGCGCGGCATTGTGTTGAAGATTGACCGCTACGGCAACCTGATCACCAATATTCGCGCGTCGGATGCGCCGCAGCTCCTGGGCAATGACCCTCCACCGTTCCGCATTGTGATTGGCAAGACCGAAATTACGGAAATCTACAGCCACTACGCGCAGGGCGCTCCCGGAGAGGCTTTTGCGATTCTGGGCAGCATGGGCTTCCTGGAAATTTCGGTGAATCGCGGGAACGCTGCAAAACAACTGGGCATCGCCAAGGGCGCGGAAGTCGCCATCAAGATGGGCAGCGCGGCGGCGGCAAGCTCACAGAACGTCTGATCCGCTCTACGCTGGTTCCGAACGGCCTGGACGTTCCTCTCGCGTGTAACGCTGCATTTCACCCGTCCACGCCAGGAAGCGCTTCAGGTTAGCGCGCTCGCGCCAGAGAAATCCCCAGAATTCCAGAAACCCGATGTTCTGCATCTTGACGCCGCAATAGGTTTCCACCCGCCACAGAAGATAGGGGCTGCGCCATGGGGCCAAGCGGTGGCCCTTCGTCGAATTCCACAGAAAGCGCAAGCCAGAGAGCATGTTTCTCCGAGTATAGCCTTGGCGTGCGCTAGAATCGCAGCAGATTCTCACATGACTGATTCCGCCCGCCAACTTGCAGAAGATCATTACTTTACGGCTCTCGACGCCATGGCGGATGGCCTGCAGGAAAAAGCTCTCACTGAGTATGAAGCCGCTGTTGCCGCCGACCCTACCTTCACCGAGGCCATGCATGGTCTGGCTCGCGCCCTGCAAAATCTGGACCGCTTCGACGAGGCAATTGCTGTGGCTCTGTGCATCACCGAGCTGGATCCCGACGACGTAATGGCGCACACCAGCTTGTCAGTTCTCTACCATTGCAAAGGCATGATCGCCGAAGCGGAGGCTGAGGGCGCCAAAGCCCGCGTACTGGGCTGGAAGCAACAGTTGCAGCGGGGGAAATCGTAAGGGTTCAAAGTCATCTGGGGGCGCGGGTGTCCTCGCCCGTGCTGGGTTTAGAACATATTTTTCACCGCCCGTATCCAACCATGGTTCGCTACCGCACGGGCGAGGACGCCCGTGCTTCCATTGTTCGTTTACAGATCGTATTTCTTGGCGAGATGACGGAACGAGCGGTAGGAGATTTTCAGCAGATCTGAGGCTTTAGTCTGCACGCCGCCGGATTGCTGTAAGGCGGAGAGCAGTAGCGACTTCTCGATTTGCGCCACGTGATTTTCCATGTCCAACCCTTCCGGCGGGAAGACGCCGACGGACAGCACCGCAGCCGCTCCGCCTGCCGCAGCGGCTGCAGACCGCGCTTTCGGACGTTCGGCAGGGAGTTCGGTGTGGAGTTCGTCGGAGCTTTCTAGGGCGACGGCCCGCTCGACCGTATTTTCCAACTGGCGGACATTCCCGGGCCATTCGTAGCTGCAAAGCTCAGCCAGGCACGGGGCGTGAATCTGACGAATCTGCTTGCCCGCAGCGGGCGCATATTTCTTCAAAAAGTGATTGACCAGCAAGGAGATATCTTCGGGCCGCTCGCGTAACGAGGGCACGCGGATCGGAATCACGTTGAGGCGATAGTAAAGATCCTCGCGAAACAGACCTTCGTCCACCATTTGATCCAGGTTCCGGTTGGTAGCGGCGATCACACGCACGTCAACGGCAATCTCGCTGGTTCCACCGATGGGCCGCACCAGCCGCTCCTGCAATACCCGTAGCAGCTTCACTTGCATGGGCAGGCTGGTCTCGCTGATTTCATCGAGAAAGATGGTGCCGCCATTAGCGACTTCAAACAGGCCGCGCTTATTTTGATTGGCGCCGGTGAAAGCTCCCTTGACGTAGCCAAACAGTTCGCTTTCGAGCAGCGTCTCTGGAAATGCGCCGCAGTTGATGGAAACGAAAGCTTCACCGACGCGCGGTGAGCAAGTGTGGACAGCGCGCGCTGCAAGTTCCTTGCCCGTGCCGCTCTCGCCCTGGATCAGTATGGTGCTGCTGGTGGAGGAGACGGTACGAATCGTCTGCTTCAGCTTCTCCATCGTGGTGCTGGCACTGATGATGTTATCCAGCGAATTGTGCGATGCAGCGTCGCGCTTGAGAGCAAAATTCTGCCGGCTCAGACTCTGCCGCTGCAAGGCCCGCGCGACGGACAAACGCACATCGTCGACCAGCCCCGGGCCTTTGCGGATGTAGTCGGCCGCTCCGCCCGCTTTCACCGCTTCGACGGCCGCTTCGTAGTCATCGACCGCGGTGATCAGGATAACGGCTGTGTCCGGGGAAATCTGATGCGCATGTTTCAAGACTTCGATGCCGTTGGCCTTGGGCATGCGGATATCCGTAACAACGACGTCGTAAATTGCCGATTCGATTTTGGACTTAGCCGCATCGCCCGAGTTCACAGTTTCCACGCGATGGCCTTCGCGGCGCAGAGTGATGTCGAGGAGTTCGCAGATGGAGCGCTCGTCGTCCGCGACTAAGATGTTACCCACGAGCGCCTCCTTCTCCGGAATTGGCCCCGGAACCGGCGGAAGCCGCGCGGGAGGAAACATCCAGCACGACGCTTTCCGTGGATTCGGATTCGAGTTGGCCTTCGGGCAATCCCAGGCTTACTTCCTCGCGTGGCAAGCGCAGCCGGAAGCAGGTTCCACCGCCTTCGTTGGGACCGGCGGTAATTCTTCCGTCATGGGCCTGGATAATTTGATAAACAATGGCAAGCGCCAGACCCGTACCGACATTATTCTGAGACTGGAATGGCTCAAAGATGCGCAGAGCTTGCTGCTGCGTGAGAGTGGTCCCTGTGTCGGAAACACTGATTTCCCAGCCGTCTTCGTCGTCCTCCACCGCCTGTAGCGCAACGGTCAGGGTGCCTCCGCCAGACATGGCTG
>JAYWBR010000413.1:0-3418 GCA_043781315.1 Verrucomicrobiota bacterium | reverse complement strand
AAGCGGTCCGACCGAAGTTTTTCAGGCCGCTTGAGCGTCATCAGCCACCCGTCCCCTCAGAAATTTCAAAACACAGCTTTATTCAGCGTCTCCTTAGCACAGGGCGTTGGCGGATTGGAGCAATCAAACAAAGTGCCGCGCCATGCCGTGTGGGTGGTTGTGTGGGTAGGAGCGCGTCCAGAAGCAGCAAGTTGCACAGGGATGCAAAGGAATCGTGAAAGCGAGTAAAAGTGCAAAAACACCAATAAAAAAGGCCTTGAAACGAGTGTCTCAAGGCCGAAAATTGGTTGCGGGGGTGGGATTTGAACCCACGACCTTCAGGTTATGAGCCTGACGAGCTACCGGGCTGCTCCACCCCGCGTTCCAAGGAACCGACATAATGCCCCACCTTTCGCCGGGCGCAAGCGCTTTCGCACTTTTTATGGCAGGACAATTTTCCGGGGCAGTGCCTTGTCGGGCAGATCGCTCCGCAGCGGGTTTGCTGGCCGGGTGGTAAAGGGGCACTGGGGAATTCTCTTCCGACAAGTTCGCAACGCGGTTGAGTTGCTCCATAATGCACCATTGGAAATGTCCCGCCGCGTGGCAGACAGCGCCGGTTTCGGGACACTTCGGTGAGTGACCTCAACCGGATGCCGGATGCGGATTCGCGGTTTGATCGGCGGCAGTTGATTGAGTTTGTCGGTGCGGGTTTTTGGCGGTGTCATGCCGGCCACCAGTCCGACCAATGCGGCGAGTGTCAAGCCCAGCAACTCGATGGCTGTGCCGGCCAGCAGTTGAGGTGAATGGGTGTGGTGATTGAGAGGGGAATCCAGGTTGGGGCTTTCGCGGGCAAACACGGTTTCATAAAAATAAACGGTTGGGGCGGGCTGCACCGTGGCGGTCTGATCTTTGGCCAGTGCCCCCGACCCGACTAAAAAAACACTGCCACCCAGCAGTGAAACCATCAGCACCCCGGCCGCGAGCTTTTTCAAATTACCATGACACACGCCGGTAATTCAGCAGCCCACATACCATCGCGTTGAAGGGATGGCTTTTGGTGCCTCGCGCCCCGGCCGTCATCGTTGAAAACTTTGACATGACTCCGGCAGTCCTTATTCTGGCGGCGTGGCAAACGTCAACGTACCGCTGGGCAATCGCAGTTACCTGATCACTGTTCGGCCAGGATTGGTGAACCAGCTCGGCCGGTTGTGCCGCCGTCAAAAACTGGGCCAGCGCTGTGCCATCATTTCCGACACCAATGTCGTCCCTTTCTACGGCGCGGCGGTGCGGCGCAGCTTGAAACGTTCTGGATTCGATTCCATTCTCCTGACGGTTCCAGCAGGGGAAACCTCCAAGAGTTTGAAATCAGTCCAAGCTTGCTACGACCAACTCGCGGCCCACCAGCTCGAAAGAAAATCCTTCATCGTTGCACTCGGCGGCGGCGTGGTCGGTGATCTGGCGGGCTTTGTGGCCGCAACTTATCTGCGCGGAATTTCCTTTGTGCAGGTGCCGACGACTTTGCTGGCGCAGGTGGACAGTTCCGTCGGCGGCAAAGTTGGGGTGAACTTGTCGGCCGGCAAAAATCTTGTTGGATCCTTTCATCAGCCGCGTTTCGTGCTGTGCGATCTCGACACGTTGCGCACTTTGCCGGAGCGTGAATTTCGGGCCGGCCTCGCCGAGGTCATCAAATATGGCATCATCTACGACGCCAAATTCTTCGCCCGACTGGAGCGCGACCTGCCCCAAATTATAAAGCGCGAACCGAAGTCCCTTGCCGCCGTCATCGCCCGTTGCTGCGAGATCAAAGCCGACGTGGTCGGCCAGGACGAAACCGAAAGCGGTCTGCGCGCGATCTTGAATTTTGGCCACACCATCGGCCATGCGATTGAAAACATCTCCGGCTACGGAAAATTTCTGCATGGCGAGGCGATTTCCATCGGCCAGGTGGCGGCGGCGGAACTTTCGGCGCAGGTGCTGGGGTTGCCGGCGGGCGACGTGGAACGAATCCGGGAATTGTTCCAGCGCGCAGGTCTGCCGACACAGTTGAAGCTGAACGCCACGCAGCGGAAGAAACTTTTTGCCGCGATGCGCCTCGACAAGAAAGTCAGCGGCGGTGAAGTCAAGTTCGTGCTCGCCGAGCGGATTGGAAAAGTCGTCTGGGACCAGCGAGTCTCAGCCACCTTGATCAACCAGGCATTGGATGAAATCGTAAATCGTCAATCGTAAATCAAAAATTCCCATGTCCGCCGTCAGCGAAACCATCGTCCGCGAATACTTTGAACTGCACGGGTTCCTGGTCCGGCAGCATCGCAAATACATCGCGCAAACCCGGCGTGAGGAGGACGACATTGATTTCTTCGTCCTTAATCCGCTGGCACAAAAGCGGGCCGGCCAGCAGCCTTTTGAGTTGGGCTCGGGCGATTTGGAGTTTGTCGAGCGGGCGATTGTGGTGGTGAAAGGCTGGCACACGGAGACGTTCAGCTCCGCGCGGCTGGCGAGCACGCCGGAGATTTTCCGTTTTGTGGGCACCAAGGTGTTCCAGCAGGCGGCCCGGGTGTTTGGCGAGAACGGTGCGCCGCTGAAGATTCTCATCGTCCCCGCGCTGCCGCAGTCCGCGGAGGCCCGTGAGGAAAGCATCGCCGTGCTGCGCGCCAAAGGCGTGGATGCAGTGATCCCGTTCCGCGCGATGCTCGCTGATCTCGTGGCGCGCACCGAGACGAATCGCAATTATCAGAAGTCCGACCTGCTCCAGGTCATCCGCATCCTGAAGAACTATGATTTCTTCAAGGAGCCGCAGTTGGAGTTGTTCAAGTCGAAGCGGCGGAAGAAGACGCCGTAGTGGAATTTGAGAAACACACGGGCGAGACGCCCGTGCCACTAGGGAGACGCTGAATAAAGCTGTGTTTTGAAATTTCTGAGGGGACGGGTGGCTGATGACGCTCAAGCGGCCTGAAAAACTTCGGTCGGACCGCTTGAGGTCGCGTGTCCGTTCCGGTGGGGTGGCGGTTTTGTCCACCTTTTCACCGCTTCAACCGGTTTGATTCATCGGTTGGTCAGCTCGTGGCGGTGCGGCTGCCGATCAGCACGTTGGCCAGTCCAAAGAGCGTGTAAAGTTGATGCCCGTTCTTGGCCAACCCTCGATACCGCACTTTCCGATGCCGAAACAGATTCTTCACGATGTGAAACGGATGTTCCACAAACGCTCGCACGGAGGCTTTGGCTTTCTCCACGGCTTTGAGCGCTGCTTGCTCCGCGCCTTCGGCCAGGGCTTTGATCGCCCCGCGTTTGCCCGCGATCTGCCAGTCAATCTTTCGTTCCAGCGCCACGATCTCTGCACGTTTCTCCACGCCGGTGTAACCCGCGTCGGCGTGGACTTGTTGCTCCTGTCCGTGCAGCAGTTCCGCCGTCTTGGTGATGTCCGCTACGTTGGCCGCCGTCA
>JAYWBR010000412.1:0-3420 GCA_043781315.1 Verrucomicrobiota bacterium | reverse complement strand
ACCTCGCTGGGCAAGGGCGGACAAAACCAGCCGATTGCGGCGCGCCAATGGGCGGCGGGGTTGCTGCCGAGCCGTTTTCAAGGCGTGCATTTGCGCGGCAAAGGCGATCCAGTTCTCTACCTCAGCAATCCGGCTGGCGTCACACATGCGCAGCAAAAGGACGTGGTGGATACCATCAACGCCATCAACGCCAAATACGACACCATCGTGGACGATCCGGAAATCGCGACGCGCATCGTGCAGTACGAAATGGCGTTCAAGATGCAGACCAGCGTGCCGGAGTTGATGGATATCAAACCGGAAGGCACGAAGACGCTGGAACTTTACGGCTGCCAGCCCGGCGATGGTTCATTTGCCTCGAACTGTCTGCTTGCGCGCCGGCTCGCCGAACGCGGCGTGCGTTTCATCCAGCTTTATCACAAAGATTGGGATCATCACGGCGGCGTAAAAGATGGCATCAAATTCAAAGCCGAGGAAATTGACCGCGCCTGCATGGCCTTGATCACCGACCTGAAGCAGCGCGGCTTGCTTGACTCCACATTGATTGTCTGGGCGGGAGAATTTGGGCGCACGCCGATGAGTCAGGGTGGCGACGGCCGCGATCATCATAACGCTGGCTTCAGCATTTGGATGTGCGGCGGCGGCGTGAAGCCGGGAATTGTTTACGGCTCGACGGATGAGTTGGGATATTCCGCCATCGAAAATCCGGTGGATGTCCACGATCTCCACGCCACGATGTTGCGTCTGCTCGGCATTGAACACACGAAGCTCTCGGTGAAATTTCAGGGCCTCGATGCAAGGCTCACCGGTATTTCGGGCAAAACCATCGAGGGGATACTTGCATGATCAACACTCCGGTTCTCTCGCGTCTTTAACCTGACCTGGATAATATGGCATGATTCTCCCCATCATCTCTTATCTCGATTGATTCAATCACAACAATCCCCGAGCCAGCAACGACCGGAATCGTCTCGCTTGGCTTTATTTTTCTGTCTGCCCTACGTAGTCGGAACCTCAAGCAAACAACTTCGTCACCGCCTTCGCTTTGACGAGTTCGCGCGGTTGCTTCAAGTGATTGTAAACGATCGTCTCGGGATCAATGCCAAACGCGTGATACATCGTGGCGAGCAGTTCCATGGGGTGGACGGGATCTTCGGTTGGGCTGCTTCCGGTCTTGTCGGATTTGCCGTGGACGTAGCCGCGTTTGATGCCCGCTCCAGCCACGATTGATGTGTAGCAGTAAGGCCAGTGATCGCGACCGTCGGCGCTGTTGCTGTTGCCGGAAGTGCTCACGCCTTTTTGCGGGCTGCGACCGAATTCACCGATTGCCACAACGAGCGTGTCTTTCAGCAAGCCGCGCTCATCCATGTCGGCGATGAACGTGGATAATCCGGCGTCCAGCATCGGGCCGGATTGATTCTTCATCCGCTTGGTCAGGTCCACGTGTTGATCCCACGAATGATTGTCCGAGTTCGCCACCTTCGGCCAGATGACTTCCACGACGCGCGTTCCGGCTTCGATCAAGCGGCGCGCGAGCAGGCAGCTTTGGCCAAAAGTATTTCGTCCGTAACGGTCGCGCACTTTTTCCGGCTCCTGGCTCAGGTCGAAAGCTTTGCGGGCGCGGCCGGACACGATGAGGTTGAGAGCGCGCTGGTAATAGTCGTCGAGGTTGTAGTTGGCGACGGCCTTGTCGATGTCCGGCATCGCTTGCTCAATGGATTCACGCAGCTTGGCGCGGCGTTGCAGGCGCAGCGCAAAAACTTCCGGCGGCAACTTGAGGTCGTCCGTCCGGATGCGATCCATCTTGGTCATGTCCATGTCGTCGCCATCCGGAAACAGCGTGTAGGGATCGAACGATTTACCAAGGAATCCAGCCGTGCCGCCTTTGCCGATGACGTTGGATTCCTGCAACGGACGCGGCAGCATCACGAACGGCAGCATCGGTTCTTCCATCGGGCGCAACCGGACGATGTTCGAGCCGAAGTTGGGAAAATCTTTCGGGTCGGGCGGCTCCAACTGGCCGGAGGGGCTGACCTTGTCGGTCGTGTAGCCGGTCATGATCTGATAGATGGCGGCGGTGTGATTGAACAGTCCGTTGGGCGTGTAGCCCATTGAGCGGATCATGGTGAACTTGTCGTTCACCTTGGCGAGTTCCGGGAGGATTTCTGTGAAATGGACACCGGGAATTTTGGTTGGAATCGTATTGAACGTGCTGCGGATGTTGTCCGGTTGGTTTTCCTTTGGATCCCAAAGGTCAAGGTGGCTCGGTCCGCCCTGAAGATAGATCATCACGACGTTCTTGGCGGTGCCCCAGCCGGGACCGCCGGTCCGCTTGCCGGCTTCGCCGGCGAACGCCTGAAGCTGGAACAATGATCCGAGCGAAAGCCCGAGCATGCCCGCGCCGCCAACGCGGAGCAGGTCGCGTCGGGTCATTTTCATTTGTGGATCGCAGAGATCGCTGCACATGCCGCCGGTTATTTTGATCATAATTTTTAAGGCTTGGGTTTTCCGGATCGTGAAATCAAATCAATGGTTGAACAAAAACCCGGGACTGTTGATGAGCGCCCAGGTCAAATCCTGCACGACGGTGAGCCGTTTGTTCTCGTTTTGTTTGTCGCTGGCTTTTGCGTCCACACGGAGTTGCAACAGGTACGGATCGAGTTTCACCGGCATCTCGGCATCGGTAAGTGCCTTTTTCAATTCCTTGAGTTTGGGATCGGTCTTCAGCGGTGCCGAGACGTCCAGCACGGCGAGTTTGCGTTTCCAAAATTCCGTGTCCGTGTAGCGATAATAATCAAGGAGGGCGGAAGCCTGTTCCGGCGTGCGTTCGCCGGCGGGCGATCGGACTGCGTCCACGACGGCTTCGGGCAGGCCGAAGTCGAGCGCGTTGTCATTGGTCGTGACGAACAGCCGGAAGCGTCCAATGAGATGCTCGGGACCGAAAGTTTGTTTCAAGGTGAAATGCAGCTTGATTCCATTGGTGCTGGCGATGGGTGACTCAATCTTGAACGCGGCCGTATGACGCAATGCCCCGACTGGCGCGCCTTTCACCGCCCAGCCGTTTTGTCCATCCACGGCCTTGCCATCAATCGCGCTCGACACCGGATAATCGGGTTGGGAATAGTCCGCGCGCGCTTCGGCAAATTTAACCTGCTGATCCACATTGTTCGTGCCTTCGCGCCAACGCAGCTCAAACTCGCTCAACACAAAATTTCCGTCGCCTTCTTTGCGCCCCGGCCCGAATCGCGGCAGGCTTTCATGCGGCAACACCTCCAGCATCACGCCGGTGATTTTTTCCAAGCCAGTCTTGGCGATGACCTCGAAATCGGAGACAGTTTTTTCGCCTGACGACAAGATTGAACCGTCTGACAATTCCTTTACCTTCACGCCGCGCGTGGCGCTCACTTTCGTGATCTCCAC
>JAYWBR010000411.1:0-3424 GCA_043781315.1 Verrucomicrobiota bacterium | reverse complement strand
CGTTTCCCAACAACACGCGGCTCCTGATCTCGCCCCGCATGAAAGGCGCGGCGCATTACATCACGCCCGGGCTGCCCGAGTTTGAAGCGATGGCGTTCGTCATGCATTTTCTGCGGGCCAACGACCGCTTCGTGGATGTCGGCGCAAACGTCGGCGCGTTCACCGTCTTAGCCGCCGGCGTGGCGGGCGCAACGGTGACGGCGTTTGAAGCCAGCCCGGACACGTTCCAAATGCTCCAGCGCAACATCGGCCTCAACGGACTCAACGACCGCGTCAACGCCATCAACGCGGCGGTGGGACGCACCGAAGGCACTGCGCAGTTCAGCGTCGGTTTGGGCACGGAAAATTTCGTGGCCAGCAATGGCGGAGCCGCCGAATCGGTGACGGTCAAAATGATCCCCCTCGACAAAGAGCTGGCCGGCAATCCGCCCACGCTGATCAAGGTGGATGTCGAAGGTTTTGAAACGGAAGTTTTCGGCGGCGCGATGCAGACGTTGAAGCAACCCGGACTGCGCGCGATCATCGCCGAAAAATGCAACGTGGGGAACCGCTACGGTTTTGACGAGGCGAAGTTGCACCGCGAAATCCGGGCGTGCGGATTCATTCCCTGCGCCTATGAGCCCTTCAGCCGAAAGCTTTCACAGGTGGGTGAGGAAGCCGAGGGCAACATTATTTATGTGCGTGACCTGGCCACCGCCAGTGAATGTCTCCGCGCCGCGCCCGCTTTCAAAATAGGGAATCTCAATGTCTGAATCACCAACCCCGTCCACCCACTGGCCGCGCGTCAGCTTCATCATGCCGACGCTCAATGCCGAGGCGTTGTTGGACAACGTTCTCTCCTCCATCGCCCGGCAGACCTACCCGCGCGATCGCTACGAAATCATTCTCGCCGACGCGCACTCCACCGACCGCACGCGCGAGATCGGAAAAAAATACGGCGCAGTCATCCTCGACGACAACGGCAAGAACATGGAGGAAGGCAAACGCCTCGCGCTCCGTCACGCCACGGGCGACTACATCGTCTTTGTGGATGCCGACAATGAAATCACGCATCCCGACTACATCGAACTGGCGGTGAAAGCGCTCGCCGCGAATCCCCAGGCGTTCGGTGTCGAGGGATATTATTTGCCGTCGGCCAAGATGAGTTCGTTCTGCGCCTACATCACGCACCGGCTGCACATCAGCGATCCGACGTGCTGGATCATGAGCGCCAATCCCAAACTCGTCGCGCGCGCCGGCGAAACCGAGCGCTGGATTCTCCCCGACGGAACGTATTCCTATCCGCTCGGCGCGAACGGTTTTGTGTACCGCCGCGCCGATCTGCAATCCGTGCAGGCGAACGAAAAATTCCAGGACACGCACGTCGCGCTGTTCCTGATGAAAAACGGGAAGCGCGAATGGCTGCGGATCACCGGCCGCGGCGTGCATCATTACTACGTGCAAACCTGGTGGGGCTTCGTGCAAAAACGCCGCCGCGCCACGGTGCATTTTCTCCGCGTGCAACAGGAGATGCCGGTGAACTGGATGAAGGAAAGTCCGCCCGTGCCGCTCTGGCTGGCGGGGGTTTATTGCGTCACCTTCGTCGGCCCGCTCTGGCACACGCTGCGCGGCCTGGTCCGCGACCGCGACCCGCGCTGGCTCTGGCATGTGCCGACGAGTCTCGGCAGCGTGCTGGGCAACGCGTGGGGCGTGGTCACTTTCAAACGGCGCGGCCAGGACAAGAAACTCATCGCCGACCTGCTCGTGAAGCAGACGCTGAAAAAATAATCCCGCCGGCACCGGATCCGGGCGCAAGTTCCCTTTTCGCTTGCTGCTCCGGGGCAATTTCTAAAAAGTATCCCCACCTTGAGCGCCGACCCAACCGCCATCGAACTGAGTTTTGTCATCCCGTGCCACAATGAGCAGGCCAACCTCCGCCCGCTGGTCGCCGCCATCCGCGCGGCCGTCGAGCCGCTCGCGCGCACGTACGAAATTGTCCTGGCCGATGATTGCAGCACGGACAACACCTGGCCGCTGCTCAAGGAGCTGGCGGCGGCGGATGCGCGCATTCGCGGACTGCGTTTCGCCAAAAATGCCGGGCAAAGCGCCGCGATGTGGGCGGGCCTGAAGTCCGCGCGCGGAAAATTCATCGTCACGCTCGACGCCGATTTGCAAAATGATCCGCGCGATTTGCCGCAGTTTGTCGAGGCGCTGAAAAATTTTGACTGCGTCTGCGGCTCGCGCGTGGCGGCCCGGGGCCAGGGCGACGGCTTCGTCCGCATCGCCTCGTCGCGCATCGCGAACTGGGTGCGGAACAAACTTTCCGGCGAGACCATCACCGACGCAGGCTGCTGCTTTCGCGCGTTCAAACGCGAGTGTGTGGCGGACTTGAAATTTTTCAAGGGCATGCACCGGTTCCTGCCGACGCTCTTCAAGATCGAGGGTTTCACCGTGACGGAAATTCCGATCCGGCACAACCCGCGCACGGCGGGCGTGGCGCATTACGGCGTGTGGAACCGGCTGTTCGCCTCGTTCTACGATCTGCTGGCGGTGCGGTGGATGAAGCAGCGGATGTTCCGTTTTCAGATCGCCGACCGGGTGAACTGATTGCGAATTCGGAAGCTGGCTGGCAAGCAGCGACGCCGCAGCTTCGGAGTTCGGGTTAATTTTTTTCCAGCGCCTCCAACAGCCGCCCGACGCCACGCCGCAACGCCGCCCGATCCTCCGCGCTCAAACCCGGCGGATCGAAGCGGCAGCGGTAATGCAGGCGCAGGAGGTCGCGCAGGGGCGGTCGCAATTCCTGCAAGCCCGGCGCGGTCGTGGCCCGTTCGAGCCAGCCGGCCAGCGGTTCGTTGGGCTGGCGCGGCACGCCGCACACGGCGAGTTTTTTTTCGATCTGATAAAATTCCGAATCCAGGCCCGGCCAGATGACCGGAATCTGCGCCGGGCCGGGCGCGCGACGGCGGGCGCGCTTTTGCCGGAACAAAATCTGGCCGAGCAACAGCAGCAGCACCGGCCCCAGCACCATGAGCAGGTATTTGCGCAGGTGCGTCTGGCCCCAGCGGAATTTGGTGAATTGGAATTTGATCCACGCCCAGACATCGCCCGCCCACTCGAACGCGGACCGGCGGCGGGTCTCCTCCGCCACCCACGAGGCCGGCGTGGTGTCAAAATCCTGCCAGGTGTCCGTGGCCGGGTTATAGACCAGGCACCACGCGTGGGCGTCGCGCAGGCGCACGACGTAGCCGCTGCCGGATTTTTCATGCACGGAAAAACCGACCGCGTAGCGGGCGGGAATTTTCAACTGGCGCAGCAGCAGCACGGTGGCGGTCGCGAAATACTCGCAGTGGCCGGCGCGGGTTTGCAGGAGGAAGCGACCCAGCTCGGTTTCGTTGGTGTTGGCGGGCCGGCGACGCGGCTGCCAGAGCGTGTAGCTGAATTTGTC
>JAYWBR010000410.1:0-10329 GCA_043781315.1 Verrucomicrobiota bacterium | reverse complement strand
TGGCCCGCACCTGGCGCGAACTGAATCCGAAAGGCATCCTTTTCTGGGAGCCGTGGGAACTTTCCGCTGGCGAGACATATCGTTGTATTGATTTGCTGGATGCCTCGTGCGTCGGACTTTCGCTACATTCCAGCATCGCGGAGGTTCAGATCGCTTTTCCTGCGGATCGGTGGTTCAAGAATGTTCTTACCAAAGCGCAAGACCGGAACATGCCTGTCATCGGGGAACTTTGGACCGGCAGTCTCACGGAAGAAATGGAGCCCTTCACCTATATCGCAACACCCGTGGCCACGCTGCGAGCGCTACGAGCCGTGAACAACGCCGGCAAACTCAAAGGCATCAAGGAATACTACGGCAACGTGCCCGACAAAGAAGACCCGAACTTGCGCGTGACCGGACTCTTTTTCAAAAATCCTGGCATCAGCGATGACGCCGCGTTGACGAAACTTGCGAAGCCCTACGGAAAAACATCCGCCACGGTCGCCCTCTATTGGAAACTAGCCTCGGAAGCCGTGGAGTTGTATCCGTGGGATGTCTCGTGGCTGGCCCGCACCATCGGCAAAGTAGATCCCGTTCATCTGCTCTCCGCAGCGACGATCAAAGGAGCCAGTTGGCAAACGCCCGGCTGGCAATCGAGCCGCCGCACCGCATTCCTAAGAACCGACCAGACCGAGCCGCCGAATTTTTGGACCCGCGAAAACACGCAACTGTGTCTTGAACAAGCGGCATCGAAGATGGAGCAAGCCATTAAAGTCGCCAAGTCCGTGGAGGATAAAGTTCCTCTGGCGTATCAGGATACTTTTAGGAAAAGCATTTTTGAGTTGAGCGCCTTCCGAAAAACCGCGCTTTCGTTCGCCTATCACCTACGCGAAACGAACCTAGCCGACCTCATCAGGGGAGCCACCAAACCCGGCCTCACTGTAAATCCTCAGAACGTGACGGAGCTGCGGGTGCTGCTGGTCAAGGATCAGCAAAACATGGGAGTCGCCGAACCCATCAAGACAGCCCTCGCGATGTTCGATGCAGACTTCACGAAATTCCTCGCCACGTATTTCCAGCCCACGCCTCCGACCGGCACCAAGATCGGCGCGGCAATCACGTCGCAGTAAACCGATTTTAAAATCGTTGGTTTGGATTCAACGCTCAAAGTTCTCCCAAGTCATTGAGACGCCCTGGGCAAAGCCGATTCAGCGGCCCAGCGGCTCGGTTGCGGGCCAAGTTCAATCTCCAGCGAGCCACCGCGCACCAGGTCAGCGTGCAAAAACCAAAACTGATTCAATGCCCGGCCATTCAGCTTCACCGATTGGATGTAAGCATTCGTCGCGGAGTTGTTTCGCGTGGTGATGGTGAATTTGGCGCCGGGAAAATAATTTTTGTTCAGGCTGATCGTCACCCGGTCAAACAGCGGCGAGGTGATCTGGTAAGTCGGCTGGCGGGCCGCCCCGCCTTCGACGTCAAAAAGTCCAATGGCCATCAATACGCCGAGCGCGCCCATCTGGCCCTGGTCTTCGTCGCCGTTGTAGCCGCCCAATGGCGTGATGTCGCCAAACGTCTGCGCCTTGACCGCGCGCACCCACTTCTGACTCAGCCAGGGCGTGCCGGCGAAGTTGAACAGGTGCGCCATCGCGGTCGAGGGCTGGTTGTCGTAATCCACCCACTGATACTGGTGTTGGTCGTGCCCGGCGACGAAGTTCACCTGCGCTGCCAGTTCAAACTGCCGGTTGAGTGCCGCCGAGTATTTTTCGGGGCCACCGAACAACCGCATCAGCCCGGCGATGTCCTGCGGAACGAAGTGCGTGTAGATCGCGGCGTTGGCTTCGCAGAAACCTTTGGCCGACTTCTCGCCGACCGGCGCGAAATTCGCCAGCCATGAACCGTCCTTGTTGCGTGGCCGCATGAGTGAAATGGTCGCGTCCCAAAGATTCGTGTAGTTCGCGGATCGCTGTCGAAGCCAGCGAGAATCATCAGCCTTGTTCAAGGCCTGGGCAAACTCGGCCAGACACCAATCTTCGTAGGCGTATTCGAGCGTCATAGCCGCGCCGTCCTTGTGCATCCCGGTGCCTTCAATGTCTTCCGGCACATAGCCGCGCGCGACGTAGTATTTCATCCCGCCGCCCTGCGCCTGGCTGGAGTGTTCGTAACCGGCGTGGTCGCGGATGCCGCCGGGCAACGCATTCTTGCGCAAGCCTTCGTAGGCGAGTGACGCGTCGTAGCCCCGGATGCCTTTGTTGTAAGCCGCCGCAAAAAACGGCGCGGCCGGATCGCCGATCATCACGAAGGAATAGTTTCCCCCCGCCGGCCCGCGCGGGATGAGGCCGCCGTTGCGATACATGTCCACCATCGTGTTGCAGAAACCGTCCATCACTTCGGGATAGGCGAACGACCAGAGCAGGTTCAGCGACCATTGACTGCCCCACAACGCATCAAAGTTGTAGTGTGGAAAGACCGGTTTGCCGGCGGCATCCAGACGCACCCGGCGCGTGACCGGACGCGCGCCGGTCATGTCGCAGTAGCTCCCGTCCGCGTCGCTCACGATCCGCCGGCCCAGCAGCGCGTGCCACAAGTCGGTGTAAAATTTTATGCGCTGGTTTTCCGTCCCGCCTGCCACCGCAATGCGGCCGAGCGATTGGTTCCACTCCGCCTTCGACTCGCGCACCACGCGATTAAAATCCCAGTGCGGCAGTTCCACCAGCAAGTTGCTTCGCGCGTTCCCGATGCTGACGTAGGAGATGGCGACCTTCATCAACAGCTGCTCGCCCGCCTTGGTGGGAAACGTCACATAAGCGCCGACATTGGTTCCCGAAACTTCCGGCGGCGGCGGGCGCAGCAGCTTTTTGTTTTCCCAAGCGCCGAAGGTGACGGGCCGGTTGAACTGCGCGACGAAATAAATCGTGAACGGTTTCGGCCGGCGAATCGTCGGGGACATGACCGAGTGACCGGCAATTTCCGTGGGACTGATCTGCCGGACGGAACTGGCATCCACTCCCGCCATCAGCGTCGCACCGGAATCGAACGCGAGGTATGCCGGTTCGCTCGCGGGAAAAGTATAACGATGAAAGCCTACGCGGGTCGTGGAGGTGAGTTCGGCGGTGACGCCGTAGCGTTGCAGGAAAACTTTGTGATAACCGGGTTGCACCACTTCGTCAGCGTGGGAAAATCCCGAAGCGGCGGCAGCCAGACCTTCGTGCGCGTGAAACTCGCCGGTGACCGGCATCACCGGCACGCCATACAACTGCCAGCAATGAACATGGCTGAAGCACTGGATGTTCGTGTCGCCGTAGATGTAGCCGTGCATCCAGTCATTGCCGACGCTGGTGTCCGGGCTGAGGTTCACCATGCCGAACGGCCGGCACGCGGAGGAGAAATAAAACCAGCGCGACTTGTGCGTATCAATCAGCGGATGGACATAGTCCGCCGGGGATTTTTCCTCCGCCCGAACCCCGGCCACAAAGATTGAAGCCAGCGCGAGAGACAGGCCGGCGATCAGAATTGGTTTGGACATGAGCGGTGACGCGGACGTTTTTTAATTAGACTCGCGCAATACGGTGACGGAGCGCGGCGTTCACGCCGCTTCAATTCACAAAGCGCAGGCGGGGGTGGATTTTTCAACGCCGTTCCGCTTTGGTCGTTGAAGCGGCGTGAACGCCGCGCTCCGCTTGCGCCAAAGTCACGCCACTCTATTTTGCGAGTCTCAATAATAAAATTTGCGCCGCCAGAGTTACCAGAGCGTGGTGGCTGGCCTTGTCGCCACCGCCACATCAGGCCAGCCCCGCTTTTTTCATCGCGACGCGGAAATCGAATTCCGCTTTGCGCGGCTGGCGGCTGCGGAGCGCATTCGCCTCGTCATCGCCAACGAAGGATTCCGTGGCGGCATCCCAAGTCAGTTTGCGTTTGAGTTTCATGCCGATCCACGCGGTGGCGCAGGCCTGGAGGCTGCGGGCGGATTGTTCGATGGGGGCGATGGGCTGGCGGTTCGCCACGATGCTTTCGAGCCAGTTCAGATAATGGTTGCGGCTCGGCATCCAGCGGGTGGCCCGGGCGTCCAGCGGCGAGAGCAGTTTGGGATCACTTGCACGAAGCGGATCATTTTTTTCCGAAGCCACGTTCGGATCGCTGGCGGTTACTTTTTCAGCGCTCCGCCGGCAAAAAATCCAGCCTTCACTGCCTTCGAAGTGCAGGCCGTTCTCGAACTTGTCGTCGAGGATGACCTGCACGCCGCCGGGGTAAAGCATCTCGACGTGGTAATGATGATGAACCGTCCACACATCGTCCGCCATGAAGTCCGCCTGGGCTTCGATGGTTTTGGGGCCGCCGAGTTCCTGGCCCATCGCCCATTGCGCAATGTCCATGTGATGCGCGCCCCAATTCGTGATCATGCCCAGTCCAAAATCCTCGGTGGTGATCCAGCCGGGCCGGCCCGTGTCCCGCTGCGGATGCCCGCGCATTTCCATATACGACTGCTCGGGCGCGCAGCCAAGCCAGCGTTCGTAATCCAGATTCTGGGGGACGGTCATCGGCGCGGGCGGTTTGCCGCTGGGACTGTCGAGGCCGACGCCGATCTTGATGGTCTTGAGCTGGCCGAGTCTTCCATTCCGCACGGCCTCGCTGGCGGGACGAAACGCGGCGTAAGGATTTTCGGAACGTTGTTGAGAACCGGTTTGCAGAATCACCCGCTTCGCCTGCACGGCGGCCCGCAAGGCGATGGACTCGGCGATGTTGTAGGTCACCGGTTTTTGCACATAGAGATGCTTGCCCGCCAGCGCGGCTTCGATCGCGACCTGCGCATGCCAATGGTCGGGCGTGCTCACCACCACGGCGTCAACTTCCGGACTGGCGAGCACCTCGCGATAGTCGTGATAGGCGTGAACGGTAACTTTGGACTCGCCCTGCTTTTGGTAATACTCGACGGCCAGCTCCTGTGCGGCGGACGCGCGTTTCGAGTCGAGATCGCAAACCGCGACGACACGGGCCAGCGGATGTTCCATGACCCCGCGCATGTCACCACGTCCCATGCGGCCGCAACCGATATGCGCCACTTGAATTCGCTTGCCCGGCGTCGTCGCACCAAAGAGCGCGCCGGGAAAAAGGTTGGGGAGGACGGCCACCGCGACGCCGCCAGTGAGGGATGATTTTAGAAATCCGCGCCGGGTAATTTGATTCATATTGGCTGGTAAACTTGAGTTGCCGACCGGGTCAGTTTGCGGCCAGCACACGAATTTTGAGGTTGCGAAAATGCACCAGGAAGCTGTGGTCTTGCAGCAGGATGTGACCGTCCGGCCATTCGCCGAAGCCGGGCACGTTTTTGAATTTGCTCAGTTTCAGGCTGGAGCGAAATGCCGCCGAGTCACGGTCGTAGGTCAGCACCTGTTGCCCGTTCAGCCAATGCTCGACATGATTTCCCCGCACCACTATCCGCGCCGTGTTCCATTCCCCGATGGCATTGACTTTCTTGTCGGCGGACGCCGGCAGCAGGTCGTAAAGCGAGCCAAGCTTACGGTTGCCATCGCGTCCCAGCTTGGCATCCGGGTGCCGCTCGTCGTCGAGAATCTGGAACTCGTAGCCGACGGTCGGATGCGCATCGGTCTGGTTGTTATGGTCGAGGTTCGACTGGACGAAATACTTGATCCCACTGTTGGCACCCGGCGTGATCTTGAAGTCGGCCACGAGTTCAAAGCTGGAAAATCGCTCTCGGGTGACGATGTCACCGCCTTCGGCGTCCCCGGTGCCACCGCCGTCATGCTCGGTCAGCACGCCGTCCGCTATTTTCCAGCCGTTGGCCGGAAAGGTCTCGGCCCGCGCGCCGCGCCAGCCGTCCGTGGTTCGGCCATCCCAGAGCAGCCGCCAGCCCGCAGCCTTCTCCGATTCCGTCAGCGTGTTCAGCGGCGCAGCGGCGGTCGTGGGCAAGGTCACTTCCTTGATGCGGAGATTGCGCCAGCGCACCTGTGTGCCTTCTCTCGATTTATCATCGCGGATCATGTGAACCTGCAAGGCGACGAATCCGCGTGGCGTCAATCCATCGTGAAGATCCGCGCACGGCGTGCCGTTGAGCCAGGTCTTGATGGAATCGCCAACGGCCTCGACCCGGACGTGATTCCAGTCTTGCGGTTTGAAGAGACGAAGTCCCTGTTCGCTGAACGCTTTGCCCTGCGGACCGTCCACTCCATCACTGGGAAACAACCAGCCGCGGCGGGACTCGTCATAGATGCCCGCGCTCCAAAGTCGTTTGCGCGGAACATCAGGATCAATCTCCACCTGGTAACCATGCACGCGCCCGGCGGGGATGTGCATCTTCTTGCCCTGCCACTCCAATTCCTTCGGACTATCAAGACATTCGCTGCGAATCTGCACGCCTGAGTTCAACTTGGGATCCACCTTGAAATCGTACTCGAGGATGAAGTCGCCGTAGGTTTTCTCGGTGCAAAGAAATGAATTGGGGGTGTTGACTACGCTGGTGCCGACAACCACGCCATCCTCCATGGAATACTTGGCCTGGCCGCCGCGCTGCACCCAGTTGGTGAGACTGTTATCCTTGACCAGGTTGACCCATTCATCCGCCCCGAATCCCGGCTGGGTTATCAGTGCGAGGAGCGGGATGAAAAGGCAATAGGGTGAGCGCATAGACAGAAGCGAAATCATTTATCAGGCGAGCCGCAATTATCTGGGAACACTGGTCACGCTCGACAACCAGATGATGTCATCCACCGAATCGCCAGCCGTTACGTTCAGAGACATATTGCCCGTGTAGGTCACCTTCTGTTTGATGTCTCCGCCCTTCCACTTGTGGATCTCCGCATGCCCATCGGCAAACGAGAAACCACAGGCTCCATTATGGTAGCTGGCCGGGAAATCAATGATCTTTGCCGTCGTGTCCGTGACTTTGGCCATTTGCACGGCAAAGGCACCGTCATTGATGCTGTCCGGGTGCTCGTCCACGAACACGAAGGTTTGAGAAGGCTTCACGATTTGCGCTCCCCTTCCGTAAGTCCGGTAGACCGATCCTGGGAGCCACTGTCCACCACCAAAAGTTTGACTCATCGAGTTGCTGCGTACGCGGGGCAAAGTTTGTGCGCCAGCGGTTCGCGATAACAATGTGTTAATCCTTGATTGGTCTGCTGGACACCTCCAGATGGCGCGGTTTTTTCCCACATAGGGCATCAGCGGGCTGGGGTCAACGTGCAGCGAGTAGTCTGTATTTTCCAAATTACTGGGATCGAAGTTCAAACTCCCATCGCACCAATTTACCCGCCGATCTGCCTCCACATAGTCGCTGCCGCCCCCGTTGACGCCCAGCAACAAGTCTTGGTAATCTTCCGGATACATCTTCCACCCCAGCATCATTTGGCGGAGATTGTTCATACACTGGATCCCCTGAGTTTTGGTCTTTGCCTTGCTTAAGGCGGGCAGCAGCATGGCCGCCAGAATGGCAATGATGGCGATGACCACGAGCAGTTCGATCAGCGTGAAACCCCTCCCAAACTGGCGGGCCGATAATGTGTTGGTGGATTGGTGCGTTTTCATTTTTTTGGTTTGAAAAATTACTCAACTCGTTTGAGTGAATTACGGGCGTTGTTGCGGAACGGCTCCAGCGCCCCCAGATCCTCCTGAAAGAAATAAAGCTCGCGCTGCACATTCCATGAGTGGATGAAATACATTTCCCGGGCCTTGATCCAACGCGCCGAGCCGTCAATGAAAACTTCATTCCCGCCGGCCGGCAAGCTTGCGCGGCTGTCTTTATGCGACGCCAGGCTGGACCAACCGCTGTCCGGAGTGGTGGGGAAATTCCAATTCACGCCGTCTGGCTTGGCCACTAAATCTCCCGCCAGCATCCAGGATGGTTTCGAGGTTGAAGATTTGAGGGGGCTGCTGGACTTGAATGAACCCTTGTCGTTTTGCCAGGTGGGAATGCCGCCATAATACTGGTAGCCGATCAAGAACTGCTGGGTGGACGGGGAAAAAGTTGGAAACTCGGGCCGGTTTGAGCATCCCCACACACTCCGCGAATTTGCCTTGGCAACACCCAAGCCCAGTTGTTCCCAGGAACTGATGGCCAGGTCGCCGAGATTAAATTGCAGCGGATAGAGGTTGCTGCCCGCCGGCACGACCTTGTCGGCGTTGTCCACCGCATACACCAAAGTGGCCAGACCGACCTGCCTCAAATTGCTCGCACACACAATCCGTTTGGATTTTTCCTTGGCCGACGCCAGGGCGGGAAGCAGCATCGCCGCAAGAACCGCGATGATGGCAATCACCACCAGCAATTCAATCAGCGTAAACCCACCCACCTTGGCGTAGGCTTTGGTGAGGGTGCATCCCTGTGGTTGGGTTGCTTTCATCGTTGCAGGCTTACCATGACTTGGTTGCTGCTTGAAGCCGACGCACGTCGGGCAGTTGTGCGGGAATAACCCCCTTGCTGAAAATTTTACCTGGCGCTTTCCACTTCCAGTATTCCACATGGCCGTCGGCAAACGAGAGGCAGGCTCCATTGCTGTGTCGTTTGCTGGGCAGGTCGGCAAAACCTTCAGCCGGGTAATCGCTGATGGTCATGTAACCATCATTCATGCTGTCGCCGGGACTGTTGAAGGCATCCTCTTCGTCCATGAACACGTAGGCCCCGGAAGTCCCAGGGTGTTGAATTTCAGAATACTTTGTGTAGATATTCCCCATGTAGGTCGTAATGGAATAGCTGCGCGTGCTGGGAATAGTCCCTGCCCGGCTGGTGGCCGTGGCCCGGTCGGCGGGGCAGTGGTAGATGGCCGTGGAAGTGTTATACGGGTAGAGAACGCCGTTAATGATGTTCTGGGTATCCGTATCGGTCTGCACATTGCCACGAATCCAGGAGTCGTCGAAGCTGATTTGACCCGCCGCGTGGTTGGGCGGGAGTTTGTCGTTGTGGTCACCGACATACATCTGCCAGGCAAGTTGCAGTTGCTTTTGGTTGCTGAGGCATTGGGTCTTGACGGCCTTTTCCTTGGCTTTGGAAAGGGCCGGAAGCAGCATCGCCGCGAGGATCGCGATGATGGCAATGACCACGAGCAGTTCAATCAGCGTAAATCCGTGCTTCTTAGCAGACCTGGAGTTGATTTTTATTTTCATAGTATGTCGTCGGTTCGTGGAATGACAGCCTGCCGGATCATCTGGTAGGATTCTTGATCTTGGCGGAGCTTTTGGATTGGATCCAAACCTGGTCCTGATTGTTGGGGCAGCTTGCGCCCAGCAATGCCGTGGCGGTGGAGGGGTCTTTCCACTTGTGGATTTCAGAATGTCCGTCCGCAAAGGAGAAACTGCCGGCAAGGTTGTGGTAAGTGGCGGGCACATCCGTCCACCTCAAGCTCGCCGGCGTGTTGGGATCATAGGTATCCATGTTGGTGGCAAAGAAACCGTCATTGATGCTCGGCCCTTCATCAAGAAAGAGGATGGTGTTTACGGCGCCCGGACGGATCATGCTGGTGGATTTTTGGTAGCCAAAGAAACTCTGGTCCCAGAGGGAAAGCCCATTACCGTCCACGCCGATATAAGAATTCATACTGTAACTCCGGCAGACGGGCAGTGTTCCCTTGCGCGGATATTGAGTGCTACGGCGATCCCCGGGACATTTGAAAAGGGCCACGTTCTTGCCCATGTACGGAAACAGCGGACTGGCGGGCAACCAATGGCCGATCGTGCCGCTGGAGTTCATATCCACAAAGTCATCAACATTCCTGGCCGGACCGTTGGCAGTACTGTCGGTGGTGCCCACATCCCCTTGAACCCAGTCGCGTGAACCGAGCAATTCCTCCTTGAAGTCCCCGCTATACATGATCCAAGCCAGCGTCATCTGCTTGGTATTGTTCATGCATTGAATACCTTGGGCTTTATACTTGGCCTTGCCCAACGCGGGCAGAAGCATGGCGGCCAAAATCGCTATGATGGCGATCACCACGAGCAGTTCGATCAACGTGAAACCTTTGACGGATGAATGTTTTGTGGCGGTGTTCTTATTCATGTTTGTTCGGAATGCTGTTTTGGTTGTTGGCTATGAAAAGGCGGGGAGTGCCGGGTTGCGACACTCCCCGCTGCGTTTATAATCGGATCAGAGTGTCACCAGACGGTAGAACAACTGCGGAGTAGCCGGATTGACAGGGATGGACACCGGGCTGGTCACTGCGCCGGGCACATCCGTCCAGACAGCCGGAGTCAGGCTCGGGCTGGATTGCAGCTTGTAAACACCCGACCACGAGAGGTTCAGGTTGCCGCCGGAGTTTGCGGCGTTCAACACCACCGGGGCAAAGCCCGTGACGGTGATGGTGCCGGTGCTGGCCGGATCAATGCCGGTCGTTCCGGAACCGTAAA
>JAYWBR010000409.1:0-10360 GCA_043781315.1 Verrucomicrobiota bacterium | reverse complement strand
AAACCGGCCCACAAGAAACCAACCAACCAATAACAACGCCCGCCGACCTTGTAGTGTAATTAATCCGCGCCTGAGGTCATTGATTCAAAAACGCGCCGTGACTATACTTAATTATCTGCCCACGCGTAGCGGTAGGAATGCAGGGATACGCCACTGACGCCAACCGTCGCCAAGCGTTTGATAAAATGCTTGGCGCGGTGCTGTTCTTTCAGCCGAGACAGCCACGGGAACAACGCACCCAATTTGGGCAATGTTTCCATGACAGCCGCCGCATCGGCCCCAAACGTAATCACCACTGGCACCTTGGTTTTGCCACGCTGAAAGGATACCGTGCGATTTCTCCAGTCAACATCCTCCGCCGACAACGTCGCAACATCGGACTGCGAACCGCCCCAATGCCAGAGCAATTCGTAGAGTGCGCGAAGCTCGGGATTCTTTTCGCGCCCGATAATCTTTTGATGCTCGTCGGCAGTGATGGCTCGCTTGTCTTTGTATTCCACGGACGGCCATTGCAGTTTCGGCAATACTGGCCACGGCAACCAGTGCATCCCGATGGCAAAATTATGGGCGCGGCGCAAAAAAACATTGGTGGCAACGGTTCCGGCATTTAGCACCGTCAGGAAATGCGCTGAATTGGTTTGCAGAAGCTTTACGTGCCGAATGGCGTCAAAGGCTTTGTCGGTAAGGGCACGCTGCCAACGCTCCTGCGTTGATCCCAATTTGAGGGAAATGATTTTTTCCATCACGTCCTGCCAGTTGCGGGCCGCCAGTGTCGGATCACTGTGCTGCAAATAGACCTGCGCGATTTACAGATTCATTTCCGAGTGGCGCACGGCTTCGTTTTTTACATTAAGCAGCCTGCGGGCTTCGTCCTCGTGCTTGGTGCGCAGGCTGTGTTGTTTGCCAGTGGTGGTGTCCTCGCTGTAAAAAACGCCCGCTCGGTTAAACAGGATGAATCTCGATTTCATAGATGATTATCTGAATCGAGAAACCAGTCCAGTTCCGCCAGCGTTTTAGAACGCGAGTAACGGCAAAGTTTCAGGGGAGTTCTGTCGAGTTGTGGCGAATAGTTTCGGGACTCGCCGGTTTACTGACAGTTTCACTGACAGTGGCCAACCCGCCTTGCTTAACTTGTTGCTGCACCCGCAGTTGAAAGTGGAGCCAGTGGTCGGGATTGAACCGACGACCGACGGTTTACAAAACCGTTGCTCTACCACTGAGCTACACTGGCGTCCTAGACGCACAAGTATGTAGCTGCTTCAACCGCCGTCCGCAATTTATTATTGCCGCGGGAAAAAAGGCAGCGCCCAATTTACACCTCGCGCCGCACGTCCTCGCAACGGCCATCGGGCCGGTCCCCCGGATTTTCCGGCCGGATTTTCGCCAGCCCGTGCTCCTTCGCCAGCGCGTCGAGCAGGACGGTGGCGATGCTCTGCAATTTGCGCTGGTCGCGCAGGATCAGCCAGACGCCCAAGGACAGGGTCAATAAAACAAGCCATGACCACGGACGCCAGGCGGGGAGCAAGCCGATCAACAGCAGCTCACTGCCGAGCAAGGTGGCCAGGGCGATTTGCGCGGTCAGGGAAAACACGGCGCGCAGACGGCAGCGAATCAACTGGCGTTGTTGCGCATGATCTTCGGCGACGGTGGTGAGCTGGAGGTGGCTCCAACGGCTGCCAAATATTTCCACGTCGAAGGCGCTCCACCCGATGTCGGCGCGGTGCGGCCAGTTTTTCTGGGCGAGCCGCTGCAAAATCAGCGTGACGAAAGTGACGCGTTCCATCCGCGCTGCCGCCCAGTATTGCACCTCGTCAAGCGATTGCCGGCCGTGCTGTAGCGCCACGGAATCCAGCGATTGCTGCGCGGCGAGCGTGAGCGGCTGCAAAGTAAGCCGGCCCTGGTGCCGCGCCCAGCCGCGCACGATCGGTTGCAGGAAGAAGAGCAGGGCGACGAGCGGCCGCGACCACCATTCCCTTTTATTTTTCGGCAGGGCCGCTTGAACACCCGCTGCGGCACACAGACAAATGGGGATCAGCAAACTCGCGATGGCGACCGGCGCGAGATAATGCAACACCGCCGAGAGCACCAGCAGCGGCAGCACGATGAACAGATGATATTCGAGCGTGGTGCAGAGCATCAGGGTCGTGGCCGGTTCGGCGGCGTACAGTTTTTGAAACCCCGCGCTGCCGAACAGTCCGTGGTAGATCACGGAGCGCCGGACTTCCACGCCGAACTTGGCCGACGCGTAGATGCGTCCGCGCCAGAGGCCGCCGCCGAAGGTGTTGAAGTTTTCGGGATGCTTGCGCACCAGCAACGCCTCGGCCTCGCCGTAGCCTTGCTGCTGTTTCAAATAGGCGACGACGGTGGAGCGCCGGTAATGCCAGACGAACGCGCTGGGGCTGAAGCCGATTTTATGACCGGCCTGCTGCAATCGCCAGCAGAGGTCAACGTCGTCTCCGGCTTTCATGAAGATCGGATCGAAGCCGCCGATGCCGTCGAGCGCCCATTTGTAGAACGCCATGTTGCAGCCGGGAATGTGCTCGGCTTCGCGGTCGGTCAACATGACGTGCGCCGGGCCGCCGGGCGATGCCATCACCGCGGCGGCCACGGGCGAATCTTCCGGCGGCAAAAGATTCGGGCCGCCGATGCCGACGAATTTGCTGTCGAGCAAATCGCCGACGAGATAGTGCAGCCAGTCTTCATCCGCGCGACAGTCGGCGTCGGTGAAGGCGATGATCTCGCCCGTAGCCGCCGCAATGCCGGTGTTGCGGGCGACGGAGAGGCCGAGATTTTTTTCGTGGCGGAAATAATGGAAGCTTGGTTTGTCCGCCGAATGATTTATGAGCTGCGTGTTTTTTCCTCCCTCTCCTCCTCCGAGGGAGGAGAGGGTTGGGGTGAGGAGGTTTTCACTCTTTGTTTCAAGTTCAGTTCCCCTCACCCCAGCCCTCTCCCCGGTTGGGCGGGGAGAGGGAGTGGACGGCGTCAAGTTGCGATCACCCTTGCTGCCGTCTGCAAACTGCGCGGCGATTTGCAGTGTCGTATCCGTCGAGCCATCATCCACGAGGATGATTTCGTAGTCGGGATAGTTCAGTTGTTGCAGCGAATCCAGGCACGCCTTAAGCGTGGCGGCACCGTTGTAGCTGGCGACGACGATGGAAACTTTCGGCAACGGAGCGCCGGTCTCCAACCCGGCTCGTTTCGTAGCGTCACCCGAACACGCCGGGTCGGTGACCGGCGCTCCGATGGGAAAATACGGCGCGGCGCGGAACATTTTCTGGACGACGCCAAACGATTCTTTCGGTGAGCGTTCTTTGGTGACGAGGCCCATTTTCCAATCCTCAACGAATCGGCCGTCGCGATACCAGTCGTCGGTGTAGGTGAAGACCACCGCGCCGGCCAGTCCGCCGCGGAAGGCATTCTCAATCTGCCACGCGAGCATTTCGCATTTGTGCGCCTCGCCTTCGCGCAACGAGTCCACGCCGAATTCACCGAGCACGAGGGGCTTGGAATCGGCCATCATTTGCAGGCGTGCGAGATAGTTTTTGAAAGGGGTTTCCTGGTGGAGATAAACGTTGAAGCAGACGAAATCCAGACTGCGCGGCTGGAGAAATTCCGTGGGCGGAAAATTGGAGTAGGTGCAAAGACAGTCGGGATCAACGCCTTTGGCGGCGGCGACCAGCTCGTCAATAAAATCCGCCATGGCCGCCGCGCCTTGCCAGCGCACGAGGTCGGGCGGAATTTCGTTCGCCACGCTGTAGGCAAAGATCGCCGGATGATGCGCACAGGCGGCGACGGCGCGGCGGACGGCGTCCCGTGCGTCCTCGCGGCGCGCTTCCGAGTCGAGGCCCAGGTGTTTGTTCCAGGGAATGTCCACGAACACCCGGAGATCGCGCGTCAAAGCCAGGTCGAGGAACCAGCGCGGCGGGACGTGATAGACGCGGACGACGTTGGCCCCCAGTTCGCGGATGTGATTCAGATCCAGCGCGGTCAATTCCGGCACGGCGAAGGGCAGGCCCTGTGCGTTGGGCTTGAACGGCCCGTAAGCAATGCCTTTGACAAAAAACTTTTTTTGTCCCAGCCGGAAAAATTTTCCATCCACGATCACGCGTGGCCGGGATGAGTCCGCGACTGCCATGCGCGTTAGACGGCGTTGAAGTTGAATTTACTCATTCGCGGCGCAGCTTACGGGGATTCTTCGACGGCGGCAACTTTTGCGGCGACGGTCTGGGCGTTCACGACCAGCGCGGAGAACTGCCAACGGCTGTGCGGTTCGAGGGCGGCCTGATAGTCGTTGGCACCGCCAATTTTCTGCTCCACGACGTTGAACAAATCCAGTTTGATTCGCACACCGAAGCGGCGGCGGTCGGTTTCGTTGATCAGCGTACCGGTGGCGTGAATGATGGTGCTGCCGGGGCTTTTCTCCAGTGCGATGGCCGAAACCTTCCAGCCAGCCTGGGCGAACGGGTCTTTGGCGCGAGCCTCGGCTTCGGCGGCTTGCTGGGCGGCGAGTTGAGCGGCGGCTTCGGCCTCCTGACGGAGCCGGGCGGTCTGGGCGGTGTGCCGGGTTGACCAGACTGCGACCGCCAGGACCAGACCAATGACGACGCTGACGGCGATTATTATTTTTGCGGCCCCGGAAGATTTTGGCGGTTGAGCGAGGCCGGGAAGTGCAGTCGGTTTGCCACAATGCGGACACGCAATGACCTGGCCGGCGGCTTCGGCGGGACATTCCAGATGGCCGTGGCAGTGGTGACATTCGCATTTGAAGTGGCTTGGACGGGTCATGTTGTTGTAATACTTCTGAAACCTTAATCGTCGTGGCCACGTCAAAGAAAGTGTATTTTGCCACGCTTATGAACAACGAAGAACATTCCGCCAAGCTGGAAGATCATTTTCTGACCCGCCGCCAGTTTCTCAACCGCGCCGGAATGGGCTTTGGCGCGCTCAGTCTCGCGGCGCTTTTTGGCGAAGGGCTTTTGTTCAACGAAGCCCGGGCCGCCGATGAAATCACGCCGTCGCTGCTGCCGCGGGCGCCGCATTTTCCGGCCAAGGCCAAACACGTCGTCCATATTTTTGCCCAGGGCGCACCGTCGCATGTGGACACCTGGGATCCCAAGCCCGAACTGGAGAAGTATAACGGCAAGGCCATTCCCGGTTCGGACGGCGTGGCGATGGCGTCACCGTTCAAGTTTGCAAAGAAGGGGAAATCTGGCATCGAGGTCAGCGAAGTTTTCCCCAAGCTCGGCGAGATGGTGGACGATCTTTGCATCGTGCGCTCCTGTTACACGGACATTCCTGCGCACGAAGTCGCGACAGTTTTCATGAACACCGGCAACACGCGGCAGGCGCGGCCGAGCCTGGGTTCGTGGGTGCTTTACGGCCTGGGCACGGAGAATCAAAACATGCCAGGCTACGTCTCGTTGCGGCCCGGCGGCCCGCCGCCCGGCGGCAGCGCGAACTGGCAGTCCGCTTTTCTCCCCGGCGTCTATCAGGGCGTGAGCATCAACACCAAGCTCACCGCCGTGGATCAGATGATTGAGAACATCCGCAACCCCTACATTCCGTTGAAGGAGCAACGCCGCCAGCTTGATCTCGTGCATCAGCTCAACGAACTGCACGCGCAAAATCTCCAGAAGGATTCACACCTTGAAGCGCGGCTGCAATCGTACGAGATGGCGTTCAAGATGCAGACCGAGGCGACGGATGCGTTCGACATTTCCAAGGAACCGGCGGCAGTGCGTGATGCCTACGGTCGGAGTTCGCAAGGAAACCAGTTGCTGATCGCGCGGCGGTTGATCGAGCGCGGCGTGCGCTTCGTGCAGGTCTGGGCCGGCGGTTGGGATCATCATCAGGACATTGAGGATCGGTTGCCGGAACGGGCGAAGGAAATTGACCAACCCCTCGCGGCGTTTCTCGCGGACTTGAAGCAACGCGGACTTTTCAATGACACGCTGGTCATCTGGGGCGGTGAGTTCGGACGCAAGCCGGTGAAGGATCGCAACGGCAATGACAATCCCGGCCGCGACCACAACGCGAAAGCCTTCACCACACTCTTTGCCGGCGGCGGTGTGAAAGGTGGAACGGTTTACGGCGCGACGGATGAATTCGGCGCGGCGGCGGTGAAGGACAAGGTTCACATCCACGATCTGCACGCGACGGTGCTGGCGTTGCTGGGCTTCGATCACACGAAGCTGACGTATCGCTACAACGGGCGGGATTTCCGGCTGACGGACGTGGCGGGGAATGTGGTCAAAGGAATCATCGCGTGAAGAAAGAAGTGAACATTCAACATTCAACATTCAACTCCCAACACTCAATCCGGGAGCGTTGCGCGGCACGTTCGGTGTTGAATGTTGAATGTTGGGCGTTGAATGTTTTTTTCCTATTTGCATTCGCATTCGTCGTCACCGCTGCCGCCGATCTCACCCCCGCGCAAACCCAGTTCTTCGAGAGTAAAATCCGCCCGGTGCTGGCGGACAATTGCTACAAATGTCACAGCGCGAAGTCGGAGAAAGTCAAAGGCGGCCTGTGGCTCGACACGCGGGAAGGCTCGTTGAAGGGCGGCGAAACCGGGCCGGCGGTAATCCCGGGTGATCTTGAAAAAAGTCTCCTCATCAAAGCCGTGCGCTACACCGATCCCGATTTGCAGATGCCGCCCAAGGATAAGAAACTTTCCGCCGCGCAGATCGCCGACCTCGAAGCGTGGGTGAAAATGGGCGCGCCTGATCCGCGCGTGGCCACGACGGCGCAAAAGAATTTCAAAGACGCCGCCAAGGATCACTGGGCCTGGCAGCCGCTCACGAAACCCGCCGTGCCGGAGGTGAAAAATTCTGCATGGTGTCAGACGCCCGTGGATAATTTCATCGTCGCCAAACTCGAGGAAAAGGGATTGAAGCCCAATCCTCCCGCCGACAAACGCACGTTGATCCGCCGCGCCACCTTCGATCTCATCGGCATCCCACCAACCGTGGAGGAGGTCGAAACGTTTATCAAAGACGAGTCGCCGGACGCCTTTGCCAAAGTGGTGGATCGCCTGCTGGCTTCGCCGCATTATGGCGAACGCTGGGGCCGGCACTGGCTCGACGTGGCGCGTTACAGTGACACCAAAGGCATGGTGCGCCGGCAGCGTGAAGACCCGCACAGTCCTTATGCTTGGACGTATCGCGACTACGTCATCCGCAGCTTCAACGAGGACAAGCCTTACAACCAGTTCATCATCGAGCAGCTTGCCGCCGACAAATTGCCCGCGACGCGGACGAATCCCACGAACCTGACTGCGCTGGGTTTTCTAACAGTGGGCGAACATTTCCAAGGGATGCCCAACGACATCGTGAACGACCGCATTGATGTGGTGACGAAAGGGTTTCTCGGCCTGACGGTGACGTGCGCACGGTGTCACGATCACAAGTTCGATCCGATTCCGACAAAGGATTATTATTCGCTCCATGGAATTTTCTCCAGCACGGTGGAACCGCCGGTGGAGAAGGTGATCCAACGGCTGCCAAACACCGAGGAGTACAAGGATTATTACAAGCAGCGCACCGACCTGGAGCGGGTCAAAGATGAAATCGAGGCGAAGTTTCTCGTGGCCCGGCGCGCGCGCGACCGTGAAGCCATCAAAACCTTGCAGCGCGACCTGCGTGAGAATTCCACGGCGACCGCACGACTGGAAATGACGCATCCCGGCGCGGTGATGCGCGCCATGAACGTGCAGGACACCACGCGGCCGCATGATTCGCCGGTCTTCATTCGCGGCGAGGCGGAAAACAAGGGGCCGGTGGTGCCGCGCCAATTTTTGGAAATGTTGTCCGGCCCGATTCGGAACCATTTCACCAACGGCAGCGGACGCCTGCAACTCGCCCATGCCATCGTCAACGAGAGCGATCCGCTCCCGCCGCGCGTGATGGTCAACCGCATCTGGCAGCATCATTTCGGCGCGGGCTTTGTGCCCACCCCCGATGACTTCGGCACGATGTCCGAGCCGCCGAGTCATCCGGAGCTGCTGGATTATCTGGCGTCGCGATTTGTTGAAGGCGGCTGGAGCATCAAGAACATCCACCGGCTCATCCTGCTGTCGAGCGTGTATCAGCAAAGTTCCGTGGACAATCCCCGCTACGCGCAGGTGGATCCTTTTAACCGGCTGCTGTGGCGTGCAAACATCCAGCGGCTGGAGTTCGAGTCGCTGCGCGATTCGCTGCTCGCCATCGGCGGTGCGTTGAGTGAGACGATGTATGGCCGGCCCGTGGACCTGGAACGGAACCTGGATTCCACGCGGCGCACGATCTACGGCGTGGTGGATCGCTCCGATCTGCTGGATGCGTTTGTGAATTTCGATTTCGCGAATCCCGACATGCCGAACGGCCGGCGCTATGAGACAACCGTGCCGCAACAGGCGTTGTTCCTGATGAACAGCCCGGTGGTGGTCGAGCAGGCCAAGCGGCTGGTGGCGCTCAAGGCGTTTGACGATTGTGCCGACGACCCCGCCCGGATTCATTTTTTGTACGAGCGCATCTATCAGCGCCCGGCGCGGGAGGAGGAGGTCCAGCTGGGGCTGAATTTCGTCGCGCAAAAACCTGAGCCGGGCGAGGTCGTCCTCGTCGCATCCGCTGCCGACAATAATGCGCGGCGGCTGGGGCTGCGGCCACCGCCACGGCCGGGCGGCAAACCGCCCGTGCCCGTCAAAAAACGCGCGCCGCTAAATGCCTGGCAGGAGTACGCGCACGCCCTGCTGCAAGCCAACGAGGCTTCTTTCGTGAATTGAATCCCTGCCCGGTGCCGGCAAGAATTTGCTTGTGAGGTGTTCGCATTGGCTGGACGCTGCCCGGACATCCCGACCGGGATTAATCATGCAAAAGAGCAAAACAATTCATGCCTTTGTCATTTCGTGGGCCGGCCAACATGCCAGCAGCATCGGCATTGCCGAGGCAATAAAAATCATGTGTCCCGGACTACGATCATTTACAGCGATCCCGACAGCGAATTGTCCCTGCCCGCTTCCTGCGAGACGGTTCGAGTTTCAAACGACTGGTTTTGGGGCGGTAAATTCAAGGCCAGCCTAGATGTCTGCGAAGCCGATTTGATGCTGGTGATTCAAGGGGATGTGAGCTGTCACGACTGGGGGGGCGGCGATGGCCAGGGTCAGGCAGGCGTTTGAACTGAATGAAAACATTGGCGTGTATGCGCCGGTGGTTGACTACTCGTATTTTGATTTGAGCCGGACGTTGATTGCGAAAATGGGCGGCTCGGGCCTGTCAGTCGTTGCCTTGGTGGACGGAATTGTTTTTGCGATTTCCCGACCCGTCGCCGACCGGCTGAAGCAGCTAAAGTATGACGACAATAAATATGGCTGGGGCATACTTTGGGCGGCGGTGGCTTACACGTATGCCCACGGGTTGATTGCGGTGCTTGACGAGAATGTGACGGTGTCCCATCCCAGATCGCGCGGCTATGATTCGGCTGCGGCGAACCAGCGAATGATCCAGTTTTTGCAGCAGTTGAGCCTGGAGGAAAGCGTCCACGTTAAACTCCTGCAAGCGCACATAAAAATTCAAGCGACGCAGACCCATTCCAAACGGCGGAAGAATTATCTCATACAATTGATACGGCGCGTCTGGAACGTCGGCTAGGCATTCGGAGTGAAGGCCGGCGTTTCGGCCGGACGCTCGTCCGGTGAAGCATCAGGGCAATTCACCGGCAAATCGCGGGAGTTGCCAGCCGCGCCGTGTCCGGTAATGCTGCGGCCATGCGAACATTGCCACACACCCATTCCTGTTTTGTCTGCGGCGAATCGAATGTCGTCGGGCTGAATCTCCGGTTTGAGACCGACGGCCGGATCATTCACGCCCGGTTCACGCCGCGCGCCGAGCACGTCGGCTTCAAGCAGGTGGTGCATGGCGGGATCATCTCGACGTTGCTGGACGAGATCATGGTGTGGGCGTGCGTGGTGCAGACGAAACGCTTTGCCTACTGCGCGGAATTGAACGTGCGGTTTGCAAAACCCACCCGTCCCGGCGAGGAAGTAACCGGCACCGCCGAGCTGGTTGAGAACCGGCGCAACAAAATTTTTGACGCCCGCTCGGAACTGAAAAATGCCGCCGGTGAAATCCTGGCCACCGCCACGGGCCGCTATCTGCCGATCAAGAACATTGAAGCCACGGACATGGCCGGGGATTTTGTAGGTGATCCGCACTGGCTGGCGGAGTTGTGAATTTCTGATTCCAGGGCGGGCGCGCTTTTGTCTCCATTTCTAAATCGCAGTTCGTTCCAACAAAAAAGCCCCCTTCTTGCCGGAGCAAGAAGGGGTGTTTGAATTCAACCGCTGGGCTTACGGCGAGCGGACGCGGTAGAAGCGGAGGGTGTC
>JAYWBR010000408.1:0-10361 GCA_043781315.1 Verrucomicrobiota bacterium | reverse complement strand
TCCCTCGACTCAAGGGCGAATTCCTTTGGTCACAGTTTGTGGCGGCGAAGCGTGCGGGTGCGGAGATGATTTATGTGGCCATGTTTGACGAGGTGGATGAAGGCACGGCGATCTTCAAATGCACCAACGACGTGCCGGTCAGCAACCAGGATAAATTTGTGACCTACGAGGGGTTGCCCTCCGACTTCTACCTCAAGCTGACGGGACAAGGCGCGCAGTTGTTGCGCAGCGAAATCGGGTTGGATAGCAATCTCCCGCGCTGAGTCTTGCAGCGGTTTGCCGATCTCTTTGGCGCACGCACACTTCAAACCTCAACAAGACCCCGTTTGCGGTATGGACAAAATGGGGTGGGGGGTGGGGGCGTTAAAATATGACCAATAATCCACGACTTGAGGAGCACCATCATTGACTGATGGTGCGTTTTTGAGATCAGCAGACTATTAGTAATGGCATCGGTGCGGGTTGGGCACGAGGTCAATGGCTGGTGACGCTCCAAGATTGCTCGGGCATCCGGCCGAAGGTCACGTCGTAGGTATGCTGCATTGAAGCCTGATAATACTGCCCAAACAGTTGGTCGCTTTACGCATCGTGGGCAAGTTTATAGGTGCAGCCGGGATAATTTTCATCGCGCAATTCCACAAAGACCTTGGTCACGCCGCCTGCCTGACAGGCCCGCGCCTGCGAAACATCGATGGGCGACGGATTAAAACATCCTGCCTCCAGACTTCCGGCCGCATCCGCGCCCCGGATTTCAAGCACGTATCCGCCATCCGGTCGCTCCCATCGGCCTTTTAACGTGCCGTAGATCTGATTGGTGGGAGCGACGGCAAAGGGTGCATGGCTCGCTCCCGAACTTTGCGCCGTGGTGGATTCGCCCGGCGCGACCTCCCGCTGGCAGCCAGACAGCAGCACGGCGGCAATAACCCCAAGCCCGATGATCGTGAAATTGGGTTTCATAAATTCAGTATATGAACAGACCGGTTCATGGCACTTCAGCAGAATAGTTCATGGCAACACCGCGTGCGCGCTTGGCACAGAAATAAAACTCCACTAGCCTGCCACCGTGTCCGCCACCAAGAAAAACTCCCCGGTCGCGAAAAAAAATCACAGACCGCTGCTCGGGTTGTTGGTCGCAACGCTGCTTGGGTTGGCGGCTGCGGTCTCGGTTATCACCCGGTCAACCAATTCCCCTCGCGCTTCCACCGGCGGCGAATCCAATCTCGCCGGCTTTGCGCTCGAGAACGATCAGCAAACCCACGCCGCATATGGGGGGTCGGTAAGTTGTAAAGCGTGCCACGAGGAAGCCTACGAGCTGTGGGCCAAATCGCATCATGGACTGGCCGAACGATCGCCCGACGCCCCGCACGAACATCCAGCCTTCGAACCTGGTAGAACCTTTCGCCACGGCACCCAGCAGACTTCCTTGCGTCAGACCAACGGCCATTTCGAAATCAAGACTGCCGGACTGAGCCAGACCCAGGAGGTTTTCCAAGTCGAACGGATCATCGGCAACCTGCCGCTGCGTCAGCTGCTCGTACCGTTTCCCGGTGGACGCTGGCAGGCCACCGAGGCGTGCTGGGATCCGCGCTCGAATGAATGGTTCAATGTCTATGGCACCGAAGACCGCCGGCCCGGCGAATGGGGCCACTGGACCGGGCGCGGCATGAACTGGAACACGATGTGCGCCACCTGCCACAACACCCGCCTCCGGAAGAACTACAATGCGACAAATGATGTCTATCACACCGCGATGGCTGAAGTCGGAGTGGGTTGCGAATCCTGTCACGGCCCGCTGAAAGCCCACAACCAATGGCAGGCCGCCAACAAAGGCAAAAACCTTAAAGACCCCACGCTCCCGAAAATCTCCCGCGACCAGATGCTCGCCACCTGCGCCGCCTGTCACTCGCGCCGCGGTGAAATCACCGGCGACCCGAAACCCGGTGACAGATTTTTCGATCATCACCTCCTCTCCATCGTGGATGAATCAGACCTGTTCTATCCGGACGGCCAGATCCGCGACGAGGATTACGAATTCACCGCCTTCCTCGGCAGCAGGATGTTTCACAAAGGGGTGCGCTGCGTGGATTGCCACGACTTCCACAGCGCCAAAGTCAAACTGCCCGGCAATATCATGTGCCTCAGCTGTCATGGCGCCGGCCAGACCAACGCCCCCGTCATCAATCCCGTGACGCACAGTCGGCACAGGGTGTTCGGATTCGACACGAATGGCGCCACGCTCTCTTTTGACCTGGGCAACTACAAACCAGGCGCGATCCAAGAAACGGGCGGGGAATGTGTGAACTGCCACATGCCCCAGACCGTTTACATGCAACGCCACTGGCGTCACGACCACGGCTTCACGATTCCCGATCCGTTACTGACGAAACAATTCGGCATCCCGAACGCCTGCAATCGCTGCCACCAGGACAAGAGCGTGGATTGGTCGCTCGGATACGTGGAGAAATGGTATGGCGACAAGATGCAACGCCCCTACCGGCAGCGCGCCCAAACCATTGCCCGCGCCAAAAACGGCGACGAGGCCGCGCGTGACCCGCTACTGAAGATGCTGCAAGCCGACGAGCAAGATTACTGGCGCGCCGTCGCCGCCAACCTGCTGGAACGTTGGGCGGGCGAACCGCCCATCGCGACCGCCCTCGTCAACCAACTCGCCGACACCAACGCGCTCGTCCGCCAGAACATAATCCAGACGCTGGCCACGCTGGGTGAAAACCTCCCGCCCGAAATCCGCGCCGCGGTGGCGGGCCGGCTGACCGATTCTTCCCGCAATGTTCGCATCGTCGCCGCGCAGACACTCGCCCCGAGATTGAAACTGAACTCGCTCGCCGGCTCGGAGTTACTGCACATGCTCAACCACAACGCCGATCAACCCGCCGGCCAGATGCAGCTGGGCATCTTCGCCCTGGCGCGGGGAGAGACCACAAACGCGCTCCAACATTTTGCAACCGCCGCGAAGTGGGACGCCTTCTCCCCGGGCATCCACCACGAGACCGCGATTGTATTAAGCCAGCTGGGACGGCCCCAGGAAGCGCTGGCCGAGTTGCAGGAAGCGGTTCGCCTCGCGCCGCAGGATGCGGAGTTCCGATTCAAGCTCGCGCTGGCATGGAATGAACTTGGCGATCGGGCCAAAACTCTGACGGAACTTGAAGCCGCCGCAAAGCTCGATCCCAGCCACGCCCGCGCCAGCTACAATCTGGGCCTGGCCCGCGCCGCTGCCGGGGATCCGGCGGGAGCCATCCACGCGCTGCTCATTGCCGAGACCGCCGCCCCCCGCGACCCGCAAATTCCCTATGCGCGCGCCACGATCCACCTGCAGCTCGGCCAGATTGAAGAGGCGCGCGCGGCGGCGCGGCGCGCACTGGAGCTAGCCCCTCAATTCGCAGAAGCCGCCGCACTCTTGCAACAGCTTCCGGCAAAATGACCAGCCAGCGCCTGAAATTCAGCTCAGACCGGAGTAACCCTCTTGAGGTATGGCGGGGCGGGCGGTTTCCTGCTCTCCTACTCTCAACTCAATTATGAAAAATATTTTGGCTGCAGTTCTTATTCTCGGCACGGGCCTGGTGGCGCTGCCACTTGATCGCGCGGTGGCCGCAGACACGGTGGTTTACGAAGGCAAGTCCGGCCCAGGCGTCGGCAAACACATTGTATTTCTGGCGGGCGACGAGGAGTATCGCTCCGAAGAAAGCCTGCCGCAGATGGCCAAGATTCTGGCCGTGCGCCACGGTTTCAAATGCACCGTGCTTTTCTCGCTCGACTCCAAGGATGGCACCATCAATCCAAACGCCGGGGGAAATCTCACGGGTGCAGAAGCCCTCGACCAAGCCGACGCGATTTTCATGATGCTGCGCTTTCGCAAATATCCTGACGACTCGATGAAACATTTTGTGGACGCCTATCTCGCGGGCAAACCGATCATCGCCCTGCGCACCAGCACCCACGCCTTTCAGTTCAACAACAAAAGCAACGCCCCCTATGCCAAATACTCTTACAACAGCAAGGATTGGCCGGGCGGCTTCGGCCGACAGGTTCTGGGTGAAACCTGGGTCGGGCATCTCGGAGAAAATCACAAGGAAGCCACCCACGGCGTTATCGAAGCTTCACAAAAGAGCGACCCGATCTTGCGCAGCGTTGGTGATATTTTCGCCGACACCGGCTGCTACCACACAGAGCCGCAAGCGGATTCAACCATCCTCGTGCGCGCCGACATCCTCGATGGGACATCCCCCTACGCTCCGTCCCACCCGACCAAGAACAGCCCGCACCGGCCGCTCGCCTGGTATCGCATCCACAAAAACGAAGCGGGCAATACCAACAAAGTTTTCTGCACCACCATGGGAAGCGCGACCGATTTGCGCGACGAATACTTGCGTCGCCTGCTCGTGAACAGCGTCTACTGGGGGTTGGGCATGGCAGTGCCGGAGGCGGCTGATGTAAGACTCGTCGGTGATTTCCAGCCCTCGAATTACAGCTTTGGCGGATTCCGCAAGGGCGTGAAGCCGGCTGACCTCGTGCTGCCTGCCGATACCAAGTGATCAGGCATGCGGTCGCACGGAACGATGCCGGCGTGGTGCTTCCACGTTTGTTGGCCAACTCAATTGGCCTACATGACGAATGCTGCCCAAGTGCCCAAGCTGCATGACGTTTGCAAATCAACCACAATTGAAATATTCATGACCGCATCCAAAAACTTCCGTCAAGGATCTGCAGCCTGTGCCGCTGCACTGACACTGTTGCTGTCTGCCGCCGAGATCCGCGCCGGCACGGTGCCGCCACCGCAACCGTTTGGTCCGCTGCCCACCGCACGGCAGCTTCGCACGCAGGAGCTGGAGTTTTACGGCTTTCTCCATTTCACGGTGAACACTTTCACGGACCGGGAATGGGGACTCGGCGGTGAGGAGGAAAAAGTTTTCAACCCCACCGCGTTCGATGCCAGGCAGCTTGTGGCCGCCGCCAAAGCGGCCGGGATGAAGGGGCTCATCCTCACTGCCAAGCACCATGACGGATTCTGTCTGTGGCCCAGCAAATACACAGAACATTCCGTCAAAAACAGTCCGTGGAAAAGCGGCAAGGGTGACGTGGTCAAAGAAATCTCGCAAGCCTGCCGCCGACAGGGATTGAAGTTTGGTGTGTATCTTTCCCCGTGGGATCGCAACAGCAAGGACTACGGTCGCCCTGAATATTTGACCTATTTTCGCAACCAACTCCGGGAACTGCTCAGCAACTACGGCGACATCTTTGAAGTGTGGTTCGACGGAGCCAACGGCGGCAGCGGATTTTATGGCGGGGCCAACGAAAAGCGTGAAATTGACGGCAAGACTTTCTATGACTGGGACCACACCCACCAACTCGTGCGCGACCTTCAGCCGATGGCCTGCATGTTCAGCGATGCCGGTCCGGATCTACGCTGGGTTGGCAATGAGCGCGGAATGGCCGGCGATCCCTGCTGGACCACGCTCAACAATGAGGGCCGTTACCCGGGCGGCAGCGCCAAAGGTTTAAACTCGGGAGAACGCCCCGGAACAGACTGGATTCCGGCGGAGTGCGATGTCTCGATCCGTCCCGGCTGGTTTTACCATGCAAAAGAAGATGACCGGGTAAAGACGCCCGAAAAGCTGATTGAAATTTATTACCAATCCGTCGGCCGGGGCGCGACCTTGAACCTGAATCTCCCACCTGACCGGCGCGGCCAGATCCATGAAAATGATGTCACCTCATTGCGAGAATTTCGTCGCATCCTAAACGCCACCTTCGCAAAAGATTTAGCCCACGGGGCCACACTCACCGCCAGCAACACGCGCGGTGATGCCAAAGAATTTGCGCCAAAAAACCTGCTCGACCACAAACGCGAAACTTACTGGGCCACCGATGACAGCGTCACCTTGCCGCAAGTTGTTCTGGACCTCGGTAAACCGAAGACATTCAACGTGGTCAGCCTTCGCGAGTATCTGCCACTCGGCCAACGCATCGAGGGCTTTGCACTGGACCAGTGGAAAAATGGCGCGTGGGTGGAATTCGCCAACGGCACGAGTATTGGGAACTGCCGACTCATTCGCGGCGCCTACATCACAACCTGGAAAGTTCGCCTGCGCATCACGCGCGCCTCTGTTTGTCCAGCGCTGTCGGAGTTCGGCCTTTACGCCGAGCCGAACGCTTTCCGTGCACATCTACAACCTGAGAAGCAACCGGTCGCCAAATGAATAAATTGCCGTCCATTGCTGGCGGGGCACTGTGCGCAATTATTTGCCTGCTCGCACTACGGCTCTCGCTGGCAAACTTGTCAGCCGCCTCGCGGCCACCCAACATCGTGTTCATTTTCTCCGACGATCATGCCTATCAGGCCATCAGTGCCTATGGCGATGAACGGAAGCTAAACGTTACGCCGAACATCGACCGACTCGCCAGAGAGGGCATGATCTTTCATCGGTCCCTGGTTCCCAACTCGATCTGCGGGCCTGCCCGCGCCTGCGTGCTCACCGGCAAATACAGCCATGTCAACGGATTTTATGACAATGTGCGCAGCAAATTTGACGGCTCGCAACAGACGATGCCGAAATTGCTCCAGGCCGCAGGCTATCAAACCGCCGTCATCGGCAAGTGGCATCTCAACAGTGAACCGACCGGGTTCAACTATTGGGACATTCTCCCCGGCCAGGGAATTTATTACAACCCACCAATGATTCGAATGGGCGAAAAGTTGAAGCGCGAGGGTTACATCACGGACATCATCACCGATCTTTCGCTCGATTGGCTGAAAAAGCGCGACAAATCAAAGCCGTTCCTGCTGATGTGCCAGCACAAGGCTCCGCACCGCGAGTGGTCACCGAACTTGAACAATTTGAATTGGAGCGGTGATCGCAAGTTCGTCGAACCAGAAACGCTTTTTGACAATTACTCCGGACGGGGCGCAGCTGAGCATCTCCAAGACATGACCATCGCGAACACATTCACCCCGCTTGATGCGAAGCTGCTTCCGCCGCCAGGAATGACCGAGGCCCAGTTGAAACCGTGGAACGACTATTACGAACCGCGCAACGAGGAATTTCGCAAGGCGAATCCTCAAGGCCGAGACCTCGTCCGGTGGCGCTACCAACGCTACATGCACGATTACCTCGGAACGGTGAAGTCAGTGGATGAAAGCGTTGGACGCCTGCTAAAATATCTGGATGACGAAGGACTGGCAGACAATACAATCGTCGTTTATTCATCCGACCAGGGATTCTATCTCGGCGAACATGGCTGGTTTGACAAGCGCTGGATATTTGAGGAATCGCTGCGCACTCCCCTGCTCATTCGCTGGCCGGGCGTGACCAAGCCGGGGAGCATTAACAGTAATCTGGTCGCAAACATAGACTTTGCCAGCACCTTCCTCGAAGCTGCCCACCAACCGATACCAAGCGACATCCAAGGCCGCAGCCTAGTGCCGATTTTAAAAGGCAAAACTCCTCCAGATTGGCGCAAGAGCTTCTATTATCACTACTATGAATATCCCGGCGTACACAAAGTACGGCGGCACTATGGCGTCGTGACTGACCGCTACAAGCTCATTCACTTCTACTATTCGGATGTGGATTACTGGGAGCTGTTCGATCTGCAAAAGGACCCCCACGAACTGTTGAGCGTCTATGATCGCCCTGCATACGCCGCTGCCCAGAAGGATTTACACGCCGAATTGAAGCGCCTGCGCACCGAACTCAAAGTGACCGAGCAAGACCCGCCAGAATCGCTGCCACCGTTGGAGAGAACCAAATCTCCTGACCTCGAATGATTTGTTAAACACCGAGCATGAAAATACCGAACGAATCGCACCGGCTTCGGTCGAGGCTCCGTCAGGAGTGCGTGTTTGGCCAAACGCACCTTAGGTTAATATCAATCGCCCTCGGGCTTACACCCCTCCTCTCCAGCCAGGCCACCGCTGCTTCGCGACCCAATATTGTATTCATCCTCGCCGACGACCTTGGTTATATGGACATTGGAGCGAACAACCCGAAAACGTTCTACGAAACGCCTAGCATTGATGGCCTGGCCGCAAGAGGAATGCGGTTCACCCAGGGCTATGCCGCCTGCTCCGTTTGCTCTCCCACCCGATCGAGCATCATGACGGGCAAATATCCGCCCCGCACCCGCATTACTGATTTTCTGGGCGGCCATCGCACCGGCAAATTGCTCCCAGCGGCCTATCAGGATCACCTCGCATTGGAGGAGGTTACCATTGCGGAACGGTTGCGCGCCGCTGGTTACACCAATTTTTTTGCTGGTAAGTGGCATCTGGGCGATGGTCGTTTCTCGCCCAACGCTCAGGGCTTCGGCCCCGGACTCATCGGGACCAACCAGTTCTATTATCCGACCAGTGAGGATCCTCTGCCAAGTCACCGCGACGATCCAAAAACCACCGAGCGCATCACCAATGAAGCCGTTAAATTCATCAACGAACACAAAGCCCAACACTTTTTCGCCTATCTGCCATTTCTCGCGGTACATATACCGATGGGAGCCAAACCGGAGTTGATTGAGAAGTATCAAAAGAAGAAAATGACCGCGCCGCCTGATGTCTGGGGCAAGGAGGGAGACTCCAAAGTGCGGCTCGTTCAAAATAACGTCGCGTACGCGGCCATGTTGGAACAAATGGACTCCGCGATTGGTCGCGTGCTCGATGCGCTGACACGCAATGGAGTCGCCGATCACACTATAGTTGTATTCATGTCCGACAATGGGGGGCTTTCAACTGCGGAAGGTTATCCTACGTCCAATCTTCCGCTGCGCGGGGGAAAAGGCTGGCCTTATGAAGGCGGCATCCACGTGCCTTGGATCATTTGCGCACCGGGGATAACCAAGCCCGGCAGTGTCTGCAACACTCCCGCCATGAGCACGGACTTCTATCCGACATTGCTCGAACTGGCGGGGCTTCCGCTGCTGCCGGAACAGCATCAGGACGGCGCGAGCCTCGTGCCCCTGCTCAAAGCCGGGGAACCGCCGCGGCGCGACCTGTTCTGGCATTATCCGCACTACAGCAATCAAGGCGGCGGGCCGTGCGGCGCAATTCGCAGCGGCGATTGGAAACTCATCGAATGGTTTGAAGACGGACGCCTCGAGCTCTTCAATTTGCGCAGCGATTTGAACGAAGCCAAAAATGTCGCCGCCGAAAATCAAGACCTCGTAAAACAACTCCACGCCCGACTCGTGGCCTGGCGCAAAACTGTGAAGGCCCTCCTGCCGACTCTCAACCCGGATCATCCCACCGTTCCACCCGATAGCGGGCACAAAGTCATCCCTCTGAAATGAAATCACAAACAATCATCGTCTTGGAAAACGGATAGCCAAGATTTCCTGGATCACTCCAAATCAAGCACCCACCCAAATCAAAACCATACTATGAAAACCCTTCTTACAGTTGCCGTCAGCCTCGGATTGCTCTGCACCGCCGGGCTCGGCTGCAAAAAGCAAAACAATGAGACGGCCGACGCCAGCCAGGCACAGGGAGTCTCCCTGTTCAGCCGCTCGTATCCCATCAATTCCGCGACCTTTGCCGCCAATTTACGGCGTGTCGCTGCGCCTAAGGGGCGTGAATCCAACCAGGATATGATGGTCCGTTTCTTCAAGGAGAACGGCATCACCGTAGACCCGCCAGCAGCCGTACTTTTGGACGAAGGTGGAAACCGGTTGCTGGTTCGAGCGCCGGAGTCCGAAAAGGAAAAGGTTCAGGCTTTGTTCGAGCGGATTCAAAAGGGCCAATAGGACTTGCTCCGACGGAAGCCCGGACAAAGTTGCCCGGGCTTCCGCGCTATTTCGACGGGATCTGGTTCAACGTGTAGTAGGCGGCAGGATGCAGGAGCGGTTCACCTTGGCTCGAACGAACTCCCGGCAAATGCAGTTCATGCACATGGCCTTCCACCAAACCATCAATGATAAGGCGCGCGCTGGTTCTATCCGCCGACACTCTGACTTCCTTGATCTTCGGAACTGTCTGGTCCACCTCCGGACTGCCATAGCTGCTGTGGTAAATGTAGGTGTAAGTCTCGATGGCGTATGCTTCGGGCTTGCCGGCCGCTTCCGCGTCCACCGGCTGCGTGAAGGAGATTTCAAATCCGTCCGGTTTGGCTTTCATCTCCTGAATTTCAAATGGCACCTTGCCGGTCCAGCTCAATTGTTGAAGAGCGAACGGTTTTCCGCCGCGCGCGCCCCAGCCACGGTCGGTCCCGAAAACAAACAGTGACCCATCCTTCGCAAACTCCAGGGCCAGGTTGCCAGAATCAAATCCTTCACGGAACGGAAAGCACGCCCCTTGATATTGTCCGCCCACCATTTCCAAAAAGACGCGCATGACCGTGGAGTGAGTCTGGTCGCCG
>JAYWBR010000407.1:0-3442 GCA_043781315.1 Verrucomicrobiota bacterium | reverse complement strand
ACGACCTGCATTTCCGGGCGCTCATCGCGGCCAAGGATGGGCTGCGTCACGGCGACCACGGGCAGACGCATGACGAGTGGTATTACAAGATGCTGTTCGAGATGCTGAAGGTGCTGCTCGACCCGGAGAAGCGTTTCCGGGTTTATTTTGACTACAAGGATACGCACGGCTCGCGGCGCATCACCAAACTGCACGAGGTCTTGAGCAACAGCCTCTACGATTTCTCCCGCGAGATTGTGGAGCGGGTGCAACTGGTGCGGTCGCACGAGGTGGAGTTGATGCAGCTTACGGATTTTCTCATCGGCGCGGTGGGCTACTTGAACCGGGGACTGACGCAGAATCCAACGAAGGCAGCGCTGGTGGCGCGGATGAAAGAACGGTCGAAGCTCTCGCTCACGCGCACGACGTTGCTGCGGGCCGAGAAAGTGAACCTGCTCAAATGGACACCGCAACAACCGCAAGCATGAGCGCGCTTCCGAACTGGCTTCCGCCATTGGTCGAGATGTCGGCCTACGGCGGCGATTGGAATCGCTACGAGGCGGCGGTGTATGAATTTTTCCGGGCGGATTTTATCGTGTCCGCGCCGCAGTTCCTGGGAAAGCGTGTGGGCTTGAAGCGGCATCCGGTGATTCAGGGGAAGGAAGCGACCTACTGGCACTGCATCTCGGAAGGAAAAGCAGAAGCGGACCGTTTGCCCGACATGCGCCGGTGTGAGCGCATCCGCTGGCCGCGTCCGTGCATCGAACACGAGACGGAATTGAAAGTCTGGACGGAAGAGCGGAACGGTGAAGACCGCATCCATCTGTGGCTGGAGGCGGAGGGTTATCTGGTCGTGCTGGCGGTCCGAAACGGTTACGTCATCCTGTGGACGACGTTCTTTGTGAAGCACGACCACGAGCGGCGGAAGTTCACGCGACGATATGAAGCAGCCCAAAAATGCTGATGCCGCCCCGAAGGACGGCATCGTAACTCTTTCTGCCTGCCTTTCGACATGTGGCAGATGAGATGGAAGAACTTATACCACGATTGTCAAATGAGCCAAGCTCGATTTTTGATTCGGCGGAAACCCGCCAGGACTTTAGCCGCCAAGTCGCTTGGAACACAGTGGTTTGGGTATTTGACGGGTATTTGATGAAATGAGCACCCACGCCTACACCGAAGACCAGCTTGTCGAGCAGCCCGCCATCGGGTTGTTCGCGGAGCTTGGCTGGGCCGTGGCAGGGCCACCTCCCAATGCCGGCGTTGTCGGCGAGCCGCGTGACGCCGGTTTGCTCGGGCGCGAGACGAAGGGCGAGATGGTGTTGGTGTCCCGGTTGCGCGCGGCGTTGGAGCGGTTGAATCCCACCCTGCCGCCCGAGGCCATCATCGCCGCCGTTCCCGAATCTTGTTTGAGTGGCTGGCGGGCGTCGGTTGCAACTCGCGGATTTCCAGCCAGTTCTTATTTGAGTAGAAAACGTCCAGTATGAGCAAGCGATCCCAGAAACCAGCGAAGGCCGCCGCGACCGTGCCGACAGGCTACGGGCCGTTGTTGGCGGAGTTGAAGTCGCGCGTGCGCGCGGCGCAGGTGAAGGCGGCGCTGTCGGTGAACGCGCACCTGGTGTGGCTTTACTGGCAGGTCGGCCATCGCATCGCGCAACAGCAGGCGAAGGAAGGCTGGGGTGCAGGCGTGATTCCGAGACTGGCCGCCGATCTGCACGCGGAGTTCCCGGAGTTGAGGGGTTTTTCGGAGCGGAATATCGGACGAATGATTCGTTTCTCCGGGGAGTATCCTGACCTGTTTGCAATTTTGCCACCGGTGGTGGCAAAATTACCGGGAACTGAATTTATGCAGCAGCCGGCTGCACTTTTGCCCGAAGGCGGCGCTACTCCAATTGTGCCGCAAGCTGCGGCAAAATTGCCGTGGGCTCACCATGTCATCCTCATGGAGAAGGTGAAAGACCGCGCCGCCCGCATCTGGTATATGCAACGCGCCATCGAGCACGGCTGGAGTCGTGCGGTGCTCACCGTGCAGATCGAAACCAAGGCGCACCGGCGCATGGGCAAGGCGCAGACGAACTTCGCGCAGACGCTGCCGCCGCCGCAGTCGGACCTGGCGCAGCAGGTGTTGAAAGACCCATACACGTTCGACTTTCTCACGCTTTCCGCCGAGGCGCGCGAGCGGGAGCTGGAGCAGGGATTGACGGAGCACATCCAGAAATTCCTCGTGGAGTTGGGCGTGGGCTTTGCGTTTGTGGGGCGGCAGGTGCATCTGGGAGTCGGCGGCGATGATTACTACCTGGACCTGCTGTTCTATCATCTGAAGCTGCGTTGTTTCGTGGTGCTGGATTTGAAGATGGAGGCGTTCAAGCCGGAGTTCGCCGGGAAGATGAATTTCTATCTGACGGCGGTGGATGAGCAGATGCGGCACGCGAACGACCATCCAACCATCGGGTTGCTGCTGTGCAAAGAGAAGAACCGGCTGACGGTGGAGTATGCCCTGCGCGACATGAAGAAACCCATCGGCGTGGCGGAATGGAAAACGCGGCTGGTGGAATCGCTGCCCAAGCAGTTGCGCGGCGCGCTGCCGAGCGTGGAGGATTTGGAGCGTGGACTGGCCGACGAGAAACCATGAGCTGCCACGCCCACACAACTTGACCGATACTTGACTGACACTTGACCGACGAATGAGCGCCCACGCCTACACCGAAGACCAGCTTGTCGAGCAGCCCGCCATCGGGTTGTTCGCCGAACTCGGTTGGACCACGGTGTCGGCGTTGGAAGAAACCTTCGGCGCGACCGGCACGCTGCTGCGCGAGACGAAGGGCGAGGTGGTGTTGGTGTCCCGGTTGCGCACGGCGTTGGAACGATTGAATCCCGCGCTGCCGCCCGAGGCCATCACCGCCGCCGTGGATGAATTGACCCGCGACCGTTCGGCCATGTTGAAACACCAAATCCAAAACCTCCGCCGGACGCGCGACCTGCTGCTGCCGCGTCTGCTGTCGGGGCAGGTGGAGTTGGCGGAGAAAGAGCAATTTCACCCGAATACCGCTTTTCACCATCCGGTGAAACATGGCAAAGGACTGAAATAGGCTATTGCAAAATTTCACTGGATATGGCATTTTCACCGCGCGATGAAAACGATTAAAACACTGAAAGAGCGCGACTTTGAGCCGCAATTCGAGGCATTGCTGCGCGGGTTGCTGGGGCGTGTGCCGTCTTTGAAGCTGGCTTCACTCAAGAAGGACGCGCGGGTTTCCACCCGTTCGCCTGACCGTGCCGACCGGTTGGCGCAGGTGACGGCGGCCGGCCGGAAATGGACGCTGGTGGTGGAGGAAAAGCGCCTGGGCCAGCCGCGCGAGGTGCGGACGGCGGTGCTGCAACTGGAGCGTTACTTGAAGCATCTGCCGGAAGACGTGTCGCACTACGGGCTGCTGCTTGCGCCGTTCATCTCGGAAGAGTCGGC
>JAYWBR010000406.1:0-3456 GCA_043781315.1 Verrucomicrobiota bacterium | reverse complement strand
GGTGTTCGATGCGGACGGCGAACTGATTGCGCAGGGAAAATTGTTCGAGGAAGATTTTATCGTGGTGGCATTGGAGCGCCGATCTCCGAATCGGCTCGGATCAAGTGCGACACTTCAGAGCCGGGCCGATTCGGAGATCGGCGCTCCCACCTTGCCTGGCGAAGAAGAGTTGATCTACCGCGCCCTCGTCCTCGGCCTGCGCGATTACCTCCACAAGTGCGGTTTCCAATCCGCCGTGCTCGGCCTCAGCGGCGGCATTGACTCGGCCATCACCGCCGTGCTCGCCGCCGAAGCGTTGGGAAAAGAAAACGTGCGCGGCATTTCACTGCCGTCACAATTCTCCTCGCAGCACAGCCTGGACGACGCCCGCGTTCTCGCCGAGCGGCTCGGCATTCATTACGACGTGGTGCCGATCCAGCCCGCCTTTGCCACTGTCAAACAAACGCTCCAGCCTTTGTTCACCGGCCGCGCTGAGGACACGACCGAGGAGAACATCCAAGCCCGCTTGCGCGCCGTGATGCTGATGGCCCTGTCGAACAAGTTCGGCTCGCTGCTCCTGACCACTGGAAATAAAAGCGAGCTCGCCGTCGGCTACTGCACGCTTTACGGCGACATGTGCGGCGGCCTGGCCGTCATCAGCGACGTGCCCAAGACGACGATTTACCGCCTTGCAAAATGGATCAACCGCGCGCAGGAAATCATTCCCGATTCGTCCATCACCAAGCCGCCGTCCGCCGAACTGCGCCCGAACCAGACCGACCAGGACTCGCTGCCGCCGTACGAAGTGCTGGATGCGATTCTCGATCTCTACGTCGTGCAGGGAAAATCCGCCGCCGAAATTCTCGCCGCCGGTTTTGCCGAACCCACCGTGCGCCGCATCCTCCGGCTGATTGATGCGAACGAATACAAACGCCGCCAGTCCGCGCCGGGCTTGAAAGTGACGACCAAGGCCTTCGGCGTCGGGCGGCGGATTCCCATCGCCCAAAAATTTCGCGAGTGACCCCGGCCGCGCAGTTGTGTTTTCGGACGAACGACTGACTGAATCGAATTGCGCAACCGCGCGTTTTTTGGCACAAGCAACGGCGCATTCATGAAACCGTTGAGATTATTTTTGTTCGTCGTGCTCACCGCCGCCATCGGAGCGGGCTGTGATAAACCCGCCGCGCCGGCGTCCCGCCCCGCCGCGCCGTATGCGTTGAGCAGCCAGATCGTGGCCCACTTCCACTGGCGCGGTAAAAACAATCTGGCCACCAACACCGAGGCCGCCACCCTGCTGAGCGTTTGGAACGCCCCGGAGAGCGCCGCCGTTGAAGCCCGGTTCCTCGACAAACTTTCCACCGCGCCCTGGCGGCTGTTGCCGCATGTGGCCACCACCAATTCCACCAGCGCCGCGCCCGGGTTGCGCAGCCTGCTCGCCGACTGCGTGCAATATGAAAATTATCTCGAAGTCCGCGCCGCCACGAACCAACCGGGCGAACTCGCCTTCGCCATCCAACTGCCTGCGGACCGCGCCCTCGTGTGGCAAACCAATCTCGCCGCAGTGTTGGAATCATTGACCGGCCTGCCGCCCGAGCGCGCGGAAAAAGGCTGGGTGCTCAAAAAACACGAACTCCCCAACCGGATCGAATTCATCCGCGTCGGTGAATGGATTATCGTGGGCATCGGCCAGGATCAAAATGCCTTGTTCACCGATTTCGTGGCGCGCATCCTCCGCGATCACACACCCATCGCCCAGGCTTCGACGGGGTATTTGCTCGATGCTGATCTGGATTGGCGGCGCGTGAGCGCGGCCTTCAAGTTGCAAGGCTCCGTGTCGAACGAGTTGCCGAAATTTTCCGTGCAGTTCACCGGGGACGGCCAAAGCATCCAACTGCACGGCACGCTGGATTTCCCCCAACCGCTCAACCTCGCGCTGGAACCGTGGAATGTTCCCACCAACCTGATCCGTGGACGCCTCGGCAGTTTCACCGCCCTGCGCGGATTTGCCCCGTGGCTCGGCGGGCAGAAAGTGTGGAACGACCTGCGACTCGGCCCGGCTCCGAACCAGTTTTTCGTCTGGTCGGGCATCGGCGCGCCCATGCAAACCCTCTTCGCCACGCCCGTTCCCGCCGCGAGCAACCGCCTCGCCGAAATCACCGAAACGCTCATGCAGCAAACCGATCCGTGGCTGGTGGCCCACCAAGCCGGACATCTGGAACGCGCCACGGAATTTGCCGGCGTGAGCTGGCTAGGCATGCCTTTTCTCGGCCCGTATCTCCGGGCCACGGACGGCTTTCTCCACGGCGGATTTTTCCCCGCCCCGGCCGGCAAAAATGGTCTGCCCCCCGATCTGCTGCTCGCGTTGAGCCGGACCAACACGGTGTATTACGATTGGGAAATCACCTCGCCCCGCATCGAAGCGTGGTTTTACATCGGCCAAACCTTGCGCCTCGTTTTGCACAAGCCCCAACTCCCGGCGGAGTCCGCCTCAGCCGCATGGCTGCAAGCCCAGACCAACACGCTGGGCAACTGCGTCTCCACCATTTTCCAGACGGGCCCGGAACAGCTCACCCTCGTGCGCCGTTCCAGCCTGGGCTGCACCGCCTTCGAACTGCACCTGCTCGCAGACTGGCTGGAGTCGCCGCAATTTCCGCTGGGTTTGAACACGCTGGTGGATCAGCCGGAATTGCAACGCGGCCGCAAACGCCCCGCGCAGGCCGTGCCGCCGCCTCCTCCGGCTGATTGATTTGAACAAATACAAATGCCGCTCATGCCGCGCCCAGTTTGAAAGTCACCACCAAGCCTTCGGTCTTGGCCGGCGGATTTCCATCGCCCCAAAATTTTGCGGGCAAAAAATTCCGGCGAAATTTACCAGCGGCAATGCCAGCAGCGCCCGCCCAGCATCATAAACACCACCGGGATCAGCATGCTGGTGACGGGATGCGCGTAGTTCAGCAGGTTTGCGCCTGCGTCCCGGCCGGAAAATGCCAGAGGGCTGTATATTCTTAAAGTTCCGGTTTTGGTTTGATTTGAAAATAGCCGTCAGGGTCGGCAAAAACAAGGTTGTCACTGGTCAAAAAGATTTGCGCCTTATCAACTCCAGAAGGCGCGTTTATCAGCCAAAAATATTTTTTGGTTTTTTCGCCAACAGTACGTTCCGCTTTTGCAAAAAGTGTAAAGGTTTTATCGCGTGGATATGAGAGCGAAAATCTTCCGTCAGCATCAGTAGCGGTTTTCTGTAGAATGCTAGGTGAGAAACTTTGAAAGTAAATTTCAGCAGCAGATTCGAGCTTGGTTACTATTGCGGCAAGTTGGTCAGCCGCATCCGACTCAATTATTGCCATAGGGCCGGACAGTTGATCCTTTTCCTTTTTAAGATCTACTTAGTCGCTGGCCGGAAACTCGTGTTTTTGGAAACGGTGTGGGGTCTTGAGGGCGGCGGAGAGGCGGAGCGCCGCTGATTTTTCGTCTCGACGT
>JAYWBR010000405.1:0-3456 GCA_043781315.1 Verrucomicrobiota bacterium | reverse complement strand
CAGCGTGGCCATCGCGAGGTGGCCGGTTTCGGCAAACGCGATGGCGTATTCCATCGTCTCGCGCTCGCGCACCTCGCCGATGAAGATCACGTCGGGGGCCTGGCGCAGGGTGTTTTTGAGCGCGTTGTACCAACTGTGCGTGTCGCGGCCGACCTCGCGGTGGCTGACCAGTGAATTGAGGTTTTTGTGCACATACTCGATCGGGTCTTCGATGGTGATGATGTGGTCGCGGCGGTTCTTGTTGCAGTAGTCCACCATCGCCGCGAGCGTCGTGGATTTTCCCGAACCAGTGGGGCCGGTGATGACGACCAAACCCCGATTTAGCATGGCAAATTTTTTCAGCACCGCCGGCAGCGGCGCGTCGAATTTTTCAAAGTCCTCGAACGAATGCACCTTGCTGGGAATCTGGCGGAACACGGCGCCGATGCCGTTTTTCTGGTTGAAAAAGTTGGCGCGGAAGCGGGAGATGTTGGGAATCTCGTAGCCGAAGTCCACGTCGCCGGTTTCTTCAAACACTTTGATCTTATATTCCGGGGCGATCTCGTACAGCATCGTCTTGAGCTCGTCGTTGTCGAGCGGGGCCTGGTCCACGCGGTGCAGCTCGCCGCTGATGCGCAGCATCGGATTGTTGCCGGCGGAGACGTGCAGGTCGGACGCCTTTTGCTCGAACATCAGATTGAAATAAGCATCTATCTTAGCCATACGCCTTTTATCGTCGGAACCGTGGAAAGCTAAAGTCGCACCAACCATTTTATTTGAACGCGTTAGTTGAAATTTTAACGGCCGAAGTGAAACGCACGGGTGTCCTGCCCTTCGCCCGCTTCATGGAACTGGCGCTGTACTGTCCTGAACATGGATTTTACGAAAAGGAAAAGGACAGTGTGGGCCGGCACGGCGACTTCTACACCAGCGTCAGCGTCGGCCCGTTGTTCGGGCAACTGCTGGCGTTCCAGTTTGCCGAATGGATGAAGGCATTGCCGATTGAGGATTGCCGATTGAGGATTGTGGAAGCCGGCGCGCACGATGGGAAACTGGCCGCCGATATTCTAACCTGGCTGCGCGCGCGGCGGCCCGAACTGCTTGACCGCCTGGAATACTGCCTCGTTGAACCCTCACCACGACGCCAGCAATGGCAGGTCGGGACGCTCGCGGGCTTGGAAAATAAAATCCGCTGGGTGAACAAACTTTCCGACCTGGCCAATCGCCAATCGCCAATCGCCAATCGGCAATTCACCGTGGTTTTTTCAAACGAGCTGCTGGACGCTTTTCCCGTCCACCGGCTCGGCTGGGATGCGCCACAGAAAAACTGGTTTGAATGGGGCGTGACCTGGGAGCGCGACCAGTTTTGCTGGACGCGATTACCCGGCCCGTTTCACGTTTCACGTTTCCCGTTTCACGCACCGGAACTGTTGGCGGTTCTTCCCGACGGCTTCACGACCGAAATCTGTCCGGCAGCGGCCGACTGGTGGCGCGAAGCGGCCGGCCTTGTGCAGCACGGCAAATTGCTGACGCTGGATTATGGATTTGCCGCCGAGGAATTTTTTCATCCCTCCCGCCGCGACGGCACGCTGCGCGCCTACCACCGCCACCGCGTCAGCCCGGACGTGCTGGCGCACATCGGCGAACAGGATCTCACCGCGCATGTTAATTTTTCCGAGCTGCAAGCAGCGGGCGAAGCGGCGGGGTTAAAGACCGAGGCGTTCGTGACGCAGGCAAAGTTTCTAACGGAGATCGCGGGAAAAATCTGGCAGGCTCCGCAAACTTTCGGCGAGTGGACCGCCGCGCACACTCGCCAGTTTCAAACTCTCACGCACCCGGAACATCTGGGCCGGCCGTTCAAGGTCTTGCAGCAAGCGAAAACTCCCTGACTGAAGTGAGTCACCTCATAACTTTTCCCGCCCCGCATAACCGGCGTCCAGATCGTGCCAGTGTTCGATGTCCTCCTCGTCCTTTTCCCAGCACAGAAAAACCTCGCGGCCCGCGAGGATCGCCGGAAAATCGAGCAAGCCCCGGCCGATGTCCTTGAGCTGAATCTCGCGGCTTTCAAACTCGGCCAGCACCTTTCGAAAATCCGCCTGCGCCCGCACCCAACGGTTGATCAGCTCCCCGCCGGCGTCACCGCCTTGGTCGGTGAGCGACCGCACCTGAGGCTCGGCCGTCTGCAACTGCGCCCGCAACTCCTCCAGTTGCTCCAGCCAGCGGCGGATTCGCGGCAGCAATGCGCGGGCTTCATCCAGCGTGTAGTGTTTGGTAAAATGGTGTTCCATCGGGTCGTCTTACTTAGGGGCGGGTTCCAATTTCTTTCGCACCTGCTCGTTGGGTTCAATCCCGAGGGATCTGCGCCAGGCGTCACGCGCCGAGTCCACTTGCCCCAGCGCGGCGTAGATGTCGCCAAGGTGATGATAAATCTCGGCATCCGCTTCCTCGGAGTTCGCCACGGCTTTTAATTCAAATTCCAGCGCCGGGCCGGGCTGGTTCAACTTGAACAACACCCACGCCATGCTGTCCAGGTACGCCGGGTTTTTCGGATCGGCCGCGAGCGCCTTGCCGATGAGTTCGCGGGCGCGGTCCAAGTTCAGCCCGTGCTCCGCCCACATGAAGCCCAGATAGTTTTGGGCGTCGTCAAAATTCGGCGCGAGTTCCAGGCATTTCAGAAAATTCTTTTCCGCCTGCGCCAGATCGCCGAGCCGTTCGCAGGCCGAACCAAACTGGAAGTAAAACGCTTCGGTGAGCCGCTGGGCCTTTCCCGCCTGCGCCAGAATTTCGGCTGCGGTGAAATGTTCCAGGGCGTTGGTGTAGTTTTTCTGCCGGCTGGCGGTGACGCCCGACAGATATTCGAGGAGAAAGCTGCGGGGGAATTTCTTGCGCGCCCGCTCCAAGGTGGCTTGGGCCTGCGCCGGCTCGTTCAAGGCCAGTTGCATGTTCGCCAGTTCGCCGTACGCCGGCTCGAAATCGGGATTCAAGAGAATCGTCCGGAAAAAACACTCAGCAGCCTGCACGAAGTTGGTCCGCTCACCCGCCAGGCTCCCCAGAAAATAATTCGCCCGCGCATCGGTGGGATTCGCGCGCACCATCCACTGGAGCAATTCCGCAGTCTGCTGACGATTCGTAGTTCCCAGAAAAATGTCCGCCAACCGGGCCCGGACCAGTTCGCCGACCGACGGCTGTTCGAGATAGGTTTTCAACAAGTCGAGATAGACCGCCGTCACCTCATCCTGCTGGCCCAGCGCAAAAAATCCTTCCGCCAGCCGGAGCCGCAGTTCCAGTTCCTGCCCCGGCAAAGTTTTTGCCGACTTGAAAAATGTGGTGGCCAGACTGTGCGCTGGTTGCTTTTGATCGGGCAGTTCCCGGCCCAAGCGCAGGCAAAGTTCGCCCAGACCGATCAAGTACGGTGCGGCGGGATACCCGACCCGTCCCGCTTCCTCGATCACGCCCAGCGCCGCCGCCCCGCGCCTG
>JAYWBR010000404.1:0-3471 GCA_043781315.1 Verrucomicrobiota bacterium | reverse complement strand
GCGGGCAAGCCCTCGTCGGACGTGCCCGTGAACGCGGGGTCGCCCCACGGTCCGCTGCAATCATAGACGCGCACGGGCGCATTCTTCTCAATCGCGCCAGTGTAAGACTTGGTATCGCTGACTTCGATCTCGCGCATCGGGACGCGCACGTCGGGATGGAGTTTGCCGGCCACGAAAACTTTTTTACTATTGGGCAGTTGTTCACTGCTGTGCGGTTCGAACGAGTCTTTGGATGCGATCATAAAACAGTTGATGGTTGATGGTCTTCAGTTGATAGCCGTCAACTCCGGTGATTCAAGGCAGGCGAAGAGAGAAGTCTCAATTCTACGCCAGCATTACCTGGATCAGTTTTTCGGGTCTTCGGCGTTCCGCGCCGAACTCTCAGCCTTCGTCGTCCACTGGACGGCCGGTTGGCTCCCCATCTGTCAACGAGGCTAGGCCGATTGCCGGGAAGCGTCAAGCGCGCTGGTTCGCTTGGGGTGTTCTGCCAGAAAAATAAGGATTGATTCAACCTTCCAGTTTGCTAGTTTCTCCAGCCCTTCATGACGGGACAAGCGATTGTCACGGACCTGGGGGGAATTGAACGGCCTTAATTTTTCCGCGCTCGTGTGAGCGTGGAGGCCGCAACAACACTAAAAACAATCCCGTCTTCCGCGGGATGGTTCGCACCAGCGGACTCTCAACCAAAGGAAAATAAAGTGATCAGTATCGGCGTAAAAGAATTGTTGGAATCCGGTGTTCATTTCGGACACCAAACGAAGCGTTGGAACCCGAAGATGAAGCCTTTCATCTTCGATGCCCGCAACGGCATCCACATCATCAACCTCAGCAAGACCGTGGAGCAGCTCGAAGCCGCGTGCGACTTCCTGACCACCACCGTCGCCAAAGGCGGCCGCGTCCTGTTTGTCGGCACCAAGAAACAGGCGCAGCACGCTGTCATGGAAACCGCCAAGGAATGCGGACAGTTTTACGTCACCGAACGCTGGCTCGGCGGCACGTTGACCAATTTTCAAACCATCAAACGCTCCATCGCCCGCATGAAGGCGATTGAGAAAATGGAAGCCGACGGCAGCATCAACAACTACGTCAAACAGGAGCAGTCCATGATCCGCCGCGAAGCCGCGCGCCAGGTTAAATACTTCGACGGCATCCGCGCGATGGACAAGTATCCCGCCGTCATGTTCGTCGTGGACATCAAGCGCGAGCACAACGCCATCGCCGAAGCGCGCCGCCTCAAGATTCCGATTGTCGCCCTCACGGACACGAACACGGATCCGAACCTCGTGGACTACCCGATTGCCGCCAACGACGACGCCATCCGTTCCGTGCGTTTGATTTTGCAGACCATCGGCCAGACCGTCCTCCGCGCGCACGCCGAGCACGAAGCGAAATTTGCCCGCCGCAAGAACGCGGAAGCCGGCGAAGCCGCTCCGACCGAAGCGGCGGCTCCGGCTGCAGCGCCCGTCCAAGCTTAGTTTCTTTAACGGCGCGGAACTTTGGGCAACCAGGTTCCGCGCCGCTTTTTCAACCCCAACTTTCAACGAACGATTAATTTTATTATGCCTGAAATCACTCCCGCTATGGTAGGCAAACTGCGCGAAATGACCGCCGCCGGTTTGATGGACTGCAAGAAGGCGCTCACCGAATCCAACGGCGACCTCGACGGCGCCGTGGACATTCTCCGCAAAAAGGGCACCGCCACCGCCGCCAAGAAGGCGACGCGCGACGCCAACGAAGGCATCATCGCCCAGCACATCACGCCCGGCGGCAAGCTCGGCGTGCTCGTGGAAATCAACTGCGAAACCGACTTCGTCGCGCGCAACGATTCCTTCCGCGCGTTCGGCGAAGACATCTCCAAAAAATTGGCGGCTGACGCCAGCGTGAATTTGGAAACCGACCGCGAAGCCGCCGTCGCCAAGATCGGTGAGAACATCAAGCTCGCCCGCAATGCCCGGCTGGAAGTCACCGGCAACGGCCTCATCGCCGCCTACATCCACGCCGGTGCCAAGATTGGCGTGCTGGTTGAAGTCGGTGCTGGCAAGGAAAGCACCGTAGCCAATGACGAATTCAAGCAGCTCGTGAAGGACATCACGTTGCAGATCGCCGCCGGACATCCGCACGCCGTCTCGCGCGAGCAGGTGGCTCCCGAAGTCATCGCCAAGGAGCGCGAAATCGCGGCGAACTCCGACCGCCTCAAAGGCAAGCCGCCGCAGGCGATGGAAAAAATCCTGCAGGGCGTGATTGATAAATTCTTTCAGACCTACTGCCTCGTGGATCAGGGCTTCGTGAAGAACCCGGATCAGACCATCGCGCAGCACGTCGCGGAAGTCGCCAAGAAGATCGGCGACGACATCACGATCCGCCGCTTCGTCCGCTTCCAGGTCGGTGAAGCCGTGGCCTGATTGGGCATCCGAACAATTCAGAAAGGCGTCCGCAAGGACGCCTTTTTTGTTGAAGTGGCACGGGCGTCCCGCCCGTTCGTTTCTGCTGGACACAATTTTTTGAGACGCACAGGCGGGACGCCCGTGCCACTACTTCCCCGAAAGAAACATTGCAATGAAACCATCAAGCCGCGTAAATTTTCCGCATGGTTCAAGCCGCGCTTAACCCACACCCAGATACAGTTGGCCATGCTTCCACGTTCCGTGACACCTGCCTGAAGGCTTACCGCTTCATGCTGCTCGCGCGGATTTTGGACGACAAACTCGCCAGCCTTTATCGCGCGGGAAAAATTCATGGCGGCGTCTTTCTCGGACGCGGTCAGGAGGCCTTGAGTGTTTCCGTCGGCCTGGCGCTGCGCCCGGGCGACACCTTCGCGCCGCTCATCCGCGATGCGGCGGGGCGGCTGGCATTTGGCGAAACCGTTCTCGAAGCCGTGCGCACCTACATGGGTTCGCCGCTGGGACCAATGCGAGCGCGCGATGGCAACGTGCATCGCGGCCGGCCCAAAGACGGCTTGCTCCCGATGATCAGCCATCTGGGCGCGATGATTTCCGTGGTGAACGGCACCCTGCTGGCGCGGCGGTTTCGCGGCGTCACCGGCACCGTTGGGGCGACTTGCATCGGCGACGGAGCTACTTCCACCGGCGCAGTTCACGAGGCGCTGAATCAGGCGGCGGTGGAAAAACTGCCGCTCGTTCTGGTTGTGGCAGACAATCAATACGCCTACTCCACGCCGACCAACCGGCAGTTCGCCTGCGACTCGCTCGCGGATCGGGCCATCGGTTACGGTGTGGAAAGTCATTCGGTGGACGGCACAAATCTGGAGGCTTGTTTGAAAACCGTCGGTCGCGCTGTGGATCAGGCCCGCGCCGGTCATGGCCCGCAACTGGTCGTCGCCAAACTTCTGCGCCTGTGCGGCCACGGCGAACATGATGACTCCAGCTACATTGATCCCCAGTTGAAAAGCTCGCCGCTGGGCAATGACTGTTTGAAAGTCGCGGAGGAAAATTTGACGAAACAAAACTGGCT
>JAYWBR010000403.1:0-10470 GCA_043781315.1 Verrucomicrobiota bacterium | reverse complement strand
GGCTCGGCGGCGTGTTCGAGTTGATCATGCATCCGGGCGAAGGACATCACCCGCACGGATCTCCCGACCCGAAACCGGTGGTGGATTTCATTGAGCGGCATGCCGCCCGTCAAACGGCGTCTAAGCCGGCCACAAGTGCGGAGTGGCAGCCTGTGCCCGGGCACATCATGACGCCTTGGGCGAAGGATGTGAACCCGAGCAAGCCATTGCCAGAATATCCGCGTCCGCAGTTGGTGCGGAAGGACTGGGTCAATCTCAACGGACTCTGGGACTACGCCATTCAGCCGCTGGGTTGGCCAAAACCCGAGAAGTTCACCGGAAAGATCCTGGTGCCTTACCCGGTCGAATCGGCATTGTCCGGAGTGCAAAAGCCCGTCTGGAAAGATGAGCGGCTTTGGTATCGCCGGGTGTTTACCGCTCCAAAAATCACAGAGGGCAAACGACTGCTGCTAAATTTCGGCGCGGTGGATTGGGAAACGAAAGTTTTCATCAATGGGAAATCTGTCGGTGAGCATCGGGGCGGCTATGACGCTTTCACCTTCGACATCACCGATGCCGTCACGCCCGCTGCGGAAAATGAATTGGTGGTGGCGGTGTTCGACGCGACGGGCGGCGGACAGGCGAATGGCAAGCAGAACTACAACAAGTTCAACAAAGCTGGCGGCATTGCGTACACGCCCTCCTCAGGCATCTGGCAAACGGTGTGGCTGGAAACCGTGGCGGACGCACACATTCAGGACTTGAAACTGATCCCGGACGTGGACGCGGGTTGTCTGCGCGTCACCGTCAACGCCAGTGGTTCGTCGTCCTCGGCAGATATTGAGATCATCGCGCTGAACGGCGGCAAGGAAGTTGCGCACATGAATGTCAAACCTGGTGTGGAGATTAAACTACCTGTGCCCAATGCACACCTCTGGACGCCAGATGATCCGTTCCTCTACGACTTGAAAGTGCGGCTGGGTAACGACGAAGTGAAGAGCTACTTCGGCATGAGGAAAATTGCGCTCGGCAAAGATGAACATGGTTTCACCACCATGCTGCTGAACGGCCAGCCCGTGTTTCAAGCCGGCCCGCTGGATCAGGGCTTCTGGCCCGACGGCCTCTACACCGCGCCGACGGACACGGCGTTGCGCTGGGACATCGCGGAGATGAAACGAGTCGGCTTCAACATGGTGCGGAAACACATCAAGATTGAGCCGGCGCGCTGGTTTTACTGGTGCGACAAGCTTGGATTGCTCGTCTGGCAGGACATGCCCTCGGGTGGTGGAGCGAAAGGTGGCGGACCCGATCAGGAAGCTGGCCCCTCTGAATTCGCACCCCAATTTGAATCCGAACTCCGCACGATGATCGAGCAACATTGGAATCATCCCTCCGTCATCATGTGGGTGGTATTTAATGAGGGCTGGGGACAATACGACACGGCCCGGATGACGAAGTGGGTCAAGGAACTTGATCCCTCGCGGTTGGTGAACAGCGCGAGCGGCTGGATAGATCGGAAAACCGGCGACCTGAGCGATCAGCACACTTATCCCGGCCCCGGTTGTCCTGATCCCGAAAGTGCGCGCGCCGCCGTGCTGGGTGAGTTTGGCGGGCTCGGTCTGCCGGTGCCTAATCACACCTGGGTGGAGAGTGCCTGGGGATATCGCGGCGTGACCAGTGAGCATGCCTTGACCCGCAGATACCTTGATCTCTGGCGCGAAGTCTGGCAGCTCAAAAGCAGGAAGGGTCTCTGCGCCGCGGTTTACACCCAGTGGACCGATATCGAGACCGAGGCCAACGGCGTTTACACTTATGATCGCAAGCGCTTGAAGGTGGACCCGAAGCCGGTTGCCGCCGCGCATCGTGGTGTGTTTGCCGAGCCAACCACCTTCGAGACCGTTGTGCCGACCTCGCAAATCGAAGCGGCTTCGTGGCGTTACACCACGGAAAACCCCACTGCCGATTGGACGAAATCTACCTTCGATGACGCCACTTGGCGGTTGGGCGCAGCGGGATTCGGCTCGGTGAGTTTCACGAACGCGCCCGTGCGGACAACGTGGGAGAGCGAGGAGCTTTGGCTCCGGCGACAAATTATTTTGCCGAAACAGAAGTTGTTTTTTCCGGCGCTGAAAGCCTTTCACGGCCAGGAAGTCGAAGTCTTTTTGAATGGAGTGCTCGCGGCAAAATTGAGCGGGCGCAGCCATGGCTACGACGAGTTCGACCTCAAACCGGAGGCGGCGAGAACGCTGAAGCCCGGCCTCAATCAACTCGCCGTGCATTGTGTTCGGGGCAAGGCGGCACAGTTCATTGATGTGGGCTTGGTCCAGGAGCGGCGGCAATGAAAGCGATGCCAGCTTGCATTAATCCTCAGCACAACTCCTTTGTGCCATACAATGAGCAATTAGTGCTGTTACCGTCCCGAATAGATCATAAGATCCAGCTCGCGCTGCGAGGTGGCGTGTGCGGGTCAGCTCGTTGAACTAAACCAGACATGAAATCTCATTCAGAGAATCAGAGGTGTCAGAAAACCCCAGACCGCGTTGAGTATTCGCACCTTCGTGTGAGGGGCTTCACGCTAATTGAACTGTTGGTTGTCATCGCCATCATCGCGATACTCGCGGCGCTGCTGTTGCCAGCTTTGAATGGTGCCAAAGTCAAGGCCCAGGGTATCCAGTGCTTAAACAACCAAAAGCAGCTACAGCTTGCCTATCTGATGTACGCGGATGACAACCAGGGCATCCTGGTTCCCAACCTTGAAGGAGCCGACCAAAATGGTTGGATCACCGGCGGGATGAATTTCGATCCCAACAACACGGACAATTGGAATACGAGCTACCTTACGGATCCCAAGTATGCCAAACTCGCACCTTACAGCGGACGTCATGCGGGAATCTACAAGTGCCCAGCTGATCGAAGCGGAGTCGAATTTGGACGAACCTGGAAACCCCGTGTGCGCAGTGTCTCAATGAGTGTCGCTCTGGGCGACCCCACCGGCGGGGTTTGGTTGAACTTCCAAGTGGCTTCGCCGATTTATCGCACCTTTTTCAAAGTCTCAGAACTTAGCGTCGTTCGAGCCAGTGACATCCACGTCTTCGTAGATGAACACCCTGACAGCATTAACAACGGGGCGTTTGGCGTTTGGATGTCAGACTTGCGCAATACCGCGAATGCCTGGATCTTTGACTATCCAGCCAGTTATCACAATGGTGCCTGCGGATTTTCCTTCGCTGACGGGCATGCTGAAATCAAAAAGTGGCTTGATCCACGCACAAAACCGGCCCCCACCTACACGGGCAATCTTCCGCTGGGAGTTTACTCACTCAACAACGTGGATATGATCTGGCTCACGCGGCACACTTCCGTTCCAAAATAGTGGCGATGAATTTCCGGAGCTTTGAAAGCTTGAAAGTCGAATTCGGTTATTTATTCGATTCGATCGGACGAATCTTGATATTGCGGAACGAGACTTGGCCGTGATCACCCTGGAGGGCAATGTAGCCGCGGTCATACTTCGCGAAGTGCGCGCTCTTGCCAAATTTGCTTTTCGCCACCCGGCTCTTGAAATCCTCGCTGCCGAGGACGTAGTCAAAATACTTCACTCCATTGATGATGTGCTCGCACTTCGCGGGAGAAATCACCAGGCGGATGTGGTTCCACTCGCCAACCGGCTTGGTGGCATCCAGCGTCTTGCCGGTCTTGGGATCAATCGGCGGCTGGTAAAGCGCGTAGAGCCAACCGCAACGGACAGGGTCGTGTGCTTCCGCATTGTCTTCGAGCTGAAACTCCGGTCCGGTGCCCCAAGCCGAGTTGGCCGCCTCCGTGACGTGATACATGATGCCGCTGTTGCCAGCGTGCGAAATGTTGTAATCGAGCTCCAGCTCAAACCAGCCGAACTGCTCCGCCGTAACAATGTCGCCGGCATTCTTGGGATCAATGCAGCACAGCGCGCCGGCCTTCACCTGCCAGCCTGGGCGGATGGTTTCGCTTTTGAAATTGTGCCAGCCGGACAGGTCGTTGCCGCTGAAGAGCAGTTTCCATCCAGCGGCCTGCTCGCGCGAACTCAGCGAGTTGATCTTGCCGTGATGCGCTCCCGCTTGATCGTGAGTGGCACATGAGGTGAGGGTCAAAGCCAAACCGGCCAGCGCCGCCATAAATTTTTGTTGTTTCATTTTGAGAGGTTGTGAAATGGCCCTTGCTCAATCAAGCCGGAAAGCCCGTTCGCACAAATGAACTACACGGACTGAACAAACTCCAGTTGGAGTGCGAACCCAAGCATGCCAAGCTGAAAACTCATGGCACGCACACGACCCTGACAAATCATGAATTGCTTTGCATCAAACCAGCGCCTCATTGTTCGACTCATTCTCTACACTGGATTGTTCTTCTGCGTGCTCGCAAAGTCCGGTGCCGAGGTCAGGCTGCCCGCCATTATTTCCGACCACATGGTGCTTCAGCAGAAAAAAACGATGCCGCTGTGGGGATGGGCTGAACCGGGTGAGGAGGTTACAGTAACAATTGCCGGCCAAAAGAAGACCACCGTTACGCCACCGTCCGGCAAATGGATGTTGAGGCTGAACCCCATTCGCAGCGGCGGGCCTTACATTTTACAAGTGAAAGGTAGCAATGAGTTGAACATCCAGGACGTGCTGGTCGGTGAAGTGTGGCTGGGCAGCGGACAATCCAACATGGCCCAACCCGCGCAGGAAGCCCGTGACTTCACCACCACCAAGGCGGAGTCGGATCAACCGCAGATCCGCATGTTCAAAGTGGAATCCGGCGGCGCGACCAACGCTTTGAGCGATTGCACGGGCACATGGAAAGTCTGCTCCCCCGAAACCATCGGCCGGTTCTCCGCCGTGCTCTATTTTTTCGGACGAGAACTCCACAAGTCTCTGAACGTCCCGATGGGGCTGATTAACTCATCCGTAGGTGCTACCGCCATCGAATCCTGGATTCCGCCTGAAGCGCAACAGGCCCGACCGGGAGACGGCCGCGGCGATCTGTTCAATGGCAAAATCGCTCCGCTCATCCCCTACTCCATTGCCGGCACCATCTGGTATCAGGGTGAAGCCAACGCGAAGAGTGTCGAGCAGGCGCGACTTTATCGGGACCAACTGCCGATGCTGATAAAGGAATGGCGCGCGCACTGGGGCGATGCGTTTCCCTTCGCATGGGCACAATTGCCAAACTACAAGGAACGCGCCGAAGGTTGGTGTCTCGTCCGTGAAGGGCAGCTCAAATCACTCACCCTGCCCAAGACCGGCATGGCGATCACGGTGGACATCGGCGACGCGGGCAACATCCATCCGAAGAACAAACAGGAAATCGCACGTCGTCTCTCGCTCTGGGCCTTGGGCACTGTCTATGGCAAAAAAGTTCCCAGCACCTCAGGGCCGCTTCCGACCTCGCAAAAGTTCCGCACGGACGAAGTTGTCTTGAGTTTCAGCCACACCGAAGGCGGATTGATCGCCAAGGGCGGCGAACTGAAAGGATTCACAATCACAGACGGTTCCCGCCAATGGCAACCCGCACAGGCGAAGATCAGGGGCAACAAAGTAATCGCGTCGAATCCCGCCGTGAAAAATCCTGTGGCAGTTCGCTATGCCTGGCAGGATAATCCCGACTGCAATCTGTTCAACGGCGCCGGCCTGCCCGCTTCCCCGTTTCGTACGGATGATTGGAAATAGGTTATGAAATATTTTTCCAACACGCGGTTTGCCTATGGCGTTGCCCTCTTAATGGCGACCTTCGCGGTGACGCACGCAGCTACCCGTCCCAACATCGTCATCATTCTGTCGGATGACATGGGCTGGGGTGATCTGGGCTGTTACGGCGGTGAGATCCGCACCCCGAATCTCGACAAGCTCGCGAAGAACGGGCTTCGCTTCACGCAGTTCTACAACACGGGTCGCTGCTGTCCGACGCGAGCAGCATTGATGACCGGGCTTTATTCGCATCAGGCAGGGGTCGGCCACATGACCACGGATCACGGCTACACGGGTTACCAAGGAGAGCTGAACAACCGTTGCGTAACCATCGCCGAAGTGTTGCGTCCGGCGGGTTACAGCACCTACGGCGTGGGCAAATGGCATCTCGCGCTCAACACGAAACCCGAAGGCGAAAAACACGACTGGCCGCTGCAACGCGGGTTCGATCATCACTACGGCATCATCTCGGGAGATTCGCATTATTTCCACGCCAAGAATCTCGAACGTGACAACAACAGTTTCGCCTGGGACACCGATCCCGAATACAAGCCGGAGCGTTTTTACCTGACCGATGCTTTCACCGATCACGCCGTGAAATACGTGAACGACCACGCGCGCGAACAAAAGGAAAAGCCGTTCTTCCTGTACCTCGCCTACACGGCGGCGCATTGGCCGATTCATGCCTTCGAGGAGGACATCAATTCTTACAACGGTGTTTACGACGGGGGCTACGAAGCCATCCGATTGGCGCGGCAAAAGAATCAGATCAACCTCGGCCTTGCGGATCCAAAGTGGACGCTTTCGCCGACCGTTGGCGACTGGGAAAAGTTTCCCGCGCAAAAATGGGAAGCGCGGATGATGCAAGCCTACGCGGCCATGGTGACGCGGATGGATGCGGGCATCGGCAAGCTGGTTGCCACCTTGGAACAAAACGGCCAACTCGACAACACGATCATCCTGTTCCTCCAGGACAACGGCGCGTGCGCAGAGCCGGTCGCGCATGAAGATGCCGCGTCATACCAGAAAAACCCCGGAGCGCCGGACACTTATCTTGGTTACGGACGCAACTGGGCGAACGTGGGCAACACGCCATTCCGCTACTACAAACATTACGAACACGAAGGCGGCATCAGCACGCCATTGATTGTCCATTGGCCGAAAGGCATTCCCGCAGCGCAGCACAACCGGCTCGTGCGCGCCCCGGGCCACTTGATTGATCTCATGCCGACGTGCGTGGAGCTTGCGGGTGCAGCGTATCCCACCGAGTTCAATGGAACAAAAATCCTGCCCCTGGAGGGTGTCAGTCTCTCACCGACTCTCGCAGGAAAATCGTTGAACAGGAAATCGCCTCTGTTCTTCGAGCACGAAGGCAACCGCGCCGTGCGCGACGGCAGATGGAAACTGGTCTCCACGTTCAAGCCGACCAACGGCGCCTGGGAGTTGTATGACATGGAAGCGGATCGCACCGAGATGCACGACTTGTCCGCGACAAAGTCCGGCAAGGCAAAAGAGTTGGCGAAGAAATGGGATCAGTGGAGCGAGCGTGTCGGTGTACAGCCTTGGCCCCTGGAGTCGAACAGCAATAAACCGAAGCAACCTTGACTTCGGGGCTGACGGTGGCCGGCACTGCCTGAGCAGGCGCACGCCACAGCCCTTTAACCCGAACTCCGAAGTGGGAAGGGGTAGCACAGGCGACCCGCCTGTGCCGTCCGGCCACTGGCCGGACGGCATGGGGACGAGGGTGATTCTGAAAACTGACGTGAAAAAAAGTTCGGGCGGCGTTCCCATGCCGAGCGGCCTGTGCTACCCACCGGAGTGATCGTCGCGACTTCGGAGTTCGGGTTTAAGGGAGCGCTCGCGAATTCTTCCTCAAGCAAATTTTTGACACAAACAGGCCGAATGAGGGATTGAGCTTCCGCGTCTGACTTGCTAACTTTTATTTATGACAATTGAACCAATTCCATCAGGTGCCGAAGTTACGTTCAAAACCATTGCCGACTGCCGCAACCCTGCGCGTTTCATGAAAACCATTTCCAGCCTGTTGGTTTTTTTACTGATGCTGGGTGCCATTACTGCCGGCGCGGCCCTTGAACTAAAACCCGGCGATCACATCGCGATCATTGGCAACACCCTCGCCGACCGGATGCAACACGACGGCTGGCTGGAGACGCTGATCGTTGCGAAGTTTCCCCAGCATGACCTGCTGTTTCGCAATCTTGCCGTGGCCGGTGATGAGGTGGTCACCCGCCATCGCTCGGAAAACTTTGGGTCGCCCGACGATTGGCTGACGAAAACGAAAGCCGATGTAATCTTTGCGTTCTTTGGATTCAACGAGTCGTTCGGTGGCGATGCCGGGCTCGATAAATTCAAGCATGACCTCGACAAGTTTCTCAAGGATACCAAGGCGAAAAACTACAGCGGCAAGGGCGCCCCGCGCGTGGTTCTTTTCTCTCCCATCGCCAACGAGAAGCTAAGCAATCCGAACATGCCCGATCCGGCGGCCAACAATGCGAACTTGCAGAAATACACCGCCGCAATGGCTGAAGTCGCCAAAGCCAATGACATTCTGTTCCTTGACCTGTTTGCCGTTTCACAACAGCTCTACGCCGAAGTCGCGAAGATGGGAAAATCCATGACCTTCAACACACTTCATCTAACCGAATCCGGTGACAAACTTTTGTCGCAGGCAGTCTTTGCCAAACTCTTCAGCGAGAAAGTTCCCACCGCCAAAGTCGAGAAATTGCGCGCGGTCGTGAACGAAAAGAACGCCGAGTGGCACGCTCGTTATCGCACCGTGGACGGATACAATGTGTATGGTGGTCGTTCCCAGCTGGAGTTTCCCACGGCGGGCAAGGGCAGCCCGAAGATCAAAAACTACGACATCATGCAGGAAGAAATGTCCCAGCGCGATGTCAAGACCGCCAATCGCGACAAGCGCGTGTGGGCGGTCGCGAAAGGCGGCGACCTGAAAGTGGACGACGCCAATCTTCCGGCGGTGAAGACAATTGAATCCAACAAGCAGGACATCACGCCATTTCTCAGCGGTGAGGAAGCGATCAAAAAGATGACCGTGCCAAAAGGCTGCAAGGTGACGCTGTTCGCGAGTGAAGAACAATTTCCAGAACTGGTCAGCCCGGTGCAGATGGCGTTCGATACCAAGGGCCGCCTGTGGGTGGCGGCGTGGCCGAGTTATCCGGAGCGCACGCCCACCAGCACGGTTGGCGACAAACTCCTGGTGTTCGAGGACACCAACAATGACGGCAAGGCCGACAAGGTCACGACCTTCCTCGATGATTTGAACTGCCCGACTGGTTTCCAATTTTACAAAGACGGCGTGCTGGTCATGCAAGCGCCAGACTTGTGGTTCGTGCGTGACACCGACGGCGACGGCAAGGCTGACTGGAAAGAACGCGTGTTGATGGGCATGGACTCCGCCGATTCGCATCACACCGCCAACTCCATGGTGCTGGAGCCGGGCGGGGCGACGTATTTGAGTGACGGCGTGTTCCATCGCACCCAAGTTGAAACCGCGACCGGCCCGGTGCGCAACAACGACGGCTGCATTTACCGCTTCGAGCCGCTCACGGGCAAATTTGAGCGCTACGCCGCCTACGGTTTCGCCAATCCACATGGCCGCGTCTTTGACTATTGGGGTAACGACATCATCACCGATGCAACCGGGAACGAAAGTTTCTTCGCGCCAGCTTTCAGCGGATTTATTGACGCTCCGGCGAAGCATGCGGGCATGAAGCAGTTTTGGAATCGTCCGTCCCGTCCGTGTCCGGGCACGGGCATTCTTTCGAGCCGCCATTTCCCCGAGGAGTTTCAGGGAAATTATCTCAACTGCAATGTCATTGGCTTTCAGGGAATTTATCGCGTCAAGGTTTCCGAAGAAGGCTCGGGGCTCAAAGGTGAAACGCTCGGGGTGACCAAATCAACGGACGCCAACGGCAAGGAAGTTGAGAAGATCGAAGGCCTGGTGAGTTCCACCGACCCGAACTTCCGTCCCTCTGCGGTCGTCGTTGCCCCGGATGGTTCGATTTATTTTTGCGACTGGGCCAAGGAGTTGATCGGCCACATGCAACATCACATTCGCGATCCGCACCGCGACAAACTTCACGGCCGCATCTATCGCATGACGTATGAAGGTCGTCCGCTGCTCACGCCGGGCAAGGTTGACGGTCAGCCCATCGCGAAATTGCTCGACCTGCTCAAGACGCCCGAGAACGATGTGCGCACGCGCGCGAAGATTGAATTAAGCAAACATGACAGCACCGAAGTCATGGCCGCGATGAAGAAGTGGACCGCCTCGCTCGATCCGAAGGACAAGGATTACGAACATCACCTGACCGAGGCGTTGTGGGTTCATCAATGGCACAATGTCGTGGATGAAGACTTGCTCAAGCGCATGTTGCGTTCACCGGACTATCATGCCCGCGCCGCCGCCACGCGCGTGCTCTGCTACTGGCGCGACCGCGTGAAAGACCCGCTGGCACTGCTCGAAGTCCAGGTCAAAGACGAAAGCCCGCGCGTCCGTCTGGAAGCCGTGCGCGCGTGCAGCTTTTTCAAAACTGGGAAAGCGGCAGAAATCGCGTTGGCCGTGCTCGACAAGGAAGCGAATCCTGAGAAACCGGATTATTACATCAAGTACTGCCTGGATGAGACCATGAAGCAGCTTGATAAGTACACGAAGGATCAGCCCTTACCGTAAGAGTCTGATGAGCGGGCGCGATAAAAAAGTGAAACCCCTGGAGCATAAAGCGAACACCTACTCCAGGATTCG
>JAYWBR010000402.1:0-10474 GCA_043781315.1 Verrucomicrobiota bacterium | reverse complement strand
TGCAGCGCACGATCGAGTTTCATCATATTCTCGGATGCAAGTTTTTGATGGTGCCCGGTGACGGAGATTTTACGAAACCGGAGAAGAGCAAAGAATTGGCCGAAACTTTCAACAAGACGGCGGCGGCGCTCAAACCCCACGGAATGTATTGCGGATATCACAATCACACGGGTGAATTCAAGAAGGACGGCGACAAGACGTATTGGGACCTGTTTGCCGAGCGCACCAGCAAGAACGTGGTGTTGCAGCAGGATTGCGGGTGGTCGGCCACGGCCGGCCTAAACCCGGCGGAGCTGGTCCGGCGCTATCCCGGCCGCACCAAGATTACGCATTTCAAACCCATGGTGGTGAAAGATGAAGCGGGCAAAAAGGCAATCCTCGGCCAGGACTCCGTCGATTGGGTGTCAGTGCTCAAGGCGTGTCGCGAAGTGGGCGGCACGGAATGGGTCACGGTGGAACAGGAAATTTACCCGGATGGAAAATCGCCCATGGAATGCACGGAGATGTCGCTGGCCGGATTGAAAAAAATTTGGTAGCCGGCGCGAAGGTGCAGGGCTTCGTGCGGCCGTTATTTCCGGCTGCGCTTCTGCGCCAACAGCCACTCGTAAAATTCAGGATTGTTGTAGGTCTCCGTCCACGAGTCATGACCGGCTTCGGGATAGATGGTGAACTTGGGATGGCCGCCGGCAGCCTTGAGCGCCTCGACCATTTCTTCCGATCGCTTGAGTGGCACCGTGGGATCCTTCCCTCCATGAAAGACCCAGATCGGAAGTGCGGTCAATTTGCTGGCATCGGCGGGATGGCCGCCGCCGCAGATCGGCGCGATGGCGGCAAATTTTTCGGGATAAGCCGCCGCCAATTCCCAAGTGCCATAGCCGCCCATGCTCAGGCCGGTCACATAAACGCGGTGCTTATCCACCCGATATTTTTTAACGACCGAATCGAGAAGGGCGTTAAGCAGGTCGGGATTCCAACCGCGCCGCGCACTCTGAGGCGACACCAAAATAAAAGGAAAGGGGCCATTGGCCTCCGCGAGTTTGGCCGGGCCGTGGGTTTTGACTTTGTCGAGGTTCGTGCCCGACTCGCCCGATCCATGGAGAAAGAGGACGAGCGGCCAGTTGGTCCTGGATTTTGCGTAATCGGTCGGCAGCGACAGCAGATAGTCAAACTTCGCAGTGACGCTGATTTTCTTTTCAAAGTGTTTCGCCTGTTGTGCCGGGGTGTTTACCGGACCCGCCACGGCGGACAGTGTAACGGATGAAATGGCCAGCCACGCGATGGCAAGGGCTCTGAGTTTGTGGTTCATGAGCCATTTACTACCCCAACCGGTTCAAGGCGGCAATCGCGTTTTATCAGCGGCGCGATAGGTTCGTGTCCAGGACGCCTGACGAATACGTGGCGTGGCAAATTAGTTCTCGTGACCGTTTCATTTTTATTTCAGGGAAGAAAAAATTTCGGCATGCTCCGTTGCCATGACACCAATAGAACTGACACTGGCTCCCAAAACCGAGCCGCTGGAAATATACCGCTACCGCGACGGCCTGTATGCAGTGGATCTGCTCACGGCAGCGGTCGTCCATCTGGATTTCTTTACCTGGCTGCGGCACAACCCTTCGGACGCGGCAGGCATCTGTAATCATTTCGGCACGGCGGAACGACCGACTGATGTCATGCTGACTTTGTTCACTGCGAATGGGTTCATCGCGTCGCACGGTGGTGCTTTTCACATCACCGATTTGGGCCGGGAACATCTCACCAAGAGCTCTCCGTGGAATCTGACACCCTATTACGCATCGTTAAAAGACCGGCCGGTGACAAAGGATTTTCTGGCCGTACTCAAGACCGACAGGCCGGCCAACTGGGGCGGCACCAAGGATGCGCTCGACTGGCACAAGGCAATGGCGACCGAGGCGTTTGCCAATTCGTTCACCGCAGCGATGGATTGCCGTGGCCTTTATCTTGGCCGGGCGTTGGCGGCGCGCCTTGATCTGCGCGGCCGCCAGCGGTTGCTCGACATCGGTGGCGGCTCGGGCATCTACGCCTGTTCGCTGCTGGCGCATCATTCACACCTGCGGGCGACGGTGTTTGAGCAGCGGCCCGTGGATCAAATCGCCGCCGACCTGATTTCCCAGCGGGGCTTTCATGACCGCATCAGTGTGGTGGCCGGCGACATGTTCAAAGATCCGCTGCCCTGCGATTGCGATGTCCACCTCTATTCCAATGTGCTGCATGACTGGGGCCGGGCGGAAGTGCGGCGACTCGTGGCGGCTTCCTTCAATGCCCTCAAGCCCGGCGGTATGTTGATTGTTCACGATGCCTTTATCAACGCGGACAAAACGGGCCCCTTGCCGGTGGCCGCTTATTCGGCCTTGCTGATGCATTCCACACAAGGCAAATGTTATTCCACCACCGAGTATGAGACTGTGTTGGGCGAGGCCGGCTTCCGCAATTTCCAGTTTTTCACCACGGCGGCGGATCGCGGCGCGATGACGGCATTCAAACCCGAATAACAGTTATACGTTCGTGCCAGCCAACACCGAGGTCGGATGGACAATCGAGCTTAACGCGGCGGGGTCAGTTGGCTGATTTCAGATGCCGATCCGCAAAGTCGAGGAAGGCTTTCCAGTCTTCAGGCGTGGTTGCATGGCCGCCGGTGTGCAGATGAAAGCCGAGTTGGCCTGAGATTAAAGGTTTGTCGAGCGGCATTTCAATGGTAACGAGGCCGGTTTTTCCGAGCAGACGGTAAACCGGTCCGGCGGCTACTTCGGCAAGGAACTGGCCATAGGGATCCGCCCAAAGGTCTTGAGTCCCGCCGGTGATAAACACCGGGCGCGGGGCGCTGAGCGCGAGCATCATGTGGGAATCCACCGGCAGCTCGTTCCAGTGGCCGGCAAATTTGGAAAATCCAGGAACCGTCCATCGCGGAAAACTGGTGATGACGTCATCCAGGCTTTCGCCAAAATCCCGGCGGGAGAGTGAAGCCCCCATCTCACCGGAACAACTGGCAAAAATCATGGCGAAGCGCGGATCGCGCGCCCCCGCCCACAACACCGTTTTCCCGAGCCGGGAGTGGCCGATAAGTGCGACGCGATTCGGGTCCACACCCGCATCCGACTGGAGGTAGTCGAGCACGCAACTTGCGCCCCAGGCCCAGGCGGTGATGGTTCCCCATTCACCCGGCCCCGGTTCGGTCTGCCCGGGTGCGAGAGCGAGCCGGCGGGCGATGTTCAGATTGTTGGTTTTTCCGTCGCCTTCGATTTCCGTGTAGCGAAAGGACGCGTAGCCGTAGCCGCGTGCAAGCATGTCAGTGATGGGGGCAAATTCGTTTGGCTGCGCTGAGTTGGTTGCGGATGCGAGGCCGTCATTGGCGGGTGGATCATCGAACAGTAAATGCAACAACACGGGTGACGGGGCGGTGGCTTTGGCCGGCAGATAGAGAACAACGTGAATCAGGGGCGCATCTGCTTGATCCCCCATGCGTCCGCGGATGTCTTTTCGAATGGCCGTGCCGTGCATCGCGTGGGTGTCGGTCTTCGCAACCTCAAACTTTATTTTCGGAGCGCGGTCGGGAACGCGCCCAAAAATTTCCGTCTCATAAAGTTTAAGGATTTCCGGGCGGCGCAACTTGAACCACGTCGCCGCATCTTGAACCGGCTGGCCGTTCAGCAGCACGAGCGGATCGGGTAACGTGTAGGTGCCGACTTTGGCCTCGTCGTAATTCGAGAGGTGGCCCGTCGGCGCACGCCGCGGCGTCCGGCCCGCCGCCGCCGCCTGCAAGGCGAGCATGGCTGGGGACGATGATTGGTGATCGCCATCACCGGCGCGGGCAATGGTCGAAACCGTCAGCGAAAGCATTACTGCGATGATACCGGGCACATGGCACATAGATCGGTACAGTTGACCGGAACGCCGGGTGTTAGGCAATCCAGTTGTCATTACTTCTGGATTGGCGGGTGAAAACTTGTTTCCCTGATGCGATTCCAAGACGAATGATATGAATCCACTACTGCCCCAGGTTGAACGATTGACTGCACGGCAATCGGCGAAGAAATTATTTACGCTTCCCCTCTGGCTTGCCGCGCTCCTCGCGTTGATGATTTTGCCGTGTTTTACAGAAACATCCGCTGCGCAGGAACAGCCGAAAGGGCTTGGGTTGACGAATGGATTCTTCGCCATGGACACGGGTGTTCACGGCGACGGTTTAAAGACTCCGCAGGACAAGGCCAAGTTCCTAAAGCAAGTGGGCTATGCCGGCATCGGTTGGACTCCGCCGGGCATTCCCGAGATGCTCGCGGCGTTGGCCCAGGAAGGCTTGAGCATGGAGACGCTTTACGTCGGGGTGCGCATCGGTGATGGCGAACAGAAGTTTGATCCGCAACTTCCGAAATTTATCGAGATGTTGAAAGGGCGGGGAACAATCCTCTGGCTTCAAATTTCCAGCAAGTCCGACCAACCCTCCACTTTGGAGGGTGATGAGCGTGCGGTCGCGGTGATCCGCGAGATCTCTGGATTGGCGCAAGCGGCCGGACTGCGCGTGGCGCTTTATCCGCACGCCGGGGCTTGGTTGGAGCGGGTTCAAGATGCGGTGCGCGTGGTGAGGAAAGTGGCTCGCGCCAACGTGGGGGTGACGTTCAATCTCAGTCACAGCTTGCGGGTCGGAGATGAGAGTAAAATTCCAGAGTTGCTTCGGGAATGTCGGCCGCATCTATTCGTGGTTACGGTCAACGGTGCGGATCACGCGGGCGGTTGGAATCAATTGATCCAGCCTTTGGATCAAGGCGCGTTTGATACGGCGCAATTTCTCCGGCAACTCCAAGCCATCCATTTCACCGGCCCGATCGGTTTGCAGCACTACGGCGTTAAGGGTGATGCCCGTGAGAATCTCCAGCGCTCCATGAAGGCGTGGCGTAAACTTGCATCTCCTTAAATTTTCGGCCTCGTCATTGCCTGGCAAACCGTTTGGATTTGGTGGCTTGACGTCAGGACCATTGAATTACCGTTCGCTCAAGCCAACAGCTTTTCCACCAGTTCCCCCGAGACATCCGTGAGCCGAAAATCGCGGCCCTGGAAACGATACGTGAGCTTGGTGTGATCGAAGCCGAGTAGATGGAGGATGGTCGCGTGTAGGTCGTGGACGTGGACTTTGTCCTGAGTCGCGTTGAAACCAAAATCATCGGACTCACCAATGGTCACGCCGCGTTTCACCCCGCCGCCGGCCAGCCACATCGAGAAACAATTCGGATGATGATCGCGTCCGTCGTTGCCGCCTTGCACCATCGGCGTGCGCCCGAATTCACCGCCCCACACAACGAGCGTGTCGTCCAGCAGTCCCCGTTGCTTGAGGTCTTTGAGTAACGCTGCGCTGGCTTGATCTGTGTTGGCGCAGTTCTTTTTCAGGTCGCCCACCAGATTCCCATGTTGATCCCATGCTTCGTGGAAGATCTCGATGAACCGCACGCCCTTCTCCGCCATGCGGCGGGCCAGCAGGCAGGCATTGGCGAATGAACCTTTGCCCGGTTCGGCGCCGTACATTTCAAGGACTTCCTTCGGCTCTTTGGAAATGTCCATCAACTCCGGCGCAGTCGTCTGCATCCGCGACGCGAGTTCGAACTGATTGATGCGCGTGGCGATTTCGGGATCGCCAACCACATCGAGATGTTGCTGATTGAGTCGCTTGATGGAATCAATCGTGGCGCGCTGGATTTGATCGTCCACCCCTTTGGGGTTGGAAAGATAAAGCACCGGATCACCGACGCTGCGGAACATCGTGCCCTGATGGACGGACGGCAGAAACCCCGCGCCCCAGTTGCCCGCGCCCGCGCTCGGACCTTTCGTGCCGGTGCTGAACACGACGAACGCCGGCAGGTCCTGCGATTCCGTCCCCAATCCGTAGCTGCACCATGCGCCGATGCTCGGACGACCGAATTGCATCGTGCCCGTGTTCATCAGCAACTGTCCCGGCGCATGATTGAACGCATCTGTGTGCATGGACTTCACGATGGCAATGTCATCGGCCATGGTTGCCAGATGCGGCAGCAACTCGGACAACTCTGCGCCGCTCTTGCCGTGCTTGGCGAACTTGAACTTCGGGCCGAGCAACGTGGAATTGGGGCTGATGAACGCGGCTCGATAATCTTTGATCAACTCCGCTGGCGGCAATGTTCCGTCGAATTTCGCAAGCTGCGGCTTGTAATCAAACAACTCCAGATGGCTCGGCGCTCCGGCCATGAACAGGAAGATGACGCGTTTGGCCTTGGGCGCGAAGTGCGGCTGCTTGGGTGCGATCGGTCCGGCGAGTGTGGACGCGGCGAAGCCATTTTCGCGCAGCAACGAGCCGAGCGCGATCGCGCCAATCCCGACACCGCATTGCTGGAAAAACCAGCGCCGAGAAATTTCCTGCGGGCTTTTGCCGCGATAGAGATGGTCGTGACAACTCATGGCTATTCCTTAGTGATGGTTTCGTCTAGGTTCAACAACACTCGTGACACGACAGTGTAGGCGGCAAGTTGCGTGGGGGTTGTTCCGCTGGGGAGGTTGGTGACCGATCCCATTTTTCCCGCGCCAAGTTCGGTCGCATTCACCCAGCCTTCGCTGATGTGTTGCTGCTGTTGTGCTAGCAAGGACAATAGCTCTTTGCGCTCGCGGTCGGTCGGTGGACGTGAGAGGGCGCGACGGAAGGCGAAATTGATTTTCTCAACGTCGGTCCTGCCTCCTTCGGCGAGGGTTTTTCGCGCGAGCGCTTGGGCACATTCCATGAACGTGGCTTCGTTCAAGGACACGAGTGCTTGCAGCGGCGTGTTCGAACGGAGGCGGCGGACGCAGGAGAAATCGCCGTTGGGCGCGTCGAACGTTTGCAGCATGGGATAAGGCACGGAACGGTAGCGGAAGATGTAAAGACTGCGGCGATACTTCTCCGTCCCGGTATCTTCCTTCCAAGTCTTCGAACCGTAACTGGCCGGTGGTTGGAACAAGAACTCGGGTGCGGGCGGGAACACGCTATGTCCGCCGAGCGTGAGATTCAGCAGGCCGCTGCTGGCGAGGGCGATGTCGCGGACGATTTCGCCCTCGACCCGGAAACGCGGCCCACGCGCGAGCAGGCGGTTGTAGGGATCGCGGGTGTAAAGCTCCGGTTTGACGCGCGATGATTGGCGGTACGTCGCCGAGTTGACAATGAGACGGTGCAGCTTTTTGATGCTCCAGCCTGAGTCCATGAACTCACACGCCAGCCAGTCCAACAATTCGGGATGCGACGGCAGTTCTGCGCGTGTGCCGAAGTCCTCGGGCGATTCCAGCAAGCCCGTGCCGAAGTAGCATTGCCAGACGCGGTTCACGAACGAGCGCGCCGTCGTCGGAGATTTTTTATCCACGAGCCACCTGGCCAGCGTGAGGCGCGACCCATCAGCATTCGAGGGGAGTGGATGGAGGAATGCTGGTGTACCAAATGAAACTTCGGCGGCGGGCTTGAGCCAGTCACCGCGTTTTAGCAGATGCGTCAGGCGCTTGTCGTTGCCGACACCGCTGCCGTTGCGGGCGAGCAACGTGAAGGAAGATTCGCCCTCCGGCCACTGTTTCCAAAGCGCTTCAATTTTTTCATTGGTGTCCTTGAACTCCGCCACTGTCGTGCGCCAATAGCTGAACACGGCGGCGATCTGCGCTTCACTCCGGCGTTCGCGCGGTATTTTGAAAATCTCGCGGACTGCGGCAGGCAATGGGTCAGCCACCACATTCGTCGCGCCGGTGACGCTGATGCGGAAGCGACCCAAATTGTGATTCTGATTGTCGTCAGAATTCCAACCGCCGTGTTCTTGCACCAGGCGGACGTGCAGGATCATGTTGTTGGTGAAATGCAGCGGCTGGTCGGGAATGAACACGGCTTTGCGAGCCTGATTGCGTCGGCCCGGTCCGGCATCAATTCCCCAAGCGGTGTCCTCTTTGCCATCCATCGCGAATTCCACCGGCCCATAGACGCGTTGCTTGTCGCTCTTGTCGTAGAACTCCGATTCCAATGGCTTCTCGCCGTTGCTGAAGTCGGCGGTGGCTTTGACGAAGTTCACCTTGAAGCGGTTTGTTGAGTTCTGCAGATCCACAAACTCAACTTTGAATTCGCTCAACGCTGACATGCCCTTGATGGACCGGCCCGGCCCGCGACCGGGCAGGTTTGGATCGGTCAATTGCTCCAAACGAAACGCACCGATGTCCATCACATTGTTTGTGGCGACGAACAAGGTCTGCCATTTCGTGGGCGCATAACCGGCGGCGCGGATCGAATCGTCGTCGTAATAATAAAACCGGGCGCCGGATAAATCGCCCGGATGCAGGCGGGCCTTCACCGTGTGCCATTCTGGTTGGTTGTTCTTGACTGAATCTTCCCACTGGTTCATGCGGTCCTGCCAGTCGGGAGTCGTATGGCGCAAGCCGGTTTCGAGATCGCGTATTTGTCGCGAGAGATTCGCCACCTGCATTTGTTGTTGGGGCGTGTGAAAAATTTCCGCCGCTTCGTGATCGTTGTTCAGAAAGGCGAACAGCTTGTAATACTCCTCCTGCGAGATCGGATCGAACTTATGGTTGTGGCATTGCGCGCATTGGATGGTCAGGCCGAGCACGCTCTTGCCGATGGCATCCATGCGGTCGAACATCGCCTCCATGCGAAATTGTTCGGGGTCAATGCCGCCTTCCTCGTTGACCATTGAGTTGCGGAGAAAACCCGTGGCCACGATGTCGTCCTGCGTCGCATGGGGCAGGAGATCACCGGCGAGTTGTTTGGTGATGAATTGGTCGTAGGGCAGATCCTGATTGAACGCATTCACGACCCAGTCGCGATAGAACCAGACATTGCGCGGCTTGTCTTTCTCAAAGCCATCGGAGTCCGCGTAGCGCGCCGCGTCGAGCCAGTGACGTCCCCACTTTTCGCCATAGTGTGGCGAGGCGAGTAATCGCTCCACTTGCTTCGCATACGCGGCCGGAGAGCTGTCAGCAACGAAAGCATCCACTTCTGCCGGTGCTGGTGGCAGACCGATGAGATCAAGTGAGAGGCGACGGAGCAGGGTGGTCTGGTCCGCTTCCGGCGATGGCTTGAGTTTTTCCGCATGGAGTTTTGCGAGAACGAAGTTATCCACTGGCGTGCGCGTCCACTTCTTGTTGCTTACGGCCGGCACACTCGGGCGGGTTGGCGCTTTAAACGCCCAGTGATTCGTGTTGTCGCTGAATTGATTGGGCGAAGCAGCAGTTGCCCATACCGCGCCATGATCAATCCATGCCCGCACCAGGCCGATCTGCTCGGCGGTGAACTTTTTCTTCTTCTTCGGCATCTGCGCCAGTTCGGCGTGAGTCCCGGAAAGAACCTGGACCAGAATGCTACCCGCGCTGTTGCTGACCACGATGGATGGGCCGGTGTCCCCGCCCTTGAGCAGACCTGCCCGACTATCTGCACGCATGCCGGATTCCTGTTTCTTCTCGCCATGACAATTGTAGCAACGCTCGGCGAAGAGTGGTTGGAGGTCTTTTACAAAGTCCACTGTGGGTGCCGCTGCAAGGTTGCCGTTTATGAAAATCCAGAGCAGTGCGGTCAATGTATTGACACCGCCGGGCGCGCTGGAAACCTTACGGAACATGGTCATTAATACTGGGTTGTTTGGCATGTCGAGTCCAGTCGAAAGGAGGTGCAAATTGAGGGCCAATGAGGGGGCAGGGTGGCATCGTGGGCTTTTCTTCCGCGTGCCGGGGTTCCAAAGATTTTTGTGTCAATTCAAGATGGCAATTTTGCGGGGAAACCATTAGCTCTGGCGTGTAGCATTGAATTCCTGAACCAAAAAATGATCTTACACACATCCAAAATGCTGGCCGTGCTGGCGATTTTGCTCGCCGCGAGTGGACACGTTCGCGCGGCAGTGACGATCGAGAACGATCTCTATTCCGTTAGCATCGAGCCGCGCCACAATAGCTTTACCGTGACGCGGAAACCTGCCGACAAACCTTTTCTCACTGATGGGAAGTTGAGCGGCAACAAGGGCGCCGCCAAAGTTGTTAAACTCGCCGATAAAGCCATGGGTCGTGGTAAGGGCATCGAGATCACCTATCCCGACGGTAATCGTGAAGTGGTCGGTCTATACGCCGGATGTCCGTTCGTCACCTTTCGCTCGACCTTTTGCAACCGTGGCACCGAGCCGGTTGTGCTGAACCACGTCACGAACGTTTCCGCCGGCGTGGATTTGGGTAAACCGCTGACGGAGCTTCGTACCTTGGGCACGGGCGGGTTGTTGGAACCTGGAAAAAATCCCGGGAGTTATGCATTCCTGAGTGTCGTCGAACCCCAATCGCGACGCGGCATCGTCGCCGGTTGGCTGACGCACGACCGGGGCAGCGGTGTGGTTTTTTCCCCGGTTCAAGGAGACGCTCTTCGAGTCCGGGCGCAACTCGATTACGGGCGGTTGCGCCTCAAGCCCGGAGAAAGCGCAGCGGCAGAAATGTTCGCCAT
>JAYWBR010000401.1:0-3479 GCA_043781315.1 Verrucomicrobiota bacterium | reverse complement strand
GGGGCGATGCTGCTCCTGCAAATCCAGCGCGCGCGCCAGCGTGATGTCCCCGTAAAGATGGCGCTCGTGAAACTCATCAAAGATCAACGCCGCCACGCCGCGCAGCTTCGGATCGTCAATCATCTGGCGCAGCAAAACGCCTTCCGTGACGAAACGGATTTTAGTTTTGGCCGACGTGACATTTTCAAAACGAATCTGATAGCCGACTTCCTGCCCAAGCGGGACGCCGAGTTCCTGCGCGACGCGTGACGCGAGCAATCTAGTCGCGAGCCGGCGCGGCTGTAGAATGACGACCTGTCCATCGCGCAAAAAATCATGCTTCAGGAGCATCTGCGGCACTTGCGTGGATTTGCCGGAGCCGGTGGGCGCGGACAAGATCAAGCGCCGGTCGGTTTTCAGCCGGGCGATGAGGTCGCGCTCGATGTCGTAGATGGGCAGGCGGTCAGTCATCAGGGCGGATATGATAACGCGTTGCCGCCCGCAGGAAAAACAAAACCAGAGTCCGGCAAAAGATTTGCGGATGACGCTCGCAAAAGTTCATCCGCGAGGCTTGGGTTGCTCGATGGAAAACAGAACGACCACCTTGACGTTGAAAGCGCGGAACAGGTCTTGAAAGCGCGTTTCAATCATTTGCTTCGCATCGCCGATCGCCAAAGTTGATTCGGCACTTCGGCGGGCTTGCGCCTTGAGTTGCATCAAAATCTGCTGGTGATCCTCCTTGGTGATGCGATTGATCACTCCATCCTCCGCCAAATAGTAATTCGGCGCCGGGTTGGAGGATTCGAGGGATAGTATCTTCGGTTCCGGCAGCATGATGGTCACCACCTGGTTGGAAGCATCGTAGGAGGCGGAAAATTTGGCCGCCAGATCAAAACCGATTTTCGCGACAAACGTCTGCTCCGCGATGATGCGCTTGTTGCTGCCCAGGTCAGTTTTTGAATAGTCCACAATCTCCCGGATGTTCCGTTGCAGCACGGCCAGTTCCGCGATCGGGGTGGCATCGCAGACGGTGGAGGAAGCCACCACATTGACTTGCGACTGGAAAATAGCAGTGAATGCTTCCGCCACCTTGTCCATTCCATGCTTTCCCAACTCTGCTACTTTAGCCATGCCATGACTTACAAATGAGCCGGCCGATTCCACGCCCTTTTGCGCCGGCCGGGTCACGTTCAAGTAGAGGATCAGACCAATGGTCAAAGCCAGCAGGGAGAGGCCGATAAAAAAGGACAGGATTTTATTCATAATCTGCTGGCGACAACACGGTGCCATTGCTCGTTGAACATCACGCTGGAAATCAAAAACCTTGTCGCCGACTTTAGCAGTTCCTTGAAATCGTTCAGCAGATTTAACCGGCCAAGTTCGTCCAGATGAATCAGCGATCCGGCATCGAGGACAGCCACGATTTCAGTCGCGGCCATGCAGCCCCCACTCGACGTCCTCGAAAATATGCTTCTCCTGCAGTTCCACCGAATGACCGCTCAAGTAGCGGCGCAGAGCTTCGACCACGCCTTCCTCCGGCGTTTTGAACCAGCCCGCCGGCACCAGCTTCCGCAACTGTTCATCAAGCTGGTCGGGACATTGAATGGTCACGGTCTTCATGGTTTCAGTCTGCCATAAATCCACTTGGTTTCAATCCCGCATTTTGCGCCCGTTGAATAAAGTAGGACGGGCTTCCAGCCTGTCCGGGCAAAGGGGAAATGAACGGCGGCCGCCGCTACACCGGCGGCCAGCCTTTCGGATCGCGGCCATAAACCGTCTGATAAGCTTGCACCACCGCTGGCGTCGGATGATCCATTGCATCCTGGCGGGCTTGCGCATTGTCCTCGGCCAGTTCCGTGCGGAAACGCTCCAGTTCCGCCTGCCGTTGGCGTTCCTCCTGCTCTTTGCCAAACGCTTCCGACGGCGAATAGTCCTCCGGCTTCTGCTTCTCCAACTTTTCCCGCAGCGGCGACAAATCCACGAGGCCCAGTTCCGGGAAATGGAATTCCCAATCCGCGCCCAGCGCCTTGAGCCGTTGGAAAATCAGCGCGTAAACCGGCGTCAGGTCCGCGCGATCCGAAATCCAGATCGTGCCCATGTAAACCCGGCAGTAATCCATGCTCCACAAATCGTCGTTCGGCCCGGTGAGATATTCCACCAGAAAACCCGCCGCTCCCCGAAACGACCCGATGTCCGCCAGGCGCCCGTCCGCCGCGATCACGTCGTGACTGTTCGAGAACACGTCCCAAAGACACAACGCGACCAAGTCTGTCACTTCCTCGCACACGTTGACCGGTTGGTCCTGCCAGTCCGCGCGAACCTCTTCGAGTGTCGGCTCGGGTTTCGGTGTAAGTTTGGAGTTGTCCGGCTCGCGTTCACGACGGTCACCAATCAACTCCTCAATGTTCCGATGAAGTTGCACCCGCTCTTGGAGAACTTTTTCAACCGACGGATGAAAACACGCGAGCAGCGGCGATGTCTCCCAACCCTCCGGCGCAATCTCCGCCAGCACGTCCGCCCCGGAGAAGCCATGCGGAAACAACCGGTCAAAGAACTCCTTGAGTTCCGGGTCAGTCAAACGTTTTGCCTGCCAGTCATCCACGCCCCAAAAGCTGCCGTGTTCTCCGCCCCGGCGCAATGATTTCAAAGTGGGACAGCGCGTCCTCGCCTGTCCGGGTAAAGGGGAAATGAACGACTTGAATCCGCTCCGGAATGGGCAGGCGAGATTGGATGTGGTGGCGAAAATTCAGGTCTTGACGCGTGGAGGCATCAGGGGGCGGGAGCAAACGGGTTGACGACGCGCAGGCCGGCGACGTGCTTGAAGTCCGCTTCGTTTTGAGTTGCCAGCGTCAGCTCATGCACGAGCGCGGTGGCGGCGATGATGGCGTCAGCCAATCCCATCTTGCTTTCCTGCCGCAGCGCAATCGCGCGCTTGATCACCGCCGCATCGAGGGAATGCACCGTCAGGCGGCGGAACAAAATATCGAGTGCCGCTTCCTCCTCCGGTTTCAGCCCGGTGAACCCATACACCTCGATCTGCGTCACGCTGGCCACCGCGCTTTCCGCCGAGGTTGCGAGTGCTTCGAGTTCCGGCGTGGACTGGTTCGCCGCGTAGATCAGGATATTGCTGTCCAGAAGCATGGCTCAATCCCGGCCCGGCAGCGGACGGTCTTTGCGGATTTCACGCTGCCAGGCCACCGGATCGGTGATCTTCTGGAACGTCCCCAGCTTCCGCAATTGACGAAGCGCGGCCAGTGCCGTCTCCCGCGTCGGACGGTCAGCGGTTTCCGGTTCGGTTTGCAGCGTGGCGACGACCTTCACCTTCCCATGCCGCAAATTTTGCGGCACTGGCAGGTGCAGCGTCCCATCGGCATCCGCTTCCAAAATGGCCGTGATCGTGCTCATGCCAGAGACTTTATCCCAAAATGAGGGCCGCGTAAAGCCGCGTCGCGCCCGGTGAACACGATGCCGGAAATCAAAACCTCGTCGCCGACTTTCAG
>JAYWBR010000400.1:0-3487 GCA_043781315.1 Verrucomicrobiota bacterium | reverse complement strand
CACCAGCAGCAGCGCCTCGTCCGCGCCGCGCACGAAAATCTTCCCGCCCGCCACGGAAATTTTTCCGCCCTGGTTCAAGACCCGCAGCCGCGCGGCATAGTGGACGCCGTCGCCGTCCACGCCGTTGGTGCGGTCGGCATTCTGAACCGAACCCGACCAGAGCGAATCCTCGTTCAACGCCACGCGTTCGTCGGTGACCCCGCCGAAGTCCATCGCGCCCAGGCGACCGTTGCCGAGCGGGCAGGACTCCATGAAATTCTTTGCCGCCGTGTCGAACCAGATGGTGGTGTCTGGTGCGCCGCCGAACGCCGCCGAAGCCGCCCCCGTCAGGAGCAACGCGAGGAAGGAGAAGATTTTTCGGGCCATGTTTCGATTTTCTTCACCCCGCCCCAAAGCAGCAACCGAAAAATTGAAGACTCCCGGCATTCGGGTGTGATTAAAAGCGGGTGAGGGTATTTTTTGCGGTAGCACGACTGCGGTTGACGGCGACGCGGTAGGTGCGGAGCGCCGGCTTGCAGCCGGCTTTACGGCCACACACGGCGGTGCCGGCCCGTTCTCAGAATCATTCCATCCGCTGACCCACCCAGCCCTAAGCCGGTCACAGACCGGCGCTCCACCCGCGCGGCGCTGGCGCGGCCAGTGCCTCACCCGCTTTTAGTCACAACCCCGGCATGCGTCCGGCATTCACGGCGGTGTCAAACAGCATTTGACCGAAAACGGAAAATTTTTTCCTAGATACGAACCCGGGATTCACGCAGACTCGCCGGGCTAAATTTATGGATGTAAAACTTCCTCATCTCGGCGAAGGCGCGGATTCGGGCACAGTGGTGACAGTGTTCGTCAAAGAAGGCGACACGATCACCAAGGGGCAATCCCTGCTCGAACTCGAAAGCGAAAAAGCGGTCGCCACGATCCCGGCCACGGCCGGCGGCGTGGTCGCCAAAATTTTCGTCAAGGTCGGCGACAAGATCAGCGTCGGCCAAAAAATTGTCACGCTGTCCGGCGGCGGCGGTGCGGAAACGCCCACCGCTCCGGCCGCGAAAGCCGCCGCCGCAAAAACCCCTGCGCCCAAAGCCGCGCCCACCGCGACCGCGCCGGAAGCGCCAGCGGATGAACCCAAGTCGAATGTCGCCGTCGCCGCGTCGCCGTCCATCCGCAAACTGGCGCGCGAACTCGGACTCGATCTCACGCGCGTCCGAGGCAGCGCGGAAGGTGGCCGCATCGTCATCGAAGACGTGCGCGCTTACATTCACCGTTTGCAGAACCAGCCCAAGGCCGCCGGCGCGCCCGCCGCGTCCGTCGCCGAGTCCGTGGATTTTTCTAAGTGGGGAAGCGTCACAAAACAACCGCTCTCGCCGTTGCGCAAGGTCATCAGCCGGCGCATGGTCGAAAACTGGAACGCCATCCCGCACGTCACGCAGTTCGACGACGCGGACATCACGGCCCTGCTGCCGTTGCGGAAAAAATATCTCGAAGCCTACGAGAAAAAAGGCGCGCGCCTCACCGTCACCTGCTTCGTCCTCAAAGCCGTGGCCGACACGCTCAAGAAATATCCGATCTTCAACTCCAGCCTCGACGAAGCCGCGCAGGAAATCGTGCTCAAGAACTACATCCACATCGGCATCGCGGTGGACACCGAGTTCGGCTTGATCGTTCCCGTCATCCGCGATGTGGATAAGAAAGATCTCGTCCAACTCGCCCAGGAACTGGAAGCGCTCGCCACCAAGGCGCGCGAACGCAAGGTCACCGGCGAGGAATTGAAGGGCGGCACGTTCACCATTTCCAACCAGGGCGGCATCGGCGGCGCGCACTTCACGCCCATTGTCAACAAGCCCGAGGTCGCGATTCTCGGCTTGGGCCGCGCCGTCGCGAAGCCCGTCGTGCGCGACGGCCAGATTGTCATCCGCAACCTGATGCCGATTGGTTTGTCTTACGACCATCGCGTGATTGACGGCGGCATCGCGGCGCGCTTCACGGTGGATTTGCTCAAGGCGATTGAAACCTTCGCCGAAGCGTCGGTAAAAATTTAGTATTCCTATGGATCCAATTAAAACTGAAATCGTAGTGGTGGGTGCGGGGCCGGGCGGATATGCGGCGGCGTTTTACGCGGCTGACCTCGGCAAGAAAGTCATCCTCATCGAGCGCGAAGCCCGGCTCGGCGGCGTGTGTTTGAATCGCGGCTGCATTCCCTCCAAGGCATTGCTCTACGCGACGCACCAGATCACCTCGGCGCGCGAGTCCGAACATCGCGGCATCGTCTTCGCCGCGCCAACCGTGGACTTGACGAAGTTGCGCACCTGGAAGGAATCCATTCTCACCAAGCTCGGCGGCGGTATCGCGCAGCTCGCCAAGTTGCGGAACGTCGAAGTCATCAAGGGCCGCGCCTACTTTGAAGGTTCGCAGACGTTGCGTGTGGAAAGCGATCAAGGCCAGCAGTTCGTCAACTACGAGCAGGCCATCATTGCGGTGGGTTCATTGCCCGCGCTGCCCAAGGCCTTCGACCTCGGCAATCCGCGCGTGATGACTTCCACCGAGGCGTTGGAAATCGAGGACATTCCTGAAAACCTGCTCGTCGTCGGCGGCGGTTACATCGGCATGGAGATGGGCACCGTGTACGCCGCGCTCGGCAGCAAGATTGTCATGGTCGAAGCGTTGGATGCGTTGATCGCCGGAGCCGACGCTGATCTCGCGCGACCCGTGATCGCCAATGCCAAGAAAGCGTTCAAAGAAATCCGCCTCAAAACCAAGGTCGGCAAAATGGCCACCGTCGGCAAGCAGATCAAAGTCGAGATGGAATTTGACGGCAAGAAAGTCACGGAACTTTACGACCGCGTGCTGGTGTCCGTCGGCCGCAAGGCCAACAGCGCCGATCTCGGTCTGGAAAACACGAAGGTTGTCCTCGACGAAAAAGGTTTCATCAAGGTCAATGCCCAACAGCAGACGGACGATCCGCACATCTACGCCATCGGCGACATCGCCGGCGGCATTTTACTCGCGCACAAGGCGCACAAGGAAGCGCGCATCGCGGTGGAAGTCATCCACGGCGAGCCGAGCGCGTTTGAAAATGTCGTCATGCCCGCCGTCGTCTTCACCGATCCCGAACTCGCTTGGTGCGGCTTGACGGAAGCCGAGGCGAAGGAAAAAGGCGTGAAATATGAAGTGGCGAAATTTCCGTGGGCCGCATCCGGTCGCGCTTTGTCCTTTGACCGCACCGACGGCGTCACGAAGATGCTGATTGATCCTGAAACCGAACGCATCCTCGGCGTGGGCATCTGCGGTGCCGGTGCCGGTGAACTGATCGCCGAAGCCGTGCTGGCCATGGAGATGGGTGCGACCGCCCGCGACATCGCGCTGACCGTGCATCCGCATCCGACCCTTTCCGAGACGATGATGGAATGTGCCGAGACTTTCTACGGCCACGCCACGCACACGTTCACGAAGAAAAAAACGGAGCATTGATCCCGGGGATTGAGTGCGGCCAACGCCA
>JAYWBR010000399.1:0-10541 GCA_043781315.1 Verrucomicrobiota bacterium | reverse complement strand
CCAGGCGATTTGCGATCTGCGCACGCTGCTGTTTGAAGTGCCAGCCGACACCGGCAAAGGCAAGGACGCCAAATCCAAAAAGAAAGGGAGCGGCGGACGATGAACTTGGCGAACACTACTCCCAAAGATTGGGGAAAGCCAAAGATTGAAGTCTTTCATCTTTGGCTTTCCCCAATCTTTGGGCATCTCCGGACTGAACATCGGAGACAATCTACCGGCTTCACGTTGATCGAGGTTGTCATCAGCGCCGGCTTGATGTCGCTCATTTTGGTCAGCGCGTATCTGTGTTTGAACGCCGGGCTTTCCAGCAAAAAAATGATCGAGCCGCGCGCCGAGATCATTCAAAACGCCCGCGTGGCGATGAACCTGCTCGCCGCCGATTTGCGCGGCGCGTGTCCGTTGGCCAAGGAGTATCAGTTCCTCGGCGTTCACCGGCTGCTCGGCGAGATGGACGCGGACAATCTGGATTTCGCCACGCATAATTACACTCCACGCCATCCGCACGAAGGGGATTTTTGCGAGGAGAGTTTCTACCTCGATCAAGACCCGGAGACCGGCAAGTTCAGCCTCTGGCGGCGGCGCAATCCGACCATCGCGCCCGATCCGCTCTCTGGCGGCAGCAAGGAGGAGATCGCGAAAGGCGTCGTCGGCGTGCGGTTTGAATACTTCGACGGCCTCGACTGGTATGACACCTGGGGCGAACTCCCTTCCGGCAAACGCCAAACCTCCGAGAAAGTTCAACCCAATCTTTCGGGAATGCCCGAGGCCGTCCGCATCACGCTCAGGCTGGATTCCAATCCGAAGTCGAAAAAAAATCCCGACGACGAAACGCAACCGACCGAGCCGCCGTTCGTTTTTCAAACCGTGGCGCGGCTGAACCTCGCGGCGGGCGCAGCGCAACCTTCTTCCAGCAGTGGCGCGGCGGCGGCCGGTGCTGGAGCGCAAGGCGGAGGGAGTTTCTAGCCATGCGAACTGAATTCACGTTTCACGTTTCACGTTTCACACGCGTGCTTCCGCCCCCAATCGGCAATCCGCAATCGGCAATCATCAATTCCCCCCGCGCTTCCATCCTCGTCGGCCTGCTCTGGTGCGTGGCGCTGCTGTCCATCGTGGTGATTTCCGTGCTGCACACGGCGCGGATGGATTTGATGGTCGGGAAAAATTACGGCGACCGGATTCAGGCGCATTACCTCGCGCTCGCGGGCATCGAGAAAGCCAAAGCCTTGCTCTACAAGAACGCACAGGAACGCAGCCGCAGCGGAAAGAACCACACCGGCGAGCTCTACAACACCCCGGAACAATTCCGCGACATCACGCTCGGTCGCGGACAATTTCGCGTGCTGCGCCGCGCGCGACAGGACGAGGGCGGCGGGATCGTCTTTGGCGTGAGCGACGAGGAAAGCCGCCTCAACCTCAACACAGCCGACACCGAGGCGCTAGGGAAACTCAAAGACATGTCCGCACCCATCGCCGCCGCGATCTCGGATTGGCGCGACGGCGACAACACGCCGTCGCCGGGCGGGGCCGAGGCCGAGTATTATCTTTCGCTGCAACCGCCGTACCAGCCGCGCAACGGGCCGATTCAAACCGTGCGCGAACTGCTGATGGTCAAAGGCATTTCGAGCGACCTCTTGCTCGGCCGCGACACGCAGCAGAATGGTTTGCTCGAATCCGCCGAAGACAGTCCGGAAAATTCCGCGCGCGCCGACAACCAGGCCGCCGACGTGGACACCGGCTGGGCGGGAATTCTCACAGTGGATTCCACGGTTAACAACGTCAGCGCCAGCGGCACGGATCGTGTGAATGCCCAGTCCGCTGATGAAACCGCGCTGACCGGTGTGTCGGGGATCACATCAGACATCGCCCGCGCCATTACTGCTTATCGCGGACAGAATCGTTTTACCTCCATTGCTGATTTGCTCGATGTGACGCGGCCACAGAACAACCAGAATCAAAATTCGGCGCGCGGAAATTCCCGCTCCAATCAATCCTCCTCCAGCCGGAACCAAGGCAACGCTGCCGGCCCCAAGGTCATTGATTCCAATCTGCTCATGGACATTGCCGACGACCTCACCGTCGCCGATGGCACCGGTGCCCAAGCCGGACTCATCAACGTCAACACCGCCAGCTTGTCCGTGCTGGCCTGTCTGCCGAACGTGGATCGCGAACTGGCGCAGGCCATTATTTCGTATCGCCAATCGAGCGGGTTTTTTGCCAACATCGCGTGGCTCCTGAAGGTGCCGGGCATGAACCAGGAAATTTTCAAGCAAGTGGCCCCGCTCGTGACGGCGCGTTCGGAAACCTTCCGCATCCTGAGCGAGGGCAAGGTGACTTCCACCGGCGCGCGGCAACGCATTCAGGCCATCGTTCACGTCGGACTGAATGAGGTCGCCACGCTTTCATATCGGGAGGACGACTTGTGACTCGCTTGCAAAAAATCGTGGCGGCGTCTCGGCAGAGCGCCGCCATCAGAGGCAAAGAGTGCGGCGCTCTACCGAGACGCCGCTACGCCAACAGGAAAATGTTTTACCCATGAATTCAACGCCAGTTTACATCGAGATCAGCCAGACCTCGCTCAAGGCGCTCCGGGAAAATGCCGGGCTGGAGCTCCCGCTGGAGCGGAGTGCCAATGGACGCCTCACCGATGATTGCAAAGAAAAGATCATCGCCGGTCTGCAACCATTTCTGGATCGCAAACCGTGGCAGCCGCGCGCCAACGCCTTCTGCGCCATCGGCGCGAACGGGGTTTCACTGCGCCGCCTCGCCCTGCCCGCTTCGGCCAAAGAGGAATTTCAACGCCTGCTGCGGCTGCAGATTGAAAATGAATTTCCGCTTCCGCCCGACGAACTCGCGTGGGGCTGGCAGCCGATTGAAGCCAACAACAACAAGGCCAGCCGCGAAGTTCTGGTTGCGGCGGTGAAAAAAGAAACCGTGGAAGATTACGCGAACGTGCTTTCAATTTGCGGTGTGAATCCGGTTTTCACGGTGGCCGCGCTGACGCGGAAATCGCTTTGCCCGCCGCAGCTCCAGCCGTACGCGATCTTGGAACTTGGCCGCAGCCAGTCGGAACTGGTGACGTTTGATCCCGGCGTTCCCGTCACCCTTCGCGTGCTGCCTCCGGCCAGCGATGCGTCGCTCGCCGAAGCCGTCCGAAAAACCCTCGGTGCAAACTGGCCGGGCCGAAAACTTTTTCTGACTGGCGCAACCGACGAACAGGCCGCGCAGCTTCAACGACAGCTTGGCTCTGGCGTGGCTTGCGAAGCGCTGAAGGTCGCCAGCATTCTCGGCCTCAAAAAATCCGTCGAGCAAAATGGCGGATCGCCGCCGCTGGTGCTCCAGGTCAAAGCCAGACAGGCCAACGGCTCCTTCAACCTTTCCGCGCCCGATGTAAAAAAGTGGGCGGTGCGCGCGGCGGCGCTGTTGTGCGCGCTGTTGATTTTGCCTTACGCCGAAGCCCTGTTGTTAAAGCCGTTCCTCGCCCGGAAACTTTCCGCGCTCAAGGCAGACAAAGGCCGGCTGGCCGTGATTGATCGCGAGTTGGAATTTCTCCAGTCCCTCAAGCAAACCCAACCGCCGTATCTCGACGCGATGTATATCCTGGCCAAATCCACGCCGCAGGGCGGCAAGATTGATTCGCTCACAATGAACCGGCGCGGGGATGTTTCGTTGCGCGGCTCGCTGCGCGACGCCGCGCAGGTCACGGACCTTCGCACCAAGCTGATCGGCTCGGGATTTTTTGCAAACGTCGCCGTGGAGGAACAGGCGCCGACACCCGACCGGCAAAAATTAAACCTCCGCATCAGCGCGCAATGGAAGTCCGTCGAGGCCCGCGCCGGCCTCACCAACGGGCCGACCGCCGATGAAATCGAAAAGGCCAAGACTGGCGGCAAGGATACGAAAGGCGGCGGAACCATGCCCCCCGGAATGATGCCGGGGATGCCAGCGGGCGGATTGCCGCCCGCCTTCAAGTTGCCGCCCGGTGTGTCCTTGCCAGCAGATCTGCCGCCGGAAATTTTGAAACAACTGCAATCTGCGCAGCCTTGAACTCATGCGAACTTTAACTCCCCAGGAAAAACGCACCGGCCGCTTCGCCGGTTTGTTCATCGCCATTTACCTGGCGCTGTTCGGCGGCTTCAAGGTCTGGAAATTTTTCGAGCGGCAGCGCACGGATTACCGGCAACTGGTCGCCGAGGCTGAGAGCCTGAAACTGGAAATCAAACGTTACGAAGCGAAGATCGCCGTCACCACAAACTTGATGGAGAAGTTTCACATGAACCCCGCCAAGCTGACGCGCACCACGGTCGTCGCGGAAGCGAGCGCGGCGATTCAGAAGGCGGCCAAGGACGGGGGTTTTCAACTCGGCCCGGTGCGCGAATCGCCGCCCCGACCGAGCAGCAAGGAACTGGCTTCGATTCAACTGGAAGGCAGCGGGCCGGTGCAGGCGACGATGGCGCTGATGAACCGTCTGGAAACCTGCGGCTACCCGTTGATCATTGACTCGGCGCAGATTTCCGCCGACCCGATGAAGCCCGGCCAGATCAAACTTAATTTGACGATCATCATTTTGGATTTTGAATCGCTAAAAAAGGCGGAGGTGCCTCGTGCGTGAACAAACCGGACTAGTTTTGAAGGTCGTCTGCTACGTGCTGGCGGCATTTTTATTTTGTCAGCTCGTGCGAATTGCTTTCCGCATCAACCCGCTGGCGCATGTCGCGATCCCCGCCCTGCCCTCGCTGGCTTCGGACACCAACGCGCCCGCAACCGGCGGCAAGCCGACTAATTCCGTTCCAGCAATGGCCAAGGGAACCAACACCCTGCCAAATGGTTTGGGAACAAATTTCAGTGCGGCAAAAAAATTGAAAGAAGCGGGGACAAACTTCGTGGCGGGGGTTTCGACAAATCTGACTGCAACCAACGAGGCCGGCCCCCTCACCCCGACCCTCTCCCCCTCGGCGGGGGCGAGGGAGAATGTCAGTCCGTCCACCAATGAATTACACGCCACGACGAATTCTGGGGTGCTGGCCGCTGGATCAGAAACCTCACCGTCGCCGACGAACGCGGCCTTGGTCGCACTTTCGGCGAACCCGACCAATTTGCCAGCAGAGCCGCTGACCAGCGATTTATCAATGATGGCAAAAACAAACTCCCTCGGTGGAGCGCCGGTCTCCGACCCGGCACGGGCCATCACCAACGCTTCGGTTCAAGCCGGGTCGGAGACCGGCGCTCCAAACGCGCATGGAACCAACGGCCCAACCTCGAAAACCAATTCCGCATCCAAGTCGAAATCGAAGGGGACAAATTCTCCGTCACCTTCCGCCATGGCCATGAGCGGAATGACTCCTTCCTCAATGCGTGGCGGCGGAAAACCCGTCGAGCTGCCGCCGGAAATCAAGGCGCGCGTGGACCGGATTTACGAAAGCGAAATTTTCGGCATGGTCATGCGCCCGCAGCCGATGGCGTTGCAGGGCATCGCCGGCAGCTCCGCGTTTCTGCGCTCGCCCAGCGGCCAGACCGGGTTGGTGAAGGAGGGTGATTCCCTCGGCGAACTCAAGCTGCTCAAGATCGGCATCAACCGCGTGCTGGTGGAACAGGACGGGAAGAAAAGCGAACTGACCATTTTTGAAGGCTACGGCAGCGAGAGCCTGATACCCAAAGACCCGGAGACTTCAACCAACAAAGTTATTTCAAAATGAAAACTGCAACCTTCCTTCAAATGAAAACCTGCCCGGCGGGAATTTTTCTGGCGACATGCTTGGCGTTATTTGTCGGGCTGCCCGATCCTGCGAGCGCCCAAGTGCGGTTCAGCAACGGACGCCCAGTCGGGATGCCCGACATGCCGGGCGGGATGCCGCCGGGCATGGATTCCTCGTCGTCGTCCAAACCGGATTCGGGCGGCAAGGATTCCGGCGGGCCGTGGCTGCCGTCCGAGGTGGCTTCCACGAGCATCGTTTCGACCAATGCTGACGGGTCGAAGACCAACCTCACCGAGGACATCCAGTTGAGTTTTCAGGGCGCGAACATTGACATGATCGTGCAGTGGCTGGCCCAGCAGACCGGCAAGACGGTGGTGAAACATCCGCGCGTGCAATGCCAGTTGACGATCACCAGCTCCAAAAAAGTTTCCCCGCGCCAGGCCATCGTGCTGGTCTATCGCGCGCTGGCGCTGGAAGGGTTCACGGCGATTGAATCGTCGCAGTCCATCATGATCGTGCCGGAAGGATCAGAGCCGAAGATGAGTCCCGAACTCACGACCGCTTCGGGCAAGGATCTGCCCGTGGGCCGTCAGAAGCTGGTGAAAGTTTTTTCGTTGAAACACATTCAGGCGGCGGACTTGAAGGAGCGCATCCGCATCGCGCTCACCGGCTCGGCCATCCTGGACATTGACGAGAAGGCCAACCAGATCATCATCACGGATTACAACGACAACATCCGCGTAGCCGGCGAACTCATTGACGCGCTCGACACCGACAAGCCCGATGACGTGGCGGTGCGGATGCTGCCGTTGAAAAACGTCGGAGCCGTCCAGATCGCCAAGGAGATCGGCCCGCTCTACCAGAAGATGAGCGGCAAATCCCTCGACGTGGCCGCAGACGAACGCGCCAACGCGCTGATCATTCTTTCCAGCGACACCGCCTTTCGTGCGATTCAAAAGCTGGTCGCCTCGCTCGACACGGAAGACGCGCTGGAAAAATCTTCCGTCACCTTCATCCTCAAAAATGCCGACGCGCAGGACGTGGCCAAGCAGTTGCAGGACTTGAACCAAAGCTCCACCGTGCAGGCCCGCTATATTTACAACTACGGCGGGGGCAGCGACTCCCCGCAGAAGAAAGTCAGCGTCGTGGCCGACCGCCGCCGCAACGCCGTCATCGTGCAAGCCCCGCCGTCGCAGATGGAGGGCATCCGCAAAATGATTGACGAACTGGACGCGCCCATCGCCGACAACAGTCTCGCGCCGAAAATTTATCCACTGAAATACGCCAGCGCCGTGGACATCGAAGAAGTGCTGAACGAACTCTTCCTCAAAAAGCAACAGCAGCGGAGCTATTGGGATTATTACAATGATGACAGCTCGCAGAGCACCCCCGACCGCGACGTGGGCCGGCTCTACGGCAAGGTCCGCATCACCAGCGAGCCGCACTCGAACGCGCTCATCATCACCTCGAACTCCAAGGAGAATCTCGCCGTCGTCGAGGAGGTGTTGAACCAGTTGGATCAGCCTTCCGAAGCGGGCGAAAGCACCCTGCGCATCGGCTTGAAATTTGCCAAGGCGAGCACCGTCGCCAACAGCCTTAACATTCTGTTCGCCAAGAATGGTTCGCCCGGCATCCGGCCCGGCAACCCGCAAAACCAGGGCGGCGGCAACGCCACGCAAAATTCCCAGCAACAGCCGCCGCAGTCCGGCAGCGCTTCCTCAACCGGCTTCAACCTCGAGCAGCAGACGAAGGAGGACGGCTACTATCCGTGGCTCGGCGGCCAGCCGGACAATGACCGCTCCGGCACGACGCGCAACGCCACCCGCGCGGTCAGCGATCTCGTGGGCCGCGTCCGCACCGTGGCCGACGAGCGTGGCAACTCGGTGCTGCTTTCCGCGAACGTCCATTTCTTCCCGCAAATCCTGAAGCTGATCAACGACCTCGACGCCGCCTCCGACCAAGTTTCCATTGAAGCCCGCATCGTGGAAGTCTCCACCGATTATCTCGACAAACTCGGCGTGCGCTGGTCGCCCGATGGCAGCAAAGTTTTCACGGCGGATGATTATGACAACTCGTTGCTCGTCCACGGCACCGCCAACTATCAAAAAGGTTTCAGCGGCAAAACCACTGTCAACAGTCCGCAAAGCGCCACCGCCATCCAGCAGCTCGCCAACTTGCGGTCAGGCGTGGCGGGTGCCTCCGTGAACATGGATTTTCTCATTCAGTTTTTGAAAAAGAATACCGACGCCAGCGTCATCGGCTCGCCGCAGATCACCATCAACGACAATGAAACCGGCAAGCTCTTCGTCGGCCAGCAGGTGCCGGTGCCGGACACCACGCAGGTTTCGTCCGTCGGCTCACAGAACACCAGCATCAAATACAAGGACGTGGGCGTCGTTCTCGAAGTCACGCCGCACATCAACAACAACGGCGACGTGCAGTTGAAGATTCACGCCGAGTCGTCCACCGTCGTCCCGGGCCAGACGGTGTTGAACGGCGCGGTGTTTGACACGCGCAACTTCCGCACCGACCTCACCGCCCGCAACGGCCAGACGCTCGTCCTCGGCGGCATCATCCAGCGCCAGGTCTCGGACATCCAGCGCCGCACGCCGATCCTGGGTTACATCCCGATCATCGAATGGGCCTTCAAGAAACAGGACAAGACGCAGCATCAAGTGGAGCTGATGGTTTTTCTGCGCACCAAGGTGGTCCGCACGCCCGACGAGGCGAATGAACTTCTGCATGACGTGGACAAGAAAGCGCCGCAGTTGAAAAAGTGGCAGGACGACAACCAGCTCAAGCCCAAGAAACGGTGGTGATTTTTTTGCGCAGCCTTCGATGCGCCGTAGTGGCGTCTCGGCAGAGCGCCGCACTTTTTTCACCGGCTTGCTGCCGAAAGCCGCTACGCGAGTTTGGTAGAGATGTCCCTTTGTGAACTCCCGCATCGCCGCCCATTCAAAACGTCAGGCGCTCGATTGGAGCCTGGCCCTCGTCAGCCAGGGCATTGAATCCATCCTGGATTGCCGCGCCGAAAACGGCTGGGGTCTGCTCGTGGAGGAATCGGATCACGCCCGCGCCTGCGCGGTGATTCAACAATACCAAAAGGAAAACTTCCGCTGGCCGTGGCAGCAAAAAATCATCCTCCCGGAACTTTCCTTCGACTGGGGCAGCCTCGCGTGGGTTTTCCTGATCGTTGTTTTTTTCTGGTTGAGCGGGCAGACCGCCAGCTTCCGTGACGCCGGCATGATGAAAAGCACCGCCGTTGCCCACGGCGAATGGTGGCGCTTGTTCACCGCGATGTTTTTGCACGCGGACATTGCGCACCTGGCATCGAACGCGGTCATCGGGTTTGTGCTGCTCGGCCTGGCGATGGGCCGCTGCGGCACGGGCATCGGCCTGCTCGCCGCGCTGCTGGCCGGAGCGGGCGGCAACGTCGCGTCGTGGCTTGTCTATCCCGGCGACCATCAAGGTCTCGGCGCTTCGGGCCTGGTGCTGGGCTGCCTCGGTCTGCTCGCCGCGCAATCCGTTCCCGAATTGAAGCACCACCCGAAAGCGATCAAGCTCGCCATCACCGGCGTGGCGGCGGGCGGGATGTTGTTCGTCCTGCTCGGGCTGTCGCCGGGAACGGACGTGATCGCGCATCTCGGCGGATTTGTGGGCGGCCTCCTGCTCGGAACGCTACTCGCCTTCTGGCCCCGCTTGGCCCGCCACACCGCCGCCAACCTCGCGGCGGGCGCGATTTTTTCCGCGCTGACCGTCATTGCGTGGTGGCTCGCCTTGACGACGCGCCAGTGATTTGCCTTGGCGGGCGGGAACAAAGACGAATTCACGAATTCTACTTTCGCTGCCGCGACGCGCGTGCTTAACTGAAAAAAATGAACGTCAACCTGGGCATTTGGGGAACTCTCACGCGCGTCGTGGTTTTCCTGCTGCTGCTGGCCGTGGTGCTGGGCATCGCCGTCTGGTATTTGCCGTTGATCCAGCAGAACGAGCGGATGCGCAAAGAAGTCCTCCGCCTCGAAGCCCAGGTGAAGCGCGAGGAGGAAACCAACAAGCTGCTCAAGGCTTCCATTGACGTGCTGCGCAACGATCCCAAAGCCGTGGAACGCCTTGCCCGCGAACGCCTCGGCTACGCGAAGCCGGGAGAGATCGTCATCCGCGCGGAAAGCACGACGAATATTCTGTCGGCGCAATAACCCGGCATCTGCCGCGCCGTAAAATTTCATGCCAGCGAAATCACCATCCGTTTTTCTGACTGCGGAGTGGAACTGGCTGGCGATGTTGAACTACGAAGTCGCTCCCGAGATTCTCACACCATTTGTTCCGGCCGGAACCGAACTGGAGGTCTGGCAGGGAAAACATCTCGTCAGCCTGGTGGGTTTCCTGTTTCAAAAAACCCGCGTGGGCGGAATCCCGGTTCCCTTTCACCGCAACTTTGAGGAAGTGAACTTGCGCTTCTATGTGCGGCGAAAAGTGAATGGTGACTGGCGGCGCGGCGTGGTCTTCATCAAGGAACTGGTTCCGCGATTCGCCATCGCCTGGGTGGCGATCGTCGAAGATGCCTAACATGCCGATAGGCTGCCAACGAAGTGCTGATTGATTCCCCCCAAAACTCGCAGCTCAACAATTCGTTCGGGTTCGCCGGGTGTGATTAAAGTTGGGTGAGGGTAGCAGGACCAGGACTGACCCGGGCGCGGCTGGCGGCGGGAGCGCCGGCTTGCAGCCGGCTTTGCGGCGAAGCACTACGAGTACTGCCCCTTTTCACAAGGGTTCGATCCGCTGCCAACTGCCACGCCCTAAGCCGGTCACAGACCGGCGCTCCGCCAACGCCTCACCCGCTTTTAATCA
>JAYWBR010000398.1:0-10544 GCA_043781315.1 Verrucomicrobiota bacterium | reverse complement strand
AAGACCTTTCCCAACTACAGCAATTTTTTTCTCCACCCGTGGACGAGGCGATTCTGCAACGCTGGGAAGTCGCACCGGCAAGTGCCAATCCCAGCGTTGGGGTGGGTGACACGATCATAACTCAAAAGGCGGCCGTAGATGAATTGCTGGATCAACGCTGGGCCATCGGCGCACACGGTTATGGCAGCGGCAACTGGCAGACGGATGACGCCAGTTCTGCGATTGAAACGATGAAGCCAGCCTTCAAGCCTATGCTGCCGATCACAATGGGGTTCAGCCGAATGACCCTTCACAAATCCAGCCTTACCTGACCACACCGGAGCAGCAGTCCGCATTTCAGACCCTGATGCAAAAGTATCCCAAGAAAACTGCGCCGCAGTAATTGTGTTCCGGAGGAACTGCGCGCCGGCCCTCCCCAAAGCGCCAGAGGGCTGGCGCACTCCAGGACGCTTCGCGCTGTTCGTGAGCCTTTGGAATTCACGCAAGCGTCTTGGACTGCAGCGGCCTTCCGCCGCTTTTTCATCCGTAGGAGACGACGTGAGGAGGCTCTAACTAAAATCCCCTGGCGTATTTCGTGGCGTTCGCCGTCAAGGAAGTTTGAGTCTCGTCACCTCGACTCCTACAAAGCTTTGGTGGCGATGTCGCGGCGGAACTGCGCGCCGTCGAAATGGATTTTCTCCACGGCGGCATAGGCGGCGGCTTGCGCGGTTCGCAAATCCTTGCCCAGCGCGGTGACGCCGAGGACGCGGCCGCCGTTCGTCACGATGTTGTCCCCTGCCCTCGCCGTGCCCGCATGAAAAACCTTCGTGTGCGGCAACGCGTTCGCGGCGGCGAGGCCGGTGATGACTTTGCCCTTCACGTAGCTGCCGGGATAACCGCCGCTGGCCATGACCACACACACACTTGCGAGCGGACTCCATTTTAATTCCATCTTGTCGAGGGTGCCGCGCGCGCTGGCGTCGAGCAGTTCCACCAAATCATTTTCCAAGCGGGTCAGATAAACCTGAGTCTCAGGATCGCCGAAGCGGGCGTTGAATTCCAGAATCTTCGGGCCATTCTTCGTCAGCATCACACCAGGATAAAGCAGCCCGCGATAATCAATGCCCTCCGCCACGCAGCCGCGCATAAAGGGTTCGAGAACTTTTTTGGCAACATCGGCCAGTTGCGCGTCGGTGAGGAACGGCGTGGGCGAGTACGTGCCCATGCCGCCGGTGTTCAGGCCGAGGTCGCCATCGCGCGCGCGCTTGTGATCCTGCGAGGTCGGGAAAATTTTCGCCGTCGTCCCATCGCACAGCGCGTGCATGGAAACCTCGATGCCTTCGAGAAATTCCTGGATGACCACGTTCGCGCCCGCCGCGCCGAAGGCTTTGCTCACCATGATTTCGTCCACGGCCTTTTCGGCTTCGGTTTGATTGGTGCAGATCAAAACGCCTTTGCCGAGCGCGAGGCCGTCGGCTTTCACCACGCATTTGCCGCCGAGCGTGGCGCAGAAGGCCTTGGCAGGCCCTGCCTCTGAAAAAGTGCCTGCCGACGCTGTCGGTATGCCGTATTTCTCCATGAACCGCTGCGAGAAAACTTTCGAGGACTCGAACTGCGCCGCCTTCTGGTTCACGCCCCAAATCTTCAGGCCGTGCCGTTGAAACAAATCCACGATGCCCAGCGCGAGCGGGTTGTCCGGCCCGACCACGGTGAGATCAATTTTGTTCTCCTGCGCGAACGCGAGCAGCCGGGGCAAATCTTCCGCGCTGAGGTTGACGCATTCGACGGGCTGCGTCGTCTTCGCCGTTCGCTCCTGTTGGATCCCCGCATTGCCCGGCGCGCAGAAAATTTTTTCCGCGTGCGGCGACTGCGCCAGTTTCCAGACCAGGGCGTGCTCGCGGCCGCCGGAACCGATGACCAAAAGTTTCATGCGCGGGGATTGAAGCAGGAAAGGGCTGCCTCGGAAAAGAGTTTTGAACAAAAATCCGGCTCGACTTTCCAAACCGGTGCGTTAATGAAATAGGCGCTTGAACCAAAAAACAACCAAATGGACATCATGAAGATCGGACAACGAATCACTTTGCTCACCGCGCTGACCCTCCTCGCGCTCACCCCGGCCACCCTGCGGGCCGAAGACGCGCCGGCGTTCAAGGACGACAAGGAAAAAGCCAGCTACGCCATCGGCCTATTCTTTGGCAACCAGATCAAGAGCGGCGCGCTGGAGGTGGACACCGACGTCATCATGATCGCGATCAAAGACGTGCTGACCGGCCACGACATGAAGCTCACCCAGCAGCAGGCGCGTGAAGCCATCACGACGTATCAGACTGCGGCCAAGGCCAAGGCGGCGGAAAAGAACCGCGCGGAAGGCGAGGCGTTTCTGGCGGCCAACAAGAGCAAGGACGGCGTCCAGGTTCTGCCCGTAACGGTGGAAGACGGCAAGACGGCGGAACTCCAATACAAAGTTCTCACCGAAGGCACCGGCGTCATGCCGGCCAGCACCGACACCGTGAAGGTGAATTATCGCGGCACGCTCATCAACGGCACGGAGTTTGACAGCACCGCCAAGCACGGCGGCACGCCGGCACAATTCCCCGTCACCGGTGTCATCAAGGGTTGGACGGCGGCTTTGCAGAAAATGAAGGTCGGTTCCAAATGGCAGTTGTTCATTCCCTCGAGCCTGGCCTATGGCGATCGCGGCAACCCGGGCATCGAACCTGGCACCACGCTGCTCTTTGACGTGGAGCTCCTCGACGCCCAGGCTCCGGCCCCCGCGCCCGAAGCCACCACCAGCCAGCCCAAGCCGCTGACCAGCGACATCATCCGCGTGCCGTCCGCCGAAGAGATGAAGGCCGGTGCCAAAATTGAAGTCATCAAGGCCAGCGACTTGGAGAAAACCAACGCCGCGAGCAGCGACAAGAAGTAAGCACTGCCAATTTCAACCAAGCGCCGGGTTCAACCCCGGCGCTTTTTTATTGCCGACATCCTTCAGCGCACCACTTCAAACGCAAAGCCCTTCAGGTATTCCGTCTCGGGAATCATCGGGATGATCGGGTGGTCCAGCGACTGCGCGTAGGTAGCCACACGGCGCAATATCTTCCGCGAATCAAACGCGGCGGAGAGAACCGTGTCCTGGAAAATTCCCGCGTCCACATGGTGCGAACAGCAGAACGTGGCCATGATGCCGCCGGGCCGGAGCAGCTTCAACGCGCGCAGATGAATCTCCTTGTAGCCACGGAGCGCGTCCGGCACCGAGGCACGGTTGCGCGTGAACGACGGCGGATCCAGGATGATCAGGTCAAACTTCGGCACGAGCTTTTCGTTCGTGCTGGTCTGCGTCTGCGCCTTGAGCCAGTCGAAGACGTTCGTGGTCTCGAACGTGCATTTGTCCGCCAGCTTGTTCGTCACCGCGTTGCGCGTGGCGGCGGCGATGGCGTCCGCGCTTTGATCGAGCATGTGAACCTTGGTTGCACCCGCGCGCGCCGCGTGCAAGCCGAAGCCGCCGAGAAAGCTGAAACAGTCCAGCACATGCGCGTCCTTGGCAAACTTGGACACAGCCAGATAGTTCGCCTGCTGATCCAGATACATGCCCGTCTTGTGCCCGCCAAGGATGTCGGTCTCGAACTTCAGTCCGTTCAGGTTCACGGAAATCGGGCCTTCAAATTTTCCGGCGATGACTCCGTTCGCGGGTTCCAGTCCCTCAAACTTGCGCGACGCGACATCGCTGCGTTCCAGAATCGCGCGCGGAGAAAAAATCTTTTGCAGCGCGGCGACGATCATGTCCTTGCGCTGCTCCATGCCGAGCGAAGTGATCTGCACGACGAGCACGTCCTCGTATTTGTCCACGATCAGGCCGCTGAGAAAATCGCTCTCGGCATTGACGACGCGGAACGAGGTGGCGTCCGGCAGATATTTTTTCCGCACGACGAGCGCCTCGCGGATGCGCTGCTCGAAAAAGGCGGCGCTGATTTCGACCCGCTCCGGCGCCAACATGCGGACAAAAATTTTGGATTTGGAATTGTAGAAGCCCACGCCGAGAAAGCGCTGGCGATGGTCTTTGACCTGCACGAGCTGGCCGTCGGTGGCGGGCTGGGTGAGGCGCAAGCCCGAGCCGTGATACAGCCACGGGTGGCCGGCGACGAGACGGTCGGCTTCTCCGGGACGGACGATGACGGTGGGCAAGGACGCGGTGGGGAATGAGACGGCGGGCAATGATGGTTCCATAATTTGTAAACAGTTTGGTTAAGAGTCCCACGTTGACGCGGCTCCGGGATTCGTGAGGGTTGACCGCCTGAAGACGGACTCCGAACCCGCACATCTAACCAGAAGCCGGTGGGAGAAGCGAGAAGTGTTTGCGCCGCCGCCCCAAGCTGAGTCACGGTAACGGCAAGAATCGTCAGGGGAATATTTGTCAGAGGAATTTTTTTATTCCCCTGACAAACATTCCCCTGACTGAAGTTGGCAACGACCTGGAAGTGTTTAACCGCGCAACCCAACCATCTGCATCAACCGATCCGTCTGCGTGTAGGCTTCCGTCACCCATTCGACGATGCGTTTCGGGTCGGGCGAGTATTCGAGTTCGATGGAAACCGCGCCGTCAATTTTCAATTCCTTGATCGCCTGTAAATACGGCTCGAACTTCACGACGCCGCGACCGGGCGGCAGGTCGCCGTGAACCTTGCCGTCGCAATCGCTGATGTGGACGTGGACCGCCTTGCCCGCAAGCTTCTTCAAATCCAGCGGGCTGCTGTCCGACAACACGAGGTGGCTCACGTCAATGTTCGCGCGCACGCGGGGATGTTTGCAGTCGTTCACGAAGCGCACCATCTCGTTGACGTTGTTGAGCAGGCTCAGGCGGAACGGTTCGAGTTCGAGCGCGATGTCCACGTTCTTCCGGCCGGCGTAATCCCCGATCTCGCGGCAGGTGTCCACGGCCCATTGCCATTGGGCGGCGGGCGGGATGACCTCGCGCTGCCAGATGTATTCGCCGAGCACGAGCAGGATGTTCTGCGCGCCAAACTCGGCGGCGAGGTCAACGAACTTCTTGCAGCGCGCAACGTGGAATTCGCGGACGGGATCGTTGAAATCAATCAACCCGGTCGCGACGACGGGCAGGGAAACGATTGGCAACTTCGCCTTGTCGCAAGTGCGGGCGATGAGCAGCTTTTCCTTTTTGGAAAGCGTCATAGCTTCGGTGAAGATGTCCACGCAATCGAAGCCGATGCGGGCGATGTGTTTGAGGCCGGTGACGGGGTCCACGCCAGCCTGGCCGAATGCGCTGTTGATGATGCCTAGTTTCATTTTGATGTAAGGGTTGGTTTAAGTTGAAGAAACAATGTCAGAAGGTTTCACCGAACGTTTTTGCGCTGCACTCAAATAAGCCGCATCTACCAGCGCCATCGTTTTCAAATTGTCGCGTCCGCTGATGGCGGGTGCCTGGCCGGTTTCGAGCGCGATCAGGAGTTGCCCCATCGTTCCGGCGAAGGCGTCGGGGAACCAGCTTTCCGTCCAGCGCGGTTCGTGAAATGCCGCGTCGCCCTTGCTCGCATATCGAATGGACGACGGACTCGTATAAGGATCTTTGCACCAGCCGATGTCGCCGAGGGCCAGGCCGTTCAGCCCTTCGATGCGCCATTTGATGGAGATGTCGCCGGGGCAGCCTTCCTTGACCGGGCCGGTCCAGATGTCGTCAATCACCACGCAGCGCAGGCCGTTCGCGTATTCGACGATGCAGGTGCAGATGCCGTCGGTGTGCGGAAATTTCGTGCGCGGATCGGGACGCGTGCTGCAATAAATCCCCTCGGGATCGCCGAACCAATAACGCAGGCAATCCAAGTGATGAATAGACATGATGCGCAACGTGACCCAGCCAAGCTCTTCCTGCCACGGCATGAAGTGCGGCACGCCGCGCATGTCAATCGTGGCAAACACCGGCTCGCCGAGGGTGCCGTTCGTGAGCAAGGTTTTCGCGGCGCACACGGACTGGTCGTAGCGCATGTTTTGATTCACCGCGAGCATGATGCCGGCTTGCTCGCAACACTCGACGGCTTCCAAGGCTTCGGCGTAATCCATGCCCAACGGTTTTTGCGCAAGAATGCCTTTGACGGTTTTGCGGGCGCACGCGGCTTTGATCAAGGCGAGTTGCGCGTTCGGCGGCACAGCGATGTCGAGGACTTCGATGGTCGGATCGTCGAGCAATTGTTCGTACGTGACGAAAATTTTCGGAATGGAATGACGCGTGGCAACCTTGAGGGCGTTCTCCACCGTACGCGACGCGATGGCCACCGGATTGAACCCCGCCTTGCGATAGCTCACAAGATGGCAGTCGCTGACGATGAACCCGCTGCCGAGAATGCCGATGCGGAAATCTTTTCGCGCGGGCAGCGGCGGATGGATGTTCAGGTCCATAGGGTCTCCAAAATTATTCAGCGCTGGACTACCCAAAGATTTGGGAAAGCCAAAGATTTAAACTCAGGCCCATCTTTGGCTTTCCCGAATCTTTGGGTCTGCCTCAGCCGGAGCGAAGCCCTGGTCGCGATTAGCCTTGCCCATGAAACGGAACACCGGTCTCCGATGAAGTCGGCACAACTCATTTTATGTCGCGGCAATTTCATCGGTGAGCTTGCTCCAAACTTTCGCCAACTCCCGCTTCACAATCAAGCAGTCTTCCCACGGCGCCGGCCAGGTGCTGATGCCGTAGCCGGAGGAAACCGGCCCGAGTTCCGGCACCACCCACAGTTCGTTGTGCGGACGAGGCCCGGCGAGCCAGCAGCGAAACACGTCTTCGACGAACGGCAGATACTCCTGCATTTCGCGCGTCAGATTTCCGCGCCCGTCGGTCACTGGAATCTGGCAATGATGGCCGTTAAACGGGCGGCAGTGCATGAGGTTGCCGTGCTGCAACAAGTCGGGCCGCGCAAGCAGACGCTTGGAAAAATCCGTCGGGGCGAGATGTTTCACGACGGCAAGGTGCGAGAAATCAAAATTCATCCGCAACAATTTGCCCGTGGTTCTTTGATAGGCGTCGGCGATGGCAAAAGCCTTCTCCGGCGTTTCAGTGCAGGTGCCACGATGGGTTTCGAGATGGACATTGGCGTTCTGCCGATCCGCTTCGGCCATCAATTTCAACGTGAGACGAATTGCTTCTTCAAGCGGCGTGTCGTGCTGGCTGAGCTGGACGTTGATGGTTTCCGCGCCCGCGTCCATCTGCGCCCGGATGAGCGCGGCGAAGTCTTCTTCGCGCGGGAAGTTGAACATGCCGGAAAATCTCAGCCCGAACTTCGGGAGCAGCGGCGGAGTCTCCGTGTCGGCAAACCAGTTCACACCGTCAAAGCCCGCGTCTTTGACGGCTTGAAGTTTTTTCTCCAACGACCACTCGGTCGCTGCGGAAGGATGTTCCATGAGCGTCCAGAGATTCGCGATGAAAACGACCTTCGGTGGAGTATTCCGCATCATGCTTGAAATGGAGCGCGGAGCATTGCTCCGCACAAAAAACCGTTGGCGGACTCGCGGAGCGATGCTCCGCGCTCCGTCATTTCGTGGTCGCCTTCGGTTTATTTTTTAACGCGCGCGCGCTCACGTCCTTTTTGTCATCCAGCCACGCCACGTTGGATTTGTTGTCGTCAAAACGCTTCGCGCCGACCTTCTTGATCATGGTGTCCGGCACTTTCTTCAGTTTCGTGTAGCGCGGATGATGCGCTTCCTTGTAGGGATTGTTCTTCTTGAAATTGTAGCAACAGATCATGGACCAGCGGGGGTTCTCGGAATTGTTGCGGTCGGAGGCATGGAGCAGATTGCCGTGGAAGAACAGGGCGTCGCCGGGTTGCATCACGCAATGCACCAGCGCCATCCGCTTTTTGGCTTCGTTCACGCGCTCCATGTCCGCGCCCGCCTGGTCGCCGGTCAGGACGTGATCCACGCGGCCCAGCTTGTGCGAGCCTTTGAGGACTTGCAGGCAGCCATTTTCCTTGGTGGCCTTGTCCACGGCGATGGACACGCTGCACAGGTCGGGCAACAGCACGCCGTTCTGATACCAGTAGCCATAATCCTGATGCCAAGCCCACGCGCCGCCGACGCGCGCGTCCTTCATGATCATCTTGGAATGGTAGTGATACGCCTCGTCTTCGAGAAGTTGCTCGACGGAGTCCACCAGCTTGTGGCAACGGGCGAACATTCCATAAACGCCATCGCCGGGATGGTTCCACAGCGAGAGGCGGATCTTCGCGCCCTGGCCGTCGTCCTTGCTGAACGAATGCTGATCCAGCGCACGGTCTTCCTTGGCGGCGCGGCTCAACAGGCCGATCTCCTCCTTGGAAAAAAGTTGGCGGACGATGACGTAGCCGTCGCGGTGATAGGCGGCGATCTGTTGGGCGGTCAATTTTCCTTTGCTCATGGTGCGATGGGGTTGCGGTTTAAGATGTCATGGTGAACGCGCAAAGTATTCGCCGCAGACGCGGCAACTTCAACTCCAAATGCTGCTGAATTGCCTGCGCTTTCTGCCACGGCGCGGCGCGGAGTCTATTTGAAAATGTAGCGGCGGGCCGCGGGCCTGCCGTGGAGGGCCGGCATCTGGCCGCCCGGAAAAACTGTCCGTGCCTCGTGAGTCCCCCGGCTTTGGAACGCCTTCCCGACGACGCTACCTTTTCCGCCGGGCTGGAAGCCACGGCTCTACGTCAGCCAGGATGGCCGACGCTACCGTTTCCAAACCCGCGCTCACAAAATCCCCAGCCGCCGGACGGCGGCCAGCGTTTTTTCCGGCGTCTCGTGCCAGATCGTCTGCCAGCCGCGTTGCGCGCCACCGGCGATGTTTTCCGGGCGGTCGTCAATGTAGAGCAGCTCGCCGCCGCTTTTTCCAGCCATGCGCTCCAACGCCTCGTAAATCTTCGCCTCGGGCTTCATCGAGCCGACTTCATGCGAGTAGATGTAGCCGGTGAAATTCGCGAAGAACGGAAAGTTGGCGCGCACATGGCGGATGGCCAGCTCGTTGGTGTTGGAAAAAGCGAACGTCGGAAAACCCTTCTGCCGCAGGGCCGCGTGCAGTTCGATCATCGGCGGGATGGCGGTGAAGATGTCGCCGAAGATGGCTTCAAACTCGTTCGCAGTTCCCGTGTAGCCGGTGAGGGAAATCAGCCGGGCAACAAACTCCGTCGTTGTCAGCTCGCCATTTTCGTAACGCAGGAGCCAGGGCAGCTCGTCCACAAACAGCCGCGCGAAATCCACCGGCGTGCCCGATTGCGCGGCAATTTTGCGGGCGGCGATGGCGTAATCAAAATCCACGAGGACTTTGCCGAGATCGAAGACGATGGCGGAGGGTTGGGTCATAGTTAGTAAATCACGTTTCACGTTTCAAGAAGTTCGCAACGTGAAACGTGATGCGTGAAACGTGAAAACTTTTGGAGACTTGCATTGCGCTCAGGACATTTCCCTCCGCCCTTCGAGCGCGCGGCTCAACGTAAGTTCGTCGGCAAACTCCAGACCGGTGCCGGCGGGCAATCCATGGGCGATGCGGGAAATTTTCAGGCCGGGCCGGGCGAGTCGCTTGGCGAGGTAGTAGCCGGTCGCGTCGCCTTCCACGTCCGTGCCGAGCGCGATCACGAGTTCCTTGATGGGTTCGGATGTGAGCCGTTTTTCCAGTTCCGCGATGCGCAGGTCGTCCGGTTCCACGCCATCGAGCGGGGAAATTTTTCCACCAAGAACGTGGAACTTGCCGCGAAACGTCGCGGGTTTTTCAATGCTCAGGATGTCCACCGCGCGTTCCACCACGCAGACCAGCGAGGCGTCGCGACGCATGTCATCACAGATGCCGCAGGGGGATTTTTCCGTGAGCGCGCCGCAAGTGGTGCAGAAATGGATGCGTTCCCGTGCTTGCACGATCACGTCCGCCAGTTGCTTCACCGCGCCAATCTCGGTTTGAACCAGATGCAACGCGATCCGCTCGGCGGAACGTGGGCCAATGCCGGGCAGCTTGCTCAAAGCAGCGGTCAGGGCGGTGATGGGGGCGGGAAGCATGGCCAATGCAAAATTAAAAATTGAAAATTGAAAATGCCGGAGCGTGTTCGCCGCCGTCCCTCATTTTACATTTTGAATTTTGCATTTTTAATTTCTCAGCCGAACCCCGGCAGCTTCATGCCTGAAGTGACCTTGCCCATCTCGGCGTTGGAAACATCCTTGGCCTGGGCGAGCGCCTGGTTCGCGGCGGTGACGATCATGTCTTCGAGCAGTTGCGCGTCGGCCGGATTGAGCGCCTGTGGATCAATCTTCACGGAGGCGATGGAACTGTCGCACCTGGCGACCACCTTGACCGCGCCGCCGCCGCTGGTGGCTTCCACGGTCCGCGTGGCGAGCTGCGCCTGCACTTCTTCCATCTGCTTTTGCATCCGCGCCGCCTGCTTCTGGAGTTGAGCGATGTTGAACATGGTCTGAATTTTCGATGGATGATTTACGATTGGCGATTTGAAAAATGGCGGTCACGCCCGGACTTCGACGATCGTGCCTTTGAAAACTTCCAGCGCCTTTTGGATCAGCGGATCGTTTTTGAATTCGTCCTTGTTGAACTGGATCGGGGA
>JAYWBR010000397.1:0-3502 GCA_043781315.1 Verrucomicrobiota bacterium | reverse complement strand
GCACCCGCCGCCCCGGGGAAAACACGGGCTTGAGGAAATTCCTAGTGGGGCAGCCAGCGCATTTTGCGCATCACTTCGGGCAATAAACCAAGACCGGAGGCCGTCATGGACTGCGCCGGCAGAGCGCAGCGGCGACGGCGCTTTCGGACTGAGAACCGCATCCGCATAATCCAGTGCCCTCCCCAAAGCGGCGTGGCGCTCCGCTTCCCGCCGCAGTCCAAGACGTTCTCTGGTTTGCGAACATGTCGTTCGAAGTCCGCTGCGCATTTTGGACTGCGCCGTCGCCGCTGCGCTTTGCCGGCGCAGTCCAAAAATTCACCAGTCTGGCGACACTTCAAAATCATCCGGCACTTTTAACTGGTCGGTTTTGAAACGGTAGAGGGTTTTGATCTGGGCCGGCGTAGCGGTGCGTTCAAACCAACGGGCCGAGCACCACGGATATTGGTTCGCCACCGGCACCAGGCCGTGCTTCACAGGGTTTTGATGGGTGTAGTTGAGCCGGGCCAGATACGACTTTTCATAGCTCAACCGCGTTTCACGATAGTTGTGCCAGACCTTGCGCGCGGGAGCATTATCCAGCCGGTTGATCCACTTGGCCATCTGCTCGTGAAGTTGACCCAGCATCCGCGACAGGTTCTCCGCTGTGTCCTGATCTCCCGGCGAGTGGCCGACAAAGTGGTAATGATTCGAGAAAACCGCCCACGCTTCCAGTCGCCAGCCGAACTCTGCTGACACCTTGAGCAAACCGCGATGCAACACCGCCAGACGGGCCTTGCCTTGGAAATGTTGCTCGCGCAAATAGGTGCTGGCCGTGACAAAATAAGTGCCGCGAACGCTGAGACGATGCTCCGGCGCGTGCGGCCATGAAATTTCATCGGCAGCCATGAAAACAAGTTGCCAGTTTTGGACTGCGGGGGCAAGCGCAGTCCCTGACGGCTATTCAACTTCGTTGCCTCGCTCGAAAACCGGATGACGTCTTGGACTGCGGCGGGACGCGAAGCGCCACGCCGCTTTGGGGAGGGCGCTGGATTATGCGAACGCGGTTCTCAGTCCGAAAGCGCCGTCGCCGCTGCGCTCTGCCGGCGCAGTCCAAAACATGTTCCAGACTAGGCAGCGTTTTTGGGTGGGACGTACTCGTGAAAAGGAAACGGGATTACCTGGTAGGGCGCGTCACTCCGTGCGCGCCGGGCTACCTCCTCGCAGCGAGCGGCGCGCACGGAGTGACGCGCCCTACCAGGCACCACTGCATTATTTGGCGTCCCGTCCCACCCGACTTTAATCATACCCGACGCCCGCCGCTGCCGGGTTCGATTCTTGCCTTCACCGCCGACAACGTGCTAGGTTCCGCCCATGAGCAGCATCGTTGAAATTGAAACCGCCATAGAGAAACTGCCCGCTCCGCAGGTGGATGAGCTGGCTGGCTGGCTGGAAAAGCTGCGGGCAAAGCGGGGCACGCCTCCCCCAGTGGAAGGCTGGCTGCAACACGCACGCGGTGCCGCGCTGCCCGGCGAGACGACCGCGAAGGTAATGACCCTTACCCGGGGCGAGGAATGAGCGGATTCCTTTGCGACACGAATGTGCTGCTGGACATCGCGACCGCCGGCTCAACTGGCTTCCCTGGTCCGAGAAACAATTCCGCCTGGCCGCTGCGCAGGGGCCGATGCTCATCAATCCGATCATCTACGCGGAACTGGCACCGGCTTTTGCCAGCGCCGCCGATCTGGATCGCTGGCTGCATCCGGCCGTCTTTGAACGGTTGCCTTTGCCTTACGCCGCCGGGTGGCTGGCCGCGCACGCTTTTTTGAAATACCGTCGCGGTGGGGGTGCGAAGACTTCGCCGCTGCCGGATTTTTACATTGGAGCACATGCTGAAGTGGAGCAGCGGACGCTCATCACGCGGGATGCCGCCCGGTATCGCACTTATTTTCCGAACGTGCCGCTGATTGCTCCGAGTTAATCGAAGCCGAAGGTTCGGGCCACAGGCCGGACGCCACACCCGGATTAAAACCAGCAAAAATCTGCGTGCATCGGCGTAATCTGCGGATGACCCACACAAACGCCGACATCTCAACATCCCTTGCTTGCCCGCGCTCCGGTTCAACGGGTAGATTGGTTTCATGTCGCATGCTGACTTTGTTCATCTCCATCTGCACACCGAGTATTCATTGCTCGATGGGGCGTGCCGTCTGGACCGGCTCATGGACAAGGCGCATGACTTGAAGTTTCCCGCGCTGGCCATCACCGACCACGGCGCGATGCACGGGGCAATTGAGTTTTATCAGGCCGCGCGAGAAAAGGGCATCAAGCCGATCATCGGCTGCGAGGTTTATGTGGCACCGGGCAGCCGGCTGGAAAAGAAAACCAACGGCACTGGCGGCATGCGCGATGTCTATAACCACCTCGTGCTGCTCGCCAAGGACGAGGTCGGCTATAAGAATCTCATCAAGCTCACCACGGCCGCGCATCTGGATGGCTATTATTACAAGCCGCGCATTGACAAAGAACTTCTCGCGGCAAACAAGGAAGGCTTGATCGTGCTGTCCGGCTGTCTGGCCAGCGAGATTCCCGAGGCGATCATGAAGGAGCAGCTTACGAAGGCGCGCGACTCGATTGACTGGTTCAAGCAGACGCTCGGCGCGGAAAACTTTTACCTCGAACTCCAGAACCACGGCATCCCGGAGCAGGCCAAGGTCAACAAGCATTTGATCCAATGGGCGAAGGAGTTCGGGTTGAAATGCGTGGCGACGAACGACGTTCACTACGTTGAGAAAAGCCATTCGCACGCGCACGACTGTCTCGTGTGCATCGGCACGCAATCGCTGTTGAGCGATCCCAAGCGCATGAGCGCGGGCTACGCGAAGGAACAGTTTTATCTGCGGTCGCCGGAGGACATGAAGGCGCGCTTTGCGGAAATTCCCGAGGCGATCTCGAACACGCTGGAGGTGGCGGAGAAGTGCAATCTGGAAATCGAGTTCGGCAAATTGCATTACCCGGTGTTTCATCCGCCGGAACATTTCACGCGCGAAGGCTTTCTCCGGCAATGGCTCGCGGAGGGATTGCTGAAACGTTACAGCATTCACGCCAAGGCGGTCGGACAGGAGTTTATTGTTGAGGGCATTGATGATCCGACGCGGCTGCCGACGTACAAACCTGCTGTAGGAGACGACGTGAGGAGTCTCACTTCAAATCCGGCGGAAAAGTTAGAGACTCCTCACGTCGTCTCCTACAATCTCAACGATCCCGCCGTCGCCGCCGCCATCAAGGTCGTGATTGACCGGCTGGATGTGGAGATGAAGGTCATCGAGAAAACCGGGTTCATCTCCTACTTCCTGATCGTCGGCGATTTCATTCGGTACGGTCGCAGCAAGGGCATTTCCTGCGTGGCGCGCGGCAGCGCCGCTGGTTCGCTCGTCACCTACCTGCTGGAAATCGCGAACGTGGATCCGATCCGCTATGGCCTGCTGTTCGAGCGGTTTCTCAATCCCGAGCGCGTGAATCCGCC
>JAYWBR010000396.1:0-10613 GCA_043781315.1 Verrucomicrobiota bacterium | reverse complement strand
TGGACAAACCGATGGAGACTTGCGTGACGGTGACATGGATGAAATTTTGCGACCAACTCCTGCGCCTGACCGGCGACGTGCGTTACGCCGACGAGCTGGAAAAAAATCTCTACAACGGTCTGCTCGGTGCGATGATGCCGGACGGAAAATGGTGGGCATACTTCGACGGCTTGATGGGCGTGCGCGTGCCGAGCTATGTGCAGCACGCCGACGTCGGGCTGAGTTGCTGCGGGGTCAATGGCCCGCGCGGGTTGATGCTGACGCCGTTCTGGGCGTTCATGCAAAGCGCCGCCGGCCCGGTCGTGAATCTTTACGCGCCCGACAGCGCGCAGGTCGGCGCTTTGAAATTGGAAATCACCGGCGACTATTCCGTGAGCGACCATGTTGAAATCAAAGTCACGCCGGCCAAAACCGAAGAGTTCACTTTGTCTCTGCGCATCTCGGCATGGAGTGAGCGGACGCAGTTGACCGTGAACGGAAAGGAAATTTCGGTCACGCCGGGCTATGCGAAGATTCGCCGGACGTGGCGCAAGGGCGACCGTGTGGCGATCACTTTCGACCTGCGCGCCAAGACAGTTGAATTGAATGGTCAAGTTGCGCTCCAGCGCGGCCCGGTGGTGTTGTCGCTGATCCGCCGAAGCCACGGCCACAGATTAAAAATCCAAAACGCGATCTGGCGCTGGCCGCGAACGGAGCCACGGTCAGTTCGGACGGCGAGTATGCCAAGGAACCGGTCGGCACGGGCAGGGTGATTGATGGCTTGATCGCCACGCCGGAAGATTTTTCGAACCGCTGGCATTCGTCGCTGGATCAGCCGCACCCGCATTGGGTCGAAGTGCGTCTCGCGAAGCCGGCGAAAATTTCCACCGTGGTCATTCACTTCGCGGATCCGGCGGGATATCCGGTCAGCTTTGCGGGTGCGGTGCGAGTCCACGGCCCGGAGCGTCAGGTCTTCAATGTGACCAACAACCACGAGGCGGAAGTTTACCGGACAAAGATTGAGCCGGTGACGACGGATGCCTTCCGCTTCACGATGCGCGCCTCGGCCAACCCGGCTTACCCGAACGCCGCGCAGATCAGCGAAATCGAGCTTTATCCCAGATTGAGGGATCAGGCTTCAGAATAAAAACCAGGGCTGACGCATACCCGGACTTTGAGTGGCAAACCCCCTCTCCCCGCTCGGGGGAGGAGAGGGAGAAACTCTGTCAGGGCATACGGTCTTTTCTCCGTATGCGTCAGCCCTGGAATAAAAACCGCTTGCCCCAGGCTGAGCTTGTGTTGTTCTAGTTCTGTAATGACAGAAACAACCGAAGCAAAGAAAGGAAACACATTATGAACTGGATCGTCACGACCTACCTCGCCTATCTCGCCATCAGCACCGCCCTGACCATCTGGGTCGCGCGCACCTTGCACAAGAACGGCCGGGTCTTTCTCGTTGAAAGTTTCCTCGGCAACGAGGAACTTGCGGATTCGGTCAACCACTTGCTGGTGGTTGGGTTTTATCTCCTGAACATCGGCTTCGTGACCCTGGCCTTGAAATACGGCGTGGCCGTGACGACCGGGCAGGAAGCGTTGGAAGTCCTCAGCACCAAGGTCGGGCTGGTGCTGCCGGTGCTGGGCTTCCTGCACTTTTTCAACCTGGCCGTGTTCACCGGCATGCGCCGCCGGGCGTTGACGCATCGCCCGCCGCCGGTCATCCCGCCGGCGCACACGCTGGTTCCGGCAAAGTGACCGGATGCTTGCGGGGAGGGCAGGGGACAAAAGCAAAAAGCCGCGTTCTTGCGAACGCGGCTTCAAATTTTCAGCGGTACTTACCGGCCGCGCCGTTTGACCTTCAACTGCGCGAGCGAATGGGCGAGGGCCGCACTCACATTGGCGACTTCTTCATCATCGAGCTTTTCAGCGAGGCGGGCTTCGGCGCGCTGGCGGGCCTCCTCGGCTTTGACTTCGTCAATGTTCTCAGCCTTGATGGCCATGTCGGTCAAAATCGAAACGCGTTCGCCGGTGACTTCGACGAAACCTTCACCAACCGCGAGAAAATAATCCTGACCGCCTTTGCGCACGGAGACTTCGCCCGCCGCAAGCTGGGTCATGAGCGGGACGTGCATCGGGAAGATGCCCATCTCGCCTTCAACGCCCGGCAGCGTGACCATGTCCACGTCTTCGGAATAGACTTTCGCTTCCGGTGTGACGATTTCTAGTTTGAGAGTGGCCATTTGAATTAGTTGATGGTTGAGAGTTGTTGGTTGATAGCTCCAATTTCGGACTATCAACTATCAACTTCCCAACTATTTACTTTCCTTAATCTCGTCAATCCCGCCCTTCATGTAGAAGTTCACTTCGTTGACGTCGTCGTGCTTGCCTTCGAGGATTTCCTTGAAGCCGCGCACGGTCTCCGCCACGGGCACTTGCTTGCCTTCGATGCCGGTGAAAATCTGCGCCACGGTGAACGGCTGCGAGAGGAAGCGTTGGATCTTGCGCGCACGCAACACGGTGGTCTTGTCGTCGGGCGAAAGTTCGTCCATGCCCAGAATCGCGATGATGTCCTGCAAGTCTTTGTAGCGTTGGAGAATCTTCTGCACGCCACGGGCAACGTCGTAATGTTCCTGACCGACGATGTCAGCGGACAGAGCGCGGGAGCTGGAAGCCAACGGATCAACGGCGGGATAAATGCCCAGTTCCGCGATCGAACGTTCGAGCACAATGGTCGCGTCCAAGTGCGCGAACGTCGTGGCGGGCGCGGGATCGGTCAAGTCGTCGGCAGGCACGTACACGGCCTGAAAGCTCGTGATCGAACCTTTCTTGGTCGAGGTGATGCGTTCTTGCAAATCACCCATTTCCGATGCGAGCGTCGGTTGATAACCGACGGCTGACGGCGTGCGTCCCAGCAGTGCGGACACTTCTGAACCGGCTTGGGAGAAGCGGAAAACGTTATCCACGAACAGGAGCACGTCCTGATTTTTTTCGTCGCGGAAATATTCGGTCACGGCGAGCGCGGAAAGCGCCACGCGAAGACGCGCGCCGGGGGGTTCGTTCATCTGGCCGTAAACGAGGCCGATGCGTGAGCCGGGTTCCACAATCGGGAGACCATTATCACCAATCGTCGGATGGCCTTTCGCATCCTTCTTCACCTTGATGACGCCAGCTTCGATCATTTCGTTGTAAAGATCGTTGCCCTCGCGCGTGCGTTCGCCGACGCCTGCGAACATCGAAACGCCGCCGTGCAGCTTGGCGATGTTGTTGATGAGTTCCATGATGACGACGGTCTTGCCAACGCCAGCGCCACCGAACGCGCCGACTTTTCCGCCCTTCAAGAACGGGCAGATCAAATCAATGACCTTGATGCCGGTGGTGAGAATTTGCGGCGACGTGGATTGCTCCACGAGCGGCGGCGCGGCGCGATGAATGGGCAGGAACTTGTCCGCCTTCACCGGGCCTTGTTCGTCAATGGCATTGCCCGTGACGTCAAACACGCGGCCCATGACGGCTTCGCCGACAGGCATCGAGATGGGCGCGCCCAGGTCGGTGACTTCCATGCCGCGCTTGAGACCTTCGGTCGCGCTCATGGCCACGGCGCGCACCCAGCCGTCGCCGAGGTGCTGCTGCACTTCGAGCGTCAGCTTGGTTTTGCCGGCCGCACCGGGCGAGGTGAACTCGACGGTGAGCGCGTTGTAAATGGCGGGCAGCGTGTCCGCGAACTCGATGTCCACGACCGGGCCGATGATTTGAACGATTTTGCCTTTGTTCATAGAAAATATTTTTTAGCCGAGCGCCATTTGCGCCGTTGTGATTTCCAAAAGTTCTTTTGTGATGTTCGCCTGCCGCAGCTTGTTGTATTCGAGCGTGAGGTCTTTGATGAGCTGCTTCGCGTTGTCGGTCGCGTTCTTCATCGCCACCATGCGCGAGCTTTGCTCGGACGCCTTCGCTTCGAGCAGGATCTGATAAATCTGAAAGTTCAAATAGTGCGGCAGCAACGCGCCCAGCACCGCATCCGCGCCTGGCTCGAACTGGAATTCCACGCCGGACTTCTCCAGCGGCACGGAAGTTTCGCGACCGCCGACACCCGCTTGCACACCCTTCAATTCACCGACGGGCAGCAACGGCTGCGTCTCGGGCTTCTGCACGAGCGTACTGACGAAATTGGTGTAGAGCACCTCCACGCTGTCCACTTCGCCCTTGATTAAAAGGTCCTGGACGAACTTGGAGATCGCGCGGGCTTCCGCAAACAGCGGCGCGTCCTTGTAGGTAAACTCCGCCGCGAGCTTGCGCTTGTTGCGGGCGATGAACTGCGCACCTTTCTTCCCAGCGCAGACAAAGACGGTCGTGTCCTTGTCGTACTTCAGCGCTTCGCGCGTCAGGTTTGAGTTGAGCGCGCCGCACAAGCCCTTGTCCGAACTGACGAGCACCACGCAACGTTTCGTGCCGCCGCGTTTTTCCATCAGCGGATGGGTGAAATCCACGGCATCGCCGGCCACGTTCGCGAGCACGTTGTTCATCAACTTTGCGTACGGCCGCCCCGCCAGTGCGGCGAGCTGCGCCTTGCGCATCTTGGACGAGGCCACCATCTGCATGGCCTTCGTGATCTGCGCCGTGTTTTTTACCGACTTGATGCGTCGGCGGATGTCGCGTGTGCTGGGCATGAAATTATTTTCGTGAGCGCGCCTTCACCCGGTACGGCGGGGAGGTTTCGCGCAGGTGAAAGCCAATCTTCGGACGATTCTCCGGCAAGGGCGGCTCGACCAGTTGCCGGATGGCTTCAAACAAATTCTGGAGCGCCTCGTCGTGGCCGGTGAGGCGGCCTTCCAACTCCGCCAGCTTGCCGGCGAGTTCCTTGTGCGCGGCCAATTGCTCGCGCATGGAAATGAAAACCTTGACCACCCGGACGCTGGCTTCGACAGCGGTCTTGCTGTTCAAAACATTGCCCAGCATCAACGCACCATGTTCGGTGAAAACCCAGGGTGATTTTGTGCGTCCGCCGCGACCGATCTTTGATATCACAGATTGTGATATCAAAGCGGTAAATTCCTGCTCCGTAACTTGAAACGCAAAGCCGTCTATGAAACGCCCGGTGTTCCGCTTAACTGCTTGATTGAGCTGGCCGGTCGTAACGCCGTAAATCTTGGCGAGATCCGAATCCAACATCACGCGCTGGCCGCGAACGAGGAAAATCAAATCCTCAATCCGGCGGATCGGAGCGTATGTTGTTTCGCTGGCCATAAGCATTGGGTTTTGTGCGACTTGCAATCTTGAAGTCACAAATTGTGACTTCAAGTTTGCTCATCTGTCAGTCATTACCGATAAGTTTGCTTGAACTCGGTGACGGCGGCCTTCAACTCCGCGGCAAGCGCGTCGCTGAATGCCTTCTCGGTGCGGATCTTCGTGAGCAAGTCGGCTTTGCGCGTGTTGAGGAAATCCGTCAGCTTGTTCTGGAAATCCTTGATCTTGTCCACGGCCACGTCATCAAAGAAATTATTCTGCACCGCCCACAGAATTGACGCCTGAATTTCCACCGGTGTGGGATTGAACTGCGGCTGCTTGAAAATTTCCACGACGCGCTTGCCGCGTTCAAGGATGCCCTGCGTCTTCGCGTCGAGATCCGAACCGAACTGCGCGAACGCCGCGAGTTCACGGTATTGCGCCAAGTCACCTTTGATACGACCGGCCACCTGTTTCATCGCCTTGATCTGCGCGGCTGAACCGACGCGGCTCACGGAGAGACCGACGGACACAGCGGGGCGCACACCTTGGTAGAACAAATCGGTTTCGAGATAAATCTGGCCGTCCGTGATCGAAATAACGTTCGTCGGAATGTAAGCGGACACGTCGCCCGCCTGGGTCTCGATAATCGGCAGCGCGGTGAGCGAACCATTGCCGTAGCGTTCCGAAACACGCGCCGAACGTTCGAGCAAGCGGCTGTGGAGATAGAACACGTCGCCAGGATAAGCTTCACGACCGGACGGGCGCTTCAGGACGAGTGAAACCTGGCGATACGCCACAGCCTGCTTGGAAAGATCGTCATAAATGATCAGCGCATCCATGCCGTTATCCATGAACCATTCGCCCATCGAAGCACCGGCGAACGGAGCGAGATATTGATTCGCGGCGGAATCGGAAGCGGCAGCCGCCACGACGATGGTGTCTTCGAGCGCACCAGCTTTTTCCAATTCAGCAATGACACGCGCGACGTTCGACTGCTTCTGGCCGATGGCGACGTAAATGTTATAGACCGGGCGGAAAGCCTTGTCGCCGGAGGCACGGCCGACTTTGTTCATGCGCGACTGATTGATCATCGTGTCCACGCCGATCGTGGTCTTGCCCGTCGAACGGTCGCCGATGATGAGTTCGCGCTGACCACGGCCAATCGGGATCATCGCGTCAATCGCCATGATGCCGGTCTGCACCGGCTGGCTGACGGATTTGCGCTTGATGATACCGGGCGCGATTTTTTCCACGGGATAAAATGCATCCTCCTTGATCGGTCCTTTGCCGTCCACCGGGCGACCGAGACAATCCACCACGCGACCGAGCAAACCTTTGCCGACGGGCACGGAGAGCAGCTTGCCCGTGGTCTTGACCTCCGAACCTTCATGCACGCCGAGGTAGTCGCCAAGGATGATCGCGCCGACTTCGGTTTCTTCGAGGTTGAGCGCGAGGCCGATGACGCCGCCGCCGAAGTCCAACATCTCGTTGGCCATGCAGTCGGTGAGGCCTTCGATCTTCGCGACACCGTCGGAACATTCGCGGACGATGCCGACGTTCTGCTTGTTCACCGACGTTTTCACGCCGCTGATCTGCGCTTCGATTTCTTGCAATAGATTGCTCATAAAAATTTCCGTGATGCGTGAAGAGTGAAACGTGAGAAAATGCGACTAGTGCGCCTGGTTTTCACGTTTTACGTTTCACGTTTCATTTTCAAAAACTGCTTTCCAACTCGGCCAGCCGCGCCTTCACGCTGCCGTCAAACACATCGCTGCCCACCTTCACGCGCAACCCGCCGATCAACGACGGATTCACCGCGAACGTGACATTCAAACCCGCGCCGTAACGCGCCGCGAGATTCGCCTTCACCGACGCCTGCAACGCCTCGCTCGTCGCGACCGCACTCTCGACGTGCGCCGAGCGACGTGCGATGTCCAGCTTCACGAGCCGCTGAAAGTGCGACAGGATGCCGATGAAACCGCGCGGCTTCTTCTCGATCACCGCCGTGACCGTCTGACGAACGCGGCCTTCGTCCAACACGCCGCTGACCTTGCAGACGTTGAACAACTGCTTGGCATCGCGCCGGGCTTGTTTGCTGATTTTCATGCCGCGTGATTAAATCGAAATCAATTCGCCGCGAGCTGCTGGTTCGTGTCTTCCGCGAGCCGCGACTGCTGCTCGGCGGTCAAAATGTTTCCCGTGACCTTCGCGCTGGTGGCGACCACGAGCCGACCGACTTCCTTGCGGAGTTCCGCCTTCATGCGGACGAGTTCGGCTTCGCTCGCTTGACGCGCCTTGGCGATGATGTCATTCGCCGTGGCGATGGCCTTCTGCGACTCGACTTCCAAAACTTTCGCGGCAGAAGCGCGGGCCTCTTCAATCATCTTGTTCCCCTGCGCACCGGCCTGGGTGAGGATTTCCTGCGCCTTGGCCTGCGCACTGGCGAGTTCGGATTTGATCTTGTCGGCGTTGGCCAAGCTCTCGGCAATCTTCTGCCGACGCTCTTCCAGCACTTTCAGAATCGGCTTGTAGGCCAAACGGTGCAGCAGAAAGCACACGATGGCGAAGCTGATGACCTGCGAGACGAAAAGCTGCGTCTGAAAGCCAAACTGCTCGCCGGTGTTCTTGGCGAGATCAAGCAGGTTGCCCGCAGCGAAAAAGATATGATGTTGCATAGCGATCTAAAAATCTGGTGTGGCGCGGAGTCTTGCGACCCCGCGCCAAGGTCTTACTTCGCCAGGAAAATGGCGAAGAACACGATGCCTTCAGCGAAGGCGGTGCTCAAAATGGCCTGCACGAGGATCTTCGTGGCCGCGCCGGGATTACGCCCGACCGCTTCCGAAGCCTTCATGCCGATGAGACCGACGCCGAGAGCCGCGCCCAAACAGGCGAGACCGATGTGAATGCTACCAGTCATTTAATTACCTTTCGTTGTTCCCGCCACCCCCCGCGATTGAACACGGTCAAAGCGGCGAAATTATTTAATGGTGCGCGCCTTCGTGACCTTCTTCATGCGTGCAAATCAGCAGCGTGAAGACGGCGGTCAACAACATGAACACCAGCGCCTGAACCACACCGACCAAAAGTTCCATCGCATAAAACGGCAATGCAAGCAGCCAGCCAAAACCCCAGCCACCCATCGTGGACATTGCTTCCAGCATGTTTTCACCGGCGAAAATATTTCCGTAGAGACGAAAGCTCAACGAGACCGGGCGAAAAGCGATGGAGACCACTTCCAAGACGCCGACGACAATGAAAACTACGATCATCAATACTTTCAAGGCTCCCGTCGTGTCGCCTTTTGGTCCGAACAAGTGGAGGATGAAACCGCCGGGACCGTTGGCCTGCAACGCCCAAACCGTCCAGCACACGAAGAAAATCATCGCCATCGCCAGCGTCATGTTCAGGTCGGCATTCACACCGCGCAGCAGGGGACGGGAAATATGATGCAGCGCACCGTGTTCATCGGGATGGCCCCAGCCAATGGTGCCGACGCCGGGGAACAGGCCCGCCCAGTTGGTGAACAGGATGAAAATGAAAACGGTGGCAAAGAACCAGAAGGTTTTTTTGACGAGATCGTGGCCGATAATGCCTTCCAGAAATTCGTAAAGGCTTTCCACCAGCCACTCCCAGAAATTCTGCGCGCCCGTCGGCACAGCCTTGATGTTTTTGGTGGCAACCTGCGCAAAGATGATGATGCCCAAAGCGACGATCCACGTCATGATCATCGAATTAGTCACGCTGAACGGCCCGATCTGGACGTGGGGAGCGGCAGCAGGCAGGCCTTCGGCATGTTCCTCGTGTGCGGCCTGGGCGGCATGTTCCATCGCCGCAACGGCGTGTTCTTCAGCGGCGCAGACGAACATCGTCGGCAGCGCCACGAACAATACCGTCGCCAAAATGATTTTAAGCAATCGCATCGAACTTCTGAATCCCCGTCACCCCGGCGGCCTGGATTCAGGGCCAATTCCGAGCAACGAAAGGATGCGCAGATTGCCGTGTTGTGAAAAATTTCACAAGAGTTTTTTTAATTTTTTTACGACTGCCCAACCGTCCCCAAACCCAAAGCGGCGGTGAACGCGCCGCAGTCCAGACGCTGCGCGAAACTCCCCGGCGCAAGACCATCGCAGAGCGTCTGGACTGCGGTGGCTTCAGCACCGCCTCGGGCGTGCTGTGGAACGAAATCAGGGTGAAACCAAACAAATCAAAAATTCTCGTTGACTCACTGTATTTATTTGTTATACACAGTAGTATCAATGCCGCCTGAACGTAAATCCTGGTTGCTCGGTCCCATCTCCGCTGCTGCTGACGGCACGCTGTATCAGCAGATCGTTGACCGCCTTAAACGCGAGATCAGCGAAGGTCGCCTCAAGCCCGGTGCCGCACTGCCCTCCTTCCGTGTGTTGGCCGAAGACTTACTCGTCAGTGTCATCACGGTGAAGCGTGCTTACGAGGAACTAGAGCGCGAAGGCATTATCTACCGGCGCCAAGGACTCGGTACGTTCGTTGCCGACCTGGGCCATCATCGCAGTCGCGAGACCAAGCTGGAGGTCGCCAAGGATTTGCTCCGCGAAGGTTTCCGCGAAGCTGCTGAAGCCGGATTGAAACCCACCGAACTCGCCGACCTTGCCCGTGAAATCTTGAAGGAGAAAAAATAATATGACCAACGCCATTGAAATCCGTGGACTCGTCAAAAACTACCCGTCGTTCACCCTCGGCCCGCTCGACCTGACCGTGCCGCGCGGCGCGATCTACGGCCTCATCGGGCCAAACGGCGCGGGGAAAACCACCGCCATTGACCTCATCTTCGGCATGGGCCGCAATGACGCCGGCACCATTCGCGTGCTGAATCTCGACCATCGCGCCGACGAAGTCGCCTTGAAACGCCGTGCCGCGTACGTCAGTCCCGATTTGAATTTCACCGTCTGGGGCAAGGTCGGCAAAGCCATCCGCTTCGTGCGCGGCTTTTATCCTGAGTGGGACAACGCCTACTGCGCCGAGCTGATGCAGGCGTTTCATCTGAGCGACACCGACAAGATCGCCACCCTTTCCTTCGGCGCGAAAACCAAGTTGAGCCTGCTGCTCGCGCTGGCGCGGCGTCCGCAGGTGCTGATCCTTGATGAGCCGACGACCGGGCTGGACGCCGTTTCCAAGCAGCAGGTCTTCGGCGAACTGCTCAAGGCCGTGGAGAGCGGCGAACGCACCGTGCTGATTTCGTCGCATGGTTTGACCGACATCGAACGCTTTGCCGACCATGTGGGCATGATCAAAAACGGCAAGTTGCTGCTCGAAGGCCGCACGGATGAAATCGTGGATCGCTATCGGCTCGCGGAATTTTTCACCACCAACGGCACGACGATTTCCAACCGCGCCGGCCTGACAATTCTGCGCCGCAACGAAAACCGCTGGCGGGC
>JAYWBR010000395.1:0-10640 GCA_043781315.1 Verrucomicrobiota bacterium | reverse complement strand
CGCAGTCCAAGACGTCGTCCTGATCCCATGCATCAACCACCAGAAGCTTGCGCTCAAGGTTCGGTGGGCGTCAGCCCTGAGGTTTTAGCCGTCGCAAGTCGTCCGAGAGGCGTCGCAAGCCGGGCTTAATCCGGGTTGTCCTTGAGCCACGCCGCCATCTTCTCGTGCCACTTGGCCCAGTCGGTGTCGTAGTCCTCGTCGAGGAAGAGGGCGAGAATGTCCTTGGCCTCGTCGGCCTTGGGATGGTTGGGCGTCTGCGCGACATCGAGGAGGGCGGGGAGTTTCAGGGAGTTGGGCCGGTTCAACGCATCGGCCAAAAGCGTGTCGAGCGTGTCGTCGGGCAGGGCGGGGTTCTTGAGGAGTTCGGCGAGTGAGGCGTAGGCGGCGTCGGCGGTGAGGTTGGACAGGTGCTGGGCGACTTCGGCTTTGCCGTCGTCGGGCACATGGGGGAAGAGGGCGAAGAGGCGCTGGACTTTGTTGGTCTCGTCGGTTTCTGCGCCGAGGATTTCGTCCACCTTTTCCTCCCAGTTGGTGACGATGCCGGTCGCGCCTTCGGTGGCGGGGATGAGTTCGGTGGCGGCGGTCTCGGGTTTCGTGTTGGGCGCGGGTTGGACGGAGCGGGGCGGGGCGGGAATCGTGGCGGTGGCGTGGGTGTCGGCGGTGGCAGTGGGGGGCGTGGGTTCGTGGCGGGTTTTGGCCGCATGGCCGCCAGCCAAGATGCCAATGAGCGCGCCGATGATGAGGACGACGGCCATGATGCCAAGGACGAGGAAGATTTTGGGAATCTTTTGCATGTCAATTTGTTTGCGGAAACAGTTTCGTCAGTTTGCGACGGGAATCAAATGTATTTCAGCGTCGCGCGTCGGATAGGACACCGGAGCGCGGCTGTGGCGAAGCCCAGCCGCAGCGGCCGCGTAACACAAAGTTGCTGCCATCCGCCAGATGCCGCCAGAACTTTGGACATGCTGCGGCTGGTCGCGGCGACACAGCCGCGCTCCGGTTCAGCTTTGGAACTGCAATTCATACAAGCGTTGGTAAACCCCGCCGCGCTCGAGAAGTTCCGCGTGGGTGCCGGTCTCCACGATGCGGCCTTCGCTCATCACGAGGATGACATCGGCTTTCTGGATGGTGGAGAGGCGGTGCGCGATGCAGATGGTGGTGCGGCCAGCCATGAGTTTGTCCAGCTCGGCCTGGACGACGCGTTCGGATTCGGTGTCGAGCGCGCTGGTGGCTTCGTCGAGAACGAGGATGGGGGCGTTCCGCAAAATGGCGCGGGCGATGGAGAGGCGTTGCTTCTGGCCGCCGGAAAGGTTGACGCCCTTTTCACCGACGCCGAATTCGTAGCCCTTTTCCTTTTGGACAATGAATTCGTGGGCGTTGGCGGATCTGGCGGCGGCTTCGATCTCGGCCTCGGTCGCGCCGGGGCGACCGAGGGCGATGTTGTTGCGGATGGTGTCGTTGAAGAGAATGATTTCCTGGGTGACGAGCGCGATCTGGTTGCGCAAGTCTTTCGTGGCGACATGTCGGATGTCAGTGCCGCCAATGCGGACGGTGCCGTGTTGCGGATCGTAAAAGCGGAGTAGGAGGTTGGTGAGGGTGGTCTTGCCGGAGCCGCTGCTGCCGACGAGGGCGACGAGCTGGCCGGCCTTGACGGTGAGGTTGATGCCGTGGAGGACGGGTTTTTCGCCGTAGTTGAAATCCACGTTGTCGAACTGGATGTCGGCGTTGCGCGCGTTGAGCGGCACGGGGTTCGGCGGGTCTTGGATGTCGCTCTGGGTTTCGAGGAGTTGAAAGACGCGTTCGCTGGCGGCCTCGGCTTGATGCAACTGGTTGTGCAGGCGGGTCAGCGATTTGATGGAGGGATACAGCATGACGATGCTGAGGACGAAGGCCAGAAAGTCTTCGGGCTTGGGACGCTTGGCCATTGTCCCGTGTTCAAAATAAATCAGCACGAGCGCAATGCCGATGGCCGCGAGTAGTTCCATGGTCTGGCTGGGGATTTCGTTGGCGCGCAGGACGCGCATGGTCTGGCCGATGAACTTGCGCGTGGTGGTTTTGAACTGGCCAAGGACGGTGTCCTCCAGGTTGTAGGCTTTGATGATGCGGTTGCCGGTGAAGGATTCGTGCATCAGCTTGGTGAGATCGGAAGTGTGGCTTTGCACCGCGCGGGCGGAACGGCGGACTTTGCGGCCGAAGATGAGCATCGGCACCACGCACACGGGCATGACGACCATGGAAACAAGCAGCAGCTCGGGTTGCAACGCCAGTTGGATCCCCAGCAGCACGAGGATGGTCATGGGATCCTTGAACAGGGAGGCGAACGAATTGCCGATGATCTGGTAGAGCATCGCCGTGTCGCTTGAAACCCGGGCGATCAAGGCACCCGTGCTGGTGCGGCTGAAGAAACCCAGGGACAAATGTTGCAGATGGCCGAAGAGCTTGGTGCGGATGTCGGCGACGGCGTTGGCCGCGACCCAGTTCGTGAGATAGACGCTCAGATAACCCAGCACCACCCGGACGAGCATGATGGCCGGAATCGTGGTGAACAGGAGCATCCAGCCGAGATGGTCGTGGTAGGCGGGGGCGGTGAACTCCGGCACGTTTTTGATGATCGCGGCGGCCAGCGGTTTGAAAGCGGCGGGCGCATTGGTCAGTTGCTCGTGAAAGTGGGTCGTGCCGCGCGTCGTTTCGGTGCTGCCGTAGATCAACCCCACCACGCTTTTGATGATGAGGATTAAAATCCCGTTGGACATTCCGTACACAATGCCGCAAACCGAGCCGAGGATGAATCTCGTCCGGTACGGTCGCATGTAGAACCAGAGTCGCCGCAGGAAAGTCTTCATGAGCGGGCCGAGTATGTTGGGCGCGCCGGGGGGAGGCGAGAATTTTTGTTCCCGCGCCCGGCGAGAATTTATTCGCCTGCCACGCGGGCATTCGCCATATTCCACGGAGATGAAATCAATGACGGGACATGGCCGCGGGGATTGTTCGCAGGACGGATTCAAAATCACCGTCGAACTCAGCTCGGTCAACCGCAAGCAGTCGGAAATTTCCGTCAACCTCCCGCGCGAACTGGAACTTCTCGAGGCCCAGATCCGTGACTCAATCAACCGCCACATTGCGCGCGGCCGCATGACGGTGCGGGTGGCGCTCCACGCCGGCGCGGGCAATCTTTCCGCCCGCCAGCACTTGAACGTCCCGCTCGCCAAGGCGTACACCCGCGAACTCACCAAGCTCGCCAAGGAACTCAAGCTCACCGGCGGCGTGACGCTGGATCAACTCGTGCGCGCGCCCGGCGTGTTCCAGACCGACGAGGAGATTGCGGAATCAGAAAATTTCTGGCCGGCCGTGGAAAAGGCCTTGAACAAGGCGCTGGCCACGCTGGTGAAAATGCGCGAACGCGAAGGCGAACACCTGGCCAAAGATCTGGCCGAACGCATCGCCACCATGCGGCGCGCCGTCAAGACCGTGCAGGCCAACGCCCCCCAGGTGGCCGAACGTTATCGCGAGGCGCTCATCACCCGCATCAAAAGCGCCGGCCTCGACACCCCCGTGGCGGACGATGACCGGTTGATTAAAGAGGTGGTTTATTTCGCCGACCGCTCGGACATCACCGAAGAATTGACGCGGTTGCAAAGCCATTTCCAACAGTTTGACGACAGCTTGAAATCCAGGGAGCCGGTCGGCCGCACGCTGGATTTTCTCGCGCAGGAAATGAACCGCGAGATCAACACGATCGGCTCGAAGGCCAACGACAGCCTGATCTCGCGCGAGGTCGTGACGCTGAAAACGGAGCTGGAAAAATTCCGCGAACAGGCGATGAACGTCGAATGAAAACTTCTCAGAAGCCAGAAGCCAGAAGCCAGAAGCCGAACCTCCGGCCACCGCCTGCCCGCTGCTCATCGTCATCTCCGCGCCGTCCGGCGGGGGCAAGACCACGCTGTGCCAGCAGTTGCTCGACACCCGTCCCAACTTGCAGCGGGCCATCACCTGCACCACCCGCGACCCCCGGCCCGGCGAGCAGGACGGCGTGGACTATTATTTTCTGGACGCGGGCAGTTTTCTCAAGCGCGTGCAGGCGGGAAATTTTCTCGAACACGCCACGGTGTACGGGCAGAGCTACGGCACGTTGAAGTCCGAGGTGCTGGGCAAGCTGCGGCACGGTCACGACGTGCTGCTCAACATTGACGTGCAGGGCGCGGCCTCCGTGCGCGAAGCCGCCCTGACCGATCCGGAACTGAAGCGCTCGCTCGTCTCGATTTTCCTGACCCCGTCCACGGTTGAAATCCTCGAAGCCCGCCTCCGCAAGCGCGGCACGGACGCCGAGTCGGTCGTGCAAAAACGGCTGGCGGTGGCCCGGCAGGAGGTCGCGCAGTGGAAAAACTTTGACTACCTTATCCTCAGCGAAAGCATTCCCACCGATGTGCGGCGGGCCATGGCGATCATCGAAGCGGAGAAGCTGAAGTGCCAGCGGGCGACGGCGCCGGATTTTTAAGACGTGATGCGTGAAACGTGAAACGCGAAACGCGAAACGCGAGAAAACGCTTCGCCAAAATTCGCGTTTCACAAGCAACCAATATGAGCAAAGCAACGAACATCCTCCTTGGCGTCACCGGCTCCATCGCGGCGCACCGCGCGGCGGACTTGGCCAGCCTGTTGACCAAGCGCGGTGCCGACGTCCACGTCGTGATGACCGCCGACGCGCAGCGCTTCATCACGCCGCTGCCGTTCAAGACGCTGTCGCGCCACGCGGTCGTCACGGATTTGTACGACGAAGAAGAGGGTTGGAAACCCACGCACATCAAACTCGCCGACGAAGCGGACCTTTTGCTGATCGCCCCGGCCACGGCCAACGTGCTGGCGAAACTGGCGCACGGCCTGGCGGACGACGCGTTGACGTGCATCGCGCTGGCCTTGAATCCCAAGGCAAAAATCCTGATCGCGCCGGCCATGAACGGCAAGATGTGGCTGCACCCGGCCACGCAGGAAAATGTCGCGACGTTGAAAAGGCGCGGTGCAAAATTCATCGGCCCGGAGACCGGGATGTTGTCCTGCGGCTACGAAGGCATCGGCCGGTTGTGGCCCGTGGAAAAAATCGCGGAGCAGGCATTGAAAATGTGACGCGGAACATTCCCCGTTCCATGGCACGGTGGGAGCGCGCATGAAATTCATCGAGTGGGAACAAATCAAAGGCTTGCGCCAGATGTTCGCCCTGGCCCGGCGCGAGCCGTCCCAACAGGCCGCGCGCATCGTGGCGATGCAACTCCACATCGTCTTTCCGGCCAAGGCCGGGGTCATCGCCGTGGTGCTGTATTACCTGTTTACCACCGGCGGGTTGAACGACGCGCAGATGACCCCGCACAAAGTCGCGCTCAAGTTTTTGGAGAATTTCTTTTACATCTACATTTTGTGCAACGCGGTCGCCGCGATGATCTTCGCCGGCTGGCGGCGTTTTCCGCCCGGGCTGTGTCAATGGCTGGTCTTCACGCTGGGATTGTTGGACGGACTGTTCATGGCCGGGCTGGTCTTTTTGACGGGCGGATTTGCCAGCATCGCCTTCTGGGTTTTCCCCGGCTTGATCGTGTTGGATGCGTTGAGCATCCCGCTGGCCATGCCGCAAATCGTGCTCAACCTTGCCTTGAGCCTTTTTTATGCGAGCGCCGGCATCCTCTCCTCCAGCATTAGTGATACTCAGGCGTCCATGCAGAACCTGCCCAAGCGTGCTGTCACCAATCACCCGGCTTCCGAAGCCACTGCCAGAATCCCGACCGCGACCAATCAAAACACGGAGTTGTCCGGCAAACAACGGCACCCGCTCTGGACCGAGGATGACCTGGCCCAAATTGCCAGGGACGAGGCCGAGCGCGATCAGCCCGCCGCCGAGACCGTGGTGCTGCGGGTGGTGCTGCTGTGGTTTCTGACGGTCTGTTGTTACGCGTTGCAAGTGCTGGCCGAACGTCAGCGCCGGCTGGAGGAGGAGGCGCACGAGATCGGTTTGCGCCAGGGTCAGTTGCGCTCCGCCGGCCGGCTCGCCGCCGAGTTCGCGCACCAGATTAAAAATCCCCTGGCCATCATCAACAACGCCAACTTCTCCCTGCGCCGAGCCGTGCTGGAGGGCCGGGGCGATCCCGACAAACATCTGCAAATCATCGCCGAGGAAATCGAGCGCGCGGACAAGATCGTCACCCAGATCATGGGCTACGCGCAGTTGAACGAAGGGCAGATCGAAAAATTAAACCTTGCGCACGAACTGAGTCTGGCCGTGGCGCAGGTGTTTCCGCGCGCGGCGGAATTTCCGGTGAAGATTGAATGCCGCTGCGAACCCGATCTGCCGCTCCTGTTCATGCAAAAAAATCATCTCGACGAAATCCTGGTGAACATTTTTCAAAACGCCCGCGACGCGCTGGGCCAGGCCGGCGGAAAAATCACCGCCAACGCCCGGCGCCTGACGGAAAATTTGATCGAGATCGTCATTGCCAACAACGGCCCGGAGATCCCCGCCGACAAGCTGGAGCGGGTTTTTGAAGCGCATTACACCACCAAGGAAAAGGGCACCGGCCTGGGCCTGGCCATCGTCAAACACAACGTCGAGCTGTACGCCGGCACCGTCCGCGCCGAATCGAAGCTTGGAAAGGGTGTCCGGTTTGTTCTAGTGTTCCCCGCGAAAACCGTGTTCAACCCGGATCAAAAATCAAACCAGCCATGACCCTGCCGCTGCCGCCCGTCCTCATCGTGGATGATGAGAAGAACATGCGCCTGTCGCTGCAGACACTGCTTGCCGACGAGGGTTACACCGCGCAGGCGGCGGATTCCGCCGAGACCGCGCTGCTGCTGCTGGCCCGCGAGGATTTTTTCATGGTCATCACCGACGCGCGCCTCGGCGGGATGAACGGCTATGAGTTTCTCAAGCACCTCCATCGCCAGTGGCCGGAAATTTCCCCGCTTATGATCACGGCCTACGCCACGCCCCGGCTCGCCGTCGAAGCGATCCAGGCGGGCGCGATTGACTACGTTTCCAAACCCTATGCGCCGGAAGAATTGTTGCACGCCGTGGCCCGGTGCGCCGAACGCTACCGGCTGCTGCGCGAAAATGCCACGCTCCGCGCCCGCGCCAACGAGGCCGCGCGCGTCGAGGACATCGTCGGCGAAGCCCCCAAGCTCCGCGAACTTCGCGACCTGATCCGCACCGTCGCGCCGACCGACGCCCGCGTGCTGGTGCTCGGCGAAAGCGGCACCGGCAAGGAACTTGTCGCCGGCGCGATCCACAGTTTGAGCCGGCGGCACAAGGCCAATTACGTCCGCATCAATTGCGCGGCGATCCCCGAGACGCTGCTCGAAAGCGAATTGTTCGGCCACGAAAAAGGCGCGTTCACCGGCGCGCTGAAACAAAAGCCCGGCCGCGTCGAGGAGGCCGACGGCGGGACGATTTTCCTGGACGAGATCGCCGACATGAGCCGGCCGCTGCAGGCCAAGCTCCTCCGTTTTCTGGAGGACGGCAGTTTCACCCGCGTCGGCGGCACCCAGGAATTGCGCGTCAACGTCCGCCTCGTCGCTGCCACCAACCGCGACATCGTGCAGGCCATTCGCGAGGATGCGTTTCGCGAAGACCTCTTTCATCGCCTCAACGTCGTGCAGTTCCGCCTGCCACCGTTGCGCGAACGCGGCGACGACGCGCTGCTGCTGGCCGGGCATTTTTTGAAACATTTCAACGCCGGCATGAACAAGCCCGTGAAAAAAATTTCCGCCGCCGCCGGTCAGAAACTTTCCCGCCACCATTGGCCCGGCAATGTCCGCGAACTCAAGAACGTCATCGAGCGCGCTTTGATTCTGGAGACCACGCAGGAGATTCAGCCGCTGAGCTTGCCGGATTTTCAAATCGAAACGCAGTTGCACAAGACCGAGCTGCCCACCGTGACCGGGAAAGAATCCCTGGATGAAATCGTCGCGGAGTTTGAACGCGAACTCATCAACCGGCTGCTGGAAAAAAACAGCTTCAACCTGAACAAGACCGCCGAGCAGTTGAAGATCAGCCGGCACGCGCTGCGTTACCGGGTGCAACGCCTGAACATTCAATTGCCCGCGGACAGCGAGCTGGGCAGGGAGGTTTCCTGATGCCCTTGCTCGCGATATTTTTTGCCGCCGATTTTTTGGGAAAGTTGCACACTTGGCGCGCGCAAAGGGGCAGTGATTTTTACCTGCTGGCTTTTGTGGTCGCGTTTGGGCTGGTCATCCTCGGGGCGTTCGGCTGGGCCTTGATCTTCAAACAGCCGTCGCACCGCCTGCATAAGCGCGGCCACAAGCTGGAGGCTCCCAGCAAGACCCGGCATCACCACCGGCATCGGCGGAAAGAACATCGCCCCGTCAATCCCACGCTGGCTGAAACCGGCGGCCTGCCCACACCGCGCGACCCGAAAACCCCGCCCAAGTCGCACCTCTGACCATGCAAGAAAGCCAGGCCATCACCAAAAAAAGCGCGTCCAATCTCGCGCTCGCGTTTGTGCTGCTGCCCAAGCCCAAGCGCGACGCCATGTCCGCGCTGTACGCCTTTTGTCGCGAGGTGGATGACGTGGCCGACGAGGATTCCGTCCCGGTGGAAAAACGTCGCGAACAACTCGCCGCGTGGCGGGCCGACATTCAACGTGCGTGCGGCAACGAGTCGCCGCACTTCGTCGTCAACCGCGAATTCCAGCCCGTCATTCGCGAGTGTCGCCTGCCGTTCACGCTGTTCGACGAATTGATCAAGGGTTGCGAGATGGATCTCGACACCACGCGCTACGAAAGTTACGAGCAGCTTGAATTGTATTGCTACCGCGTCGCGTCCGCCGTCGGGTTGTTGAGCATTGAAATCTTCGGCTACCAAAACCCCGCCTGTCGCGACTACGCGATCTACCTCGGCAAAGCGCTCCAACTGACCAACATTTTGCGCGATGTCCGCACCGACGCCGAGCGCGGGCGGATTTACCTGCCGCTGTCCGAACTCAAAAAATTCAACGTGACGGAGGCGGAAATTCTCAGGCACGAATACTCTGAACGCTTTCACGCCCTCGCCGCCAGCGTGGCCGCGCGCGCGAAACATTTTTACCAGCTCGCCCAGCAGACGCTGCCCGCCGAAGATCGCCGCTCCATGATTGCCGCCGAACTGATGGGCTCGGTTTACTGGCGGCTGCTGCAAAAGCTGGAGCGCCGCGATTTCAACGTGCTGGGTCCGAAACTCACGCGCTTGAACAAGGCGCAGAAAATTTTGCTCATCCTCCGCACCTGGCTGCGGCTCGCGGCTGGTGTCATGTCGCCGAATTATGGAACACCGTGAATGGTTTTTGTAGGAGACGAGGTGACGAGTCTCTAACTTTTCTGAATCATGCCAGCCCGCGAGCAAAATCAGATTGAGCCTCCTCACGTCGGCTCCTACACATCGGATGCGACTCGCCGCCTCATCGTCAACGCGGACGACTTCGGGCGCTCTCGCTCCATCAACGAAGCCGTCATCCGCGCGCATCGCGAAGGCATCCTGACTACGGCGAGCCTGATGGTGAACGAGGCGTCCTGCGCCGAAGCCGTTACACTGGCGAAGGAAAATCCGAAGCTGGGTGTTGGACTCCATCTGACTTTGTTGATGGGCCACGCCGCGTTGCCGCCGGAAAAAATTTCAGGTCTGGTCAACGCACAGGGCGAGTTCGGCAACAGTCCCGTCGGCGTGGGCTTTCGGTATTTTTTCCAGCGCCGCCTCCGCGAACAGTTGCGCGCGGAAATCCACGCGCAGTTCAAAAGCTTTCGCGCCACGGGCCTGACGTTGGATCACGTCAACGGGCACCTGCACATCCATCTGCATCCGGTGGTGTTTAAGATTTTGATGGAAGACGCCGAGGTGTTGGGCATCCGGCATATGCGGCTGACACGCGATTGCTTCGACCGCAGTCGGCGCATGGCGAGCGGCCGCTGGTTTTATCGCGCCTCGCACGCCTTGATTTACGACCGACTATCAGCACGCGCCCTTGAACCGCTGCGTCAGCGCGGCATCCAGCACGCACAAATCACCTTTGGGCTGTTGCAGGATTCGCGGGTGGACGAGGACTATATTTTGAAGTTGCTGCCGGAAATTCCGCCCGGCGATTCAGAACTTTACTCGCACCCGTCCATGGATCGGTTCAAGCACGAGTTCGACGCCTTGATCAGCCCGCGCGTGAAAGCGGAGATCACGCGGCGCGGCATCAAGCTGATCCGCTACCAGGATTTGTAGGCGGTTCACCAGAAAAACGGCATCTCGGTCCGTATCCGGCCCACGCTCAAAGACGGCACCACCTACTTCGTCCTGGACTACCGCGCCAAGGGCAAGCGCAAGCTGGTTTGGCGCTCCACGCTGGCGGAGGCTCGCACTGCCGCCAACGAGGCTATTGATAAGATCACCGAAGGACAAGCCGAAGTCCTCAATCTCACGTCCACCGACGCGCACGTCTATATTCGCGTCCGCGACGCCCTGGTGGGTCTGGAAATGGATACTGCGGCGAAAGAGTATGCGGAGGCTCACCGCCTGCTCGCGGGCCGTGCCACCGTGCTGGAGGTCTGCCGCGATTGGTTGAAGCGCAACGCTGTCATCCTGCCCAAGATCACCGTGGCCGACGCGGTGGCGGAGTTTAGCCGGC
>JAYWBR010000394.1:0-3531 GCA_043781315.1 Verrucomicrobiota bacterium | reverse complement strand
CTAACATCTAACTAGGCCGCAGTCTTTGTGGCCTATCAAGTTTCATGGCGGCGAGGTTGCGCTGGACATAAAGAGTTGTCTAACAATTTTTTTTGGCGGAAACGACGGCCGATTTGTTCCCAGGAAAGACTGCAACATAGGCTGCAAACCAACGTGGTTTTTTATCAGGCTCATTCGCTGGGGTCGCCCAGGTTCGCAGTGTGCCTGAATTTGAGCTTGATGGTTTCGGCCACGCGCCCGAACAGGGATTTTTTCACTGGCGCACGCACCCCAAACGGTTCCACCGCGCCGCTGCACAGCGGACAAAGCATCAGGACTTTTTTGCCACCCTTGCGGCGGAGCTGATGCACGCAGGCGTCGCACATGACTTCCTTGCAGACCGTGCATTGATAGGAGACATGGGCGAGCCGGTGACGCGGACAAACGAGTTTGCCATCGTTCACGACGACCGGCGGCGCGGGCAGATCGGTGCGGTGATATTTGGGAATGGCCACGATGACTTCCACGTTTTCCACGCGCAGTTCCACGTCGCCGAGCCGCAAGGTCTGGCCGGCGGACAACTCGGCTTTCGTGACCGGCTCGTCGTTGATGAAGGTACCGTTGGTGGAATCCAGATCGCGGACAGTGACGCCGCTATCGCGCAACACCAATTCGCAATGGAGCGCGGAGACGGTGGCATGGGTGATGGTGAAATCGGCGTCCGGGCTGCGGCCAACACGGTTCACGCCGAGTCGCAGATCAAGCAACTGGTGGTCGAAACCTTCTGTCTGGATTTGGAGTTGGGCCATGCCTGTGCTGTTTGAATAGCCAAAGTGCCCGGCAAAGGCGAGGAGATTTTTCGGTGAGGATTTTCGCCGCAAATCGCTGATTGCACCGCCGGGGATTTTGCCGCACCCTGCGCGCAGCAAAACATTTCTCATTTTATGAACCAGCTCGACCAGCTCAAGAAACTCACCAAGGTGGTTGCGGACACGGGCGATTTCGCCACGTTGAAGGAATACGCGCCGCAGGATGCCACGACGAATCCCTCGCTGATCCTCAAGGCCGCGCAGATGCCCGCCTACCAGCACCTGGTCGAGAAAGCCATCGCCGACGCGCGCCAGTCCGGGACGACCGGCCGCGCGCTGCTCAACCAGATCATGGATTCGCTGCTCGTGCTGTTCGGCCTGGAAATTTTGAAGATCGTGCCGGGGCGCGTCTCCACGGAGACGGACGCGAACCTGTCCTTCGACACGCAGGCGCTGCTCGACAAGGCGCACCGGTTCATCACGCTGTACACCAAGAATGGCATTCCACGCGAGCGCGTGCTGGTGAAGATCGCGACGACCTGGGAAGGCATCCGCGCCGCCGAGGTGCTGCAACGTGAGGGCATCAACTGCAACCTGACGCTGCTGTTCTCGCTGCCGCAAGCCGTGGCCTGTGCGGAGGCGAAGGTCACTTTGATCTCGCCGTTCGTTGGCAGGATTCTGGACTGGTACAAGGCAAAGGAGAAAAAGGAATACGCGCCGGCCGAGGATCCCGGCGTGGTGTCGGTGAAGGAGATTTACGCGTACTACAAAAAATTTGGCCACGCCACGGAAGTGATGGGCGCGAGCTTCCGCAACAAAGGCGAGATTCTCGAACTGGCCGGCTGCGATCTGCTCACGATCAGCCCGCAACTGCTGGGCGAATTGAAAAGCAGCGAGGAACCCGTGGCGCAAAAACTCAACGCCGTCGAAGCCAAAAAAACCACCATTGAAAAACTGGTGCTGGATGAGAAGAAATTCCGCTGGCTGTTCAACGAAAACGCGATGGCCACGGAGAAAACGTCCGAGGGCATCCGCGCCTTCAACGCCGACGCCGTCAAGCTGGAGCAGTTCATCACCGCCCGTTTGTAATTCTCATGGACGCGGATGAGAAGGATGTCATCACCTATTTGAAGGTCTGGTCGGGGCAGTATGTGTCGGCGCGGGAGATCGCGCGGAAGGCCGCCAGCAAAAAGCGTTTTGAGAAGGAGTCGGACTGGGCGGTGCAGGTGCTCGGGCGGTTGGTGGAAAAGGGCCTGGTGGAATCCGATGCGATGGCGCATTACCGGCTCATTCCTGATTCCAAAAAGGAAAAACCCAAACGCTGGATCTCGCCGCACCTGCAAAAAATCCTGGACAAGACCGGGAAAGATTTCAGCCAGGGCGTTGAGATCGAGGAGCCGCCGAAGACCGCGCCGCCGGGCGGGGAAAAGAAACCGGCTGACCGCAAGCATTGAAGCCGAACTCCGAAGTGGAAACCGCTAATCCTCGCTAATGACCGCTAATCTAAATGCATCCAAGCGAAGTGGGTCGGGAAGTTTTTTTCCTGCCTGACTTTCTGGACTTCCTTGGTATCAGCGAAGATTGGCGGCAATTAGCGGTTCAAAATCGGAATTCAGGTTGAAGCCGGGTTCAGACGGCCGGCCGCCACTTGAGATCCACCACCTGCCCGTGGTCTTTGCGGGTTTGATCCACACAGCGCAACTCCAGCTTCATCCCATCCCCGGCCAGCATCGCACGCACCCAGCCGCTCGGCTGGCCTTCACGAAAGATGTAGGCGGTCGGCGGCAGGTTGACCAGATGGATGCCGCTCGGATCCTGCGTCACGCTCCAATTGTGCGTGTGGCCGAAGACGCAGGCTTTGACCTGTGTTCGCAGGCGGATCACTTTGAACAAATCCTCCGTGTCCTCCAGGCCGATGGATTTCTCGCCGGCATCGGGGTTGTGATGAATCAGAACCACGGCGGCTGTGTCGCGGTTCTCGTCGAGTGATTTGGCCAGCCAGTTGAGCTGTTCAAAGCCGGCCACGCCGCGCGTGTAAAGGGTCTTGGCCAGCGAATCCAGCAGGAACCAGTTCACGCGCGGCGTTTTCACCAGCGCCGCCTGCTGGTCGGCCAGCGGCCGCCGGGCTTTTTTCTCCTGGGCAAACGCGTTCCAGAAGCGTTCGCGGTTGTCGTGGTTGCCGAGCAGCAGGTGGATCGGCAGGCGTTCGCGGCGCAGCGGCTCCAGCAGGCTCGCGAACGTCGCGTAGTCGCCGGGTTCGCCGCTGTTCCACGCGCAGTCGCCCGCGACAAAAACGTCGGCGGGCCGCTCCGGCAGCGCGAGGAGATCAGTGGACACGGCGGTCAGGTTGGCGGCCATGTTGGTGTTGCGGGCGATCTGCGCGCGATCTGCCGCGATGTGGGTGTCGGAAAAAAGCGCCCAGCAGTTTTTGTCCGTCTTTTTCCCGGCGGCGTGAAGCTGCGGACTTAGCATGAGCCCGGCTCCGGCGACGAGGGAACGGGCGAGAAAGGTGCGGCGTGACAGCGGCGGCAGATGGATGGGCATGAAAAGTTTTTACTCCCGGCCCCCGAATCGCACAAGGAGATTCTCCGATGGACGAGAACGAACCGATTTTGTCATTTTGAATGAACGTGCTGGTTTCTTCCGGGTCGCTTCCTTAAGCTGCAACGAAATTTCGCCGACAGCAGAAGCTGACCCGGCAGCAACATGGAATCAAAGGTTAACAATTCACGATGGGCCGCCA